>JASHQS010000269.1 GCA_030038995.1 Xanthobacteraceae bacterium
CGGCGACAGGCCGTAAACGCCCTGCATCACCACGGAGGCGCCCGAAACCCAGGCGAACAAGCCGACGAAGCTCGCGGTCAAAATGCCGAGATTGGCCAGAAAGCCGCGATGCACCAGCACCGAACGATAAAGCGCCCGCATGGCGCTCAGCGAAAACGGCCCGGGCGTGCGCTCTTTCAGCGTTTCCGGCAACAGCCCGGCGGCGGCCGCACCGGCGAACACAGCGAAGACCACCAGGAGAATAAAACTCGCCCGCCAGCCGAACGCGGTCTGCAGCACGCCGCCGATGGCCGGCGCCACGATCGGCGCGAACGCGGTGATCGATCCCATCAGCGACAATTCGCGCCCCGCGCGCACGCCGCTGTAGAGATCGCGCACCACGGCGCGCGCCAGCACGATGGCGCCGGCGCCGCCGAGCGCCTGGAGGAAGCGCACCGCGGTCAAGGTCTCGATCGATTGCGTGACGGTGCACAACACGCTGCCGATCGCGTACAAAACCAGCGCCGCCAGGATCACCGGCCGCCGGCCGAACCGGTCGGAGACCGGGCCGTAAACGATCTGCCCCGCGGCAAAGCCGAACAGATAACTCGAAATGGTGAGCTGCACCTGCGCGGTCGAGGCCTGCAGCGCTTGGCCGATTGCCGGCAGCGACGGCAGATACATGTCCATCGACAACGGGCCGAGCCCGGTCAACAGCGACAGCAGAAGAGTGAGCGCGAAGCTGCCGGGACGGAGCATCGGGAGCCTGGATACTATAGCGCGATGATTTAGGCCGATGTACTCACATCGTCATTGCGAGCGTAGCGGAGCAATCCAGGAGCCGGTGCACCGCGCTCCGGATTGCTTCGTCGCTTCGCTCCTGAGATGCGCGGCATGGCGAAGCGAGATTAGCCCAGCTTGACATATCAGCGCGTTACTTTCATCCAACGGGGTCGGCCGACGGCCGGTCCCCAACGCGCATGGCGCCGCTGACGCAGTCCGATCGAAAAACACTCCAGCAGGCCGCTGAAAAAGCCATTTTCGCCGTGAACATTAGCGGAATCCATGGGGTGAACAGATTGGAACCGAAGCGAGAAAGTTATTAAAGTTTTTCAGCAGAATGTTGGTTTTCCCGACCCCCTTTTGTGCTCTTTTATCTTCTAAGATATTGAATTAACTAAGAAAAATTCATTAAAGCGGCATCGAACGAAATCCGGGCAATTCGTTCCCGTTTGCGGGCCGAGCGACCCGCCTCCGCTCGCTCTGCGAGCTACGGCGGATTTTGAGTCCGCGCCAGCGCGGAGCGCCTAGGCGGAAGCGAGGCGGCCCGCAATCCATAATCCCGGCGCCTCGGCGCGGATGGTGGCCGTCCCCCGTCGTGGCGGCACCGAGCCCGAGCGCCGCGCCCGTGAGCATCACGCGGCGCGACACGGTTTCCCGGCGGTCTTTCTGTTCGCCCATGATCGGCTCCATGACGCTTAAGTTTGCTGCGCGTTCGCAGCGTCGGCAAAGGCGCCAACGGGCCCGCGCGAAGCGCGGCCCGATGACAAGCTCCGCTCCGCGCCGCGCCCACGCTGCACTTCCTGCGATGAACCGCGTGGGCTTCGCTTCGCTCAGCCCGCCCTACAAACTACGCTTGAGCTTTGTTTGCCGGCAGCGTGAAAATCGCTGCGGCATGGCCGCCCAGAATCGTATTGCAATCGGCCGGCGCGATGTCGAGCGAACGGACGTGCCGCACGCAATCCATCATGCCCATATCGTAAGGATAATCGCTGCCGAGAAACACGCGGTCGGCGCCGCACGAGCCGATGAGAAATTCAAGCGCCGCCTTGGAATGGCAGATCGTGTCGTAGCGGAAGCGGTCGAGATATTGCTCCGGCGAATGTTTTAGATGCACCTTGGGCTCGGGACGCACGTGCCAGCCGTGCACCCAGCGGCCGCCCTGGTACGGCGTGAAGCCGCCGCCATGCGCCATCACCGGTCTGAAATTCTGATGACGCTCCAGAACCCCGCCGAAGATCAGGCATGCCGCCGCGATCGTGGTATCGACCGGATTGCCGATCAGGTTGTTGAGATAATATGAGCGCAGCCGGTCGGCGCCGGCGACGTTGCCGGGATGGATCATGAAGAAGGCGTCGAGCTCGGCGGCCGCCGCCCACAGCGGCTCGAAGCTCGGATGGTCGAGATTCTTGCCGCCCACATTGGAGCCGATCATGGCGCCGCGCAGGCCGAGCGCGGTCATGGCGCGGCGCAATTCCGCGGCGGCTCGTTCCGGCGCCTGCATCGGCAGCGTGGCGATGCCGACGAAGCGGTCGGGCTTTTGCTTGACGAGCCGCGCAATGCCCTCGTTCTGGATCGCCGCTGCCGCAGCGCCGACCGGCGCCTCCTGGCCGTACAGCCAAGTCTGCGGCGCCGCCGACAGCACGTGCACGTCGACCTCGGCGCTGTCCATGTCGGCAAGCCGCCGCTCGACGTCATGGCCGCCGCGCGGAAACGGCCGGTACGGCACGCCGGCGACCTCGATCACCGCGTTGTCGGCATCGAACGGCGTCAGCTTGAGCCCAAGGCGCGGGATCTCCTTCTGCAGGAGCTTGATCGTGTCGTCGTCGAGGACGTGGGTGTGGGTATCGATGGTGCGCGGCATTATTCTATCCCCCGCTGAGGCACGCGGTTGTGCGCATAAGCCGTGCAGCCGCGCAAGCTGCCAGCTCTCGTTCCCGGCATGGGGCCAAGAAGCGGCCTCTTTAGCATCCGGCCATTTTCGCTATAAAGGCCGGCGATAGCCGCCAGCGAAATTTCAGGAATGACAATGGACGCCACGACCCATTCCGAAACCGATCATCGCGCAGAATTTCACGGCCGCGTCGAGGACGATCCGCTCGTGCGCGGCCGCGGCCGCTACATCGCCGACGCGCCGCTGCCGAACCAGGCGTACGCGTATTTCGTGCGCTCGCCGCACGCGTTCGCTCGCATTCTCGGCATCGACGTCGAGGCAGCGAGCAAAGCACCCGGCGTGGTCGGCGTGCTCACCGGCAAGGACTTGGCCGGCATCGGCAGCATCGGCCGGCATCCGCCGCTGCCGGGCCGCGGCGGCAAGGCGCTGGTCATGCCGTTCCGCCCGGCACTGGCGACCGAGCGGGTCGTGCATGTCGGCGAGCCGATCGCCATGGTGGTCGCCGAGACTGCGGCAGCCGCGCAGGACGCCGCCGAACGCGTCGCCATCGACTATGAGCCGCTGACGCCGGTGGTGGACGCGCGCGAGGCGCTGCGCGACGGCGCGCCGCAATTGTGGCCGCAGGCGCCCGGCAATCTCGCCGTCGACTGGCCGGGTCCGGCCGCCGATGCGGACGCCAATGCGCGCGAGGTCGAGGCGATCTTCGCCTCCGCCAAACACGTCGCCAAGATCGCGGTGATGAATCAGCGCATGGTGATCAACTCGATGGAGCCGCGCGGCGCCACCGCGAGCTACGATCCCGCGACGGACGCCTATACGATGCGCGCCTGCTCGCAGAGCGCCGGCACGCTGCGCGAAAACATCCTCGCCATCATGAATCTGCCCAAGGAACGGCTGCGCGTCGTCACCGAAGACGTCGGCGGCGCCTTCGGCCTGAAGACCGGCGCCTATCCGGAAAACATCGCCCTTCTGGTCGGCGCCAAAAAGTTCGGCCGGCCGATTCACTGGATGTCGACGCGCTCCGAGGCGTTCGTCAGCGACAACCAGGCGCGCGACACCTATTCGGAGGTCGAACTGGCGCTCGACGACAAGGGGAAATTTTTGGCGCTGCGGGTGCGCAATATCGGCAATGTCGGCGCCTATCTGGGCTCGATCGGCGCCGCCATCCCGACCTTGAGCTTTTCGCGCTGCCTGCCCGGCATGTACGACATCAGGCACATCGACATCAGCGCCAAATGCGCCTTCACCAACACGTTGCCGACCGCGCCCTATCGCGGCGCCGGGCGGCCGGAAGCGAGCTACGCACTCGAACGCGTGGTCGACGAGGCCGCGCGCGTGTCCGGCATCGATCCAATCAAACTGCGGCGGCGCAATCTGATCAAAAAATCGCAGATGCCGTACAAGACACCGGTCGGCACCACCTACGACAGCGGCGATTTCGCGCCGATCCTCGACCAGGCGCTGGCGCTCGCCGACTACGACGGCTTCAAACAACGCCGGCGCGAGGCCAAAAAACGCGGAAAATATCGCGGCTTCGGCATCTGCTGCGCGCTCGAGCATTCCGGCGGCGCGCCCACCGAAACCGCGCTGCTGACGTTCCCCGGCAACGGCACGCTCGTTCTCAGCCTCAACGTGCAGAACACCGGCCAAGGCCACGCCACGGTATTTTCGCGGCTCATCGGCGAACGTCTCGGCATTGCGCCGGACAGGATTCCGCATCGTCACGGCGATTCGGCGCTGGAGCTTCCCGGCTACGCGTCGGTCGGGTCGCGCTCGGGCATGACGGTGAGCCATTCGGTGGTCAAAGCGATCGATGCGATCCTGCAAAAGGGCAAGCCGGTCGCCGCTTTAATGCTCGAAGCCGGCGAGGCCGACATCGCCTTCAAGGCCGGACATTTCGCGGTCGTCGGTACCGACCGCCGCGTCTCGCTGTTCGAGGTCGCTTCCCACGCTGCCGCGCTGAAGAAGCGCGGCGAGATTGCCGAGGACCTCGACACCAAGACCACCACCCAAACCGAGCAGACCTTTCCCAACGGCGTGCACATCGCCGAGGTCGAGATCGATCCGCAGACCGGAGCGATGACGATGGCCAACTACACCGCGGTCGACGATTGCGGCCGGACGCTCGATCCCATGATCGTCGAGGGCCAATTCCACGGCGCGGTGGTCGCCGGATTGGGCCAGGCGCTGATGGAGCGAACGATCTACGATGCCGACAGCGGCCAGCTCGTCACCGGTTCGTTCATGGATTATGCGCTGCCGCGCGCCGACGACGTGCCGCCGCTGCGCGATGGCCACCACAACGTGCCGGCGACCACCAATCCGCTCGGCGTCAAGGGCGTCGGCGAAGCCGGCACCACCGCGGCGATCGCGGCCGTCATGAATGCGGTGGCCGATGCGATCCCGAACGGCGCCGGCGCACATCTCGACATGCCGGCGAGCGCGGCTCGGTTATGGGAGGCGTGTCGGCGGGTCACGGCGCAGTAGCGCGCAGGCACCCCTCGTCTTCCGCTCATTCCCGCGCAAGCGGGAATCCAGTGGAGTGCGTATTCAGAGAGGGCATTCTGCCTGGGTCCCGCTTTCGCGCATAGGCGCTAACTTAGGCCTGTTTCCCGGACGCGGTGCAGCGCGAAGCGGTGCACCGCTGATCCGGGACCGTCCCAGACTCCGCAACTTGTTACGATCCCGGGTCTGCAGCGCACCACTTCGCTGCGCTTCGTGCTGCGCTGCGCCCGGGAAACGCAGCTATGTTAGCGCCTATGCGCTTTCGCAGGGACGAGCGGTATGGAGGTGCCGTCACCCGATATCCGGCACGATGGCGACGACGCGGCGGGCGTTCGACTCGACGATGACGAGCTGACTGCCGACGATGATGTATTGGTCGGCCTTATAGCCGCCGAGCGCCGAGGAGACTTGAGCCGGCAGCGGCTGCAGTTGCACGTTCTGAGGCACGGCGGAGCCGATCGCCAGCGTGAAGTTGACGCTGCCGGTGCGGTCGCCTTTCTGGTTGGCGAAATAGCTGCGGATCCGTTGACGCTGTTGGTCGGTGAGCTTGAGCGGTTGGGCGGTCTGTTCGATCTCTGCCGCCGCGCCAGGCGCGTTCTGGCCGGCGCCGCTAGCTTGGTTGGTCTGCGGCGTCACCGCGTTGTTCTTCGCCGCCGCGCTCTGGCCGGAACCGAGGTTGGACATCTGCCCGGTCGATCCGGCCGCGCGCGGCTCGCCATTGCGGCCGGGCCCGCCCTGCGGCACGAACACGAACACCCAGACCAGGATCGCCGCACAGATCACCAGCAAAAGTCCGGCGCCGCCCCACAGGAAAACGTGCCGGGTGCTGCGGCGCTGTTCGGACGGGCTCGTGTTGTCGACCATGAGACGCCTCCTAAAACGAAAACGCGCGTAACGAAAACGCGCGTGGTGAAGCGGCGTTCCAAACGAACAAGGGCGAACCATGCGCGTTTGCATAAAGGATCGGGCCGGATCGCCCCTGCACGCGACACGCGCGGCGTTGATACTGTTGCCGAATAATTTTCGCGCCTTCCGGACCGCCGGCCGCCCGCGCCGTGTGGAGCCGCTGGATTAGGTCCGGCCACTGCATTAATGAACATGTCATTCCGGGGCGCGGGCGAAGCCCGCGAGCCCGGAATCCATAACCACCGTCCGTGAGTATGGATTCCGGACTCGACGCTTCGCGTCGATCCGGAACGACGGCTTATGGAGTAGCCAATGCCCGACCATCCCGAAGCCATCATCGCCGGCAAGAAGCGTCCGTTCACCGGCGCCGAGTTTCTGGAATCGCTGCGCGACGGCCGCGAGGTCTACATCTACGGCGAACGCGTGAAGGACGTGACCAAGCATCCGGCGTTCCGCAACGCGGCCGCTTCGATCGCGCTCCTCTACGACGCGCTGCACGACGCCAAGACCAAGGATGTGCTGACCGCGCCGACCGATACCGGCTCCGGCGGCTACACCCACAAATTCTTCAAGGCGGCGCGCTCGCGCGAGGAGGTGGTGGCGCAGCGCGACGCCATCGCCGCCTGGGCGCGCATCACCTATGGCTGGCTCGGCAGGAGCCCCGACTACAAGGCGGCGTTCCTCAATACGCTCGGCGCCAATGCGGCGTTCTACGGCAAGTTCGCCGACAACGCCCGCGCCTGGCACAAGCGCTCCCAGGAGGCGGTGCTCTATCTCAACCACGCGCTGGTCAACCCGCCGATCGACCGCAACAAGCCGGCCGAGCAGGTCAAGGACGTCTACATTACCATCCAGAAGGAAACCGATGCCGGCATCTACGTCTCCGGCGCCAAGGTGGTGGC
Organism: Xanthobacteraceae bacterium; assembly: GCA_030038995.1. Classification (GTDB taxonomy): domain Bacteria; phylum Pseudomonadota; class Alphaproteobacteria; order Rhizobiales; family Xanthobacteraceae; genus BOG-931. The sequence continues at coordinate 6,967 of JASHQS010000269.1, forward strand.
GACCAACTCGGCGCTTACCCATTACAATTTCCTCGGCCAGAACATGGGCCAGGAGATCAACGACCCGGCCATGGTGGTGATGTTCATCGCGCCGATGAACACGCCGGGCATCAAGCTGATCTGCCGGCAATCCTATGAGTTCGCCGCCGCCGCGTCCGGCTCGCCGTGGGACTATCCGCTGTCCTCGCGGTTCGACGAGAACGACGCCATCTTCGTGTTCGACAACGCCTTCATTCCCTGGGAGAACGTGTTCATCCACCGCGACGTCGAGCGGCTCAAGGCGTTTTATCCGAAATCCGGCTTCTTCAACGGTTTCACCATGCAGGGCTGCACACGCCTTGCGGTCAAGCTCGATTTTTTGGCCGGCCTTCTCTACAAGGCCGCGCGCTCAACCGGTGTCGAAGCGTTCCGCGGCGTGCAGGCGCAAATCGGCGAGGTGATCGGCTGGCGCAACCTGTTCTGGTCGCTGTCCGACGCCATGGCGCACAATCCGGAGCCCTGGGTCGAGGGCGCGGTGCTGCCGAACGGGCGCGCCTCGAGCACCTACCGGCTGTTCATGACCGAAGCCTATCCGGCGGTGCGCAACATCATCGAGAAGGTTGTGGCTTCTGGCCTGATCTATCTGCCGTCCCACGCCCGCGACTTCAAGAACCCGGACGTCGACAAGTATCTGGCCAAATACGTGCGCGGCTCGAACGACATCGATTACAAGGACCGCATCAAGACCATGAAGCTCCTCTGGGACGCCATCGGCAGCGAGTTCGGCGCCCGCCACGAGCTCTATGAGATGAACTATTCGGGCAGCCACGAGCTGGTGCGCATCTTTCCGCTGCAGCAGGCGCAGGGCAGCGGCGAGTTCAAGGACATGCTGGGACTCGTCGAGCAATGCATGGCCGATTACGACGAGGACGGCTGGAAGCATCCGGCGTATCGGAACGGCGGGGATGTGAGCGCGATTGGGAAGTAGGGGCAAGCGGTTCGCTT
>JASHQS010000270.1 GCA_030038995.1 Xanthobacteraceae bacterium
CCTGCCGGCTTCCCCTTTGCCATCGCGTTCCCTATAAACGAACCGCCATAGGGGATGCGGTGCGGCGGGCGGGCGCCGGCGCCGATTTCGCCCGGCGCGGTGCGCGAGATGCCGAAAACCGTTTATGTTCTCAACGGCCCGAACCTCAATCTGCTCGGCGCGCGTGAGCCCGATCTGTACGGCCGCGCCACGCTCGCCGAGGTGGAAAAACTCTGCCGCGCCGCGGCGCAGCGCTTCGGGCTTGCGGTCGAATTTCGCCAATCCAACCACGAGGGCGAGATCGTCGATTGGATTCAAGAAGCCCGCGCCGAAAAGGCCGCCGGCCTCATCATCAATCCGGCCGGCTACACGACCACGTCGGTCGCCATCCTCGACGCTTTGCACACCATGGAGGCGCCTGTCATCGAGGTCCACATCACCAACATCCACGCCCGCGAATCTTTCCGCCGGCACTCGTACGTGTCGCGTGTGGCGCGCGCTGTGATCTGCGGTTTCGGGATCGAAGGCTACGCTCTTGCCATGACCGGCCTTGCTGACCTGATCGGCGCCGAAGGTCGCAAGGGTTGATCGTGGCGCGAAAGCCGGAAAGCCCGCCGCAACTGCCCGCCATCGATCACGATGTGATCCGGGAACTGGCGAAGCTGCTCGACGAAACGGGCCTTACGGAGATTGCGATCGAACAAGGCGGCGTGTCGGTGCGAGTCGCCCGTCATGCGCCGGCAGCCGTTGCGCGCGCGCGGCCTGCGGAGCCGACCGTGCCGAGCCCGAACGTCGCACCGGGGACGGCAGTGATCGACCCGGCCCAGCATCCCGGCCTGGTCGTATCGCCCATGGTCGGCACCGCCTACCGCGGTCCAGCCCCCGGCGCGCGGCCCTTCGTCGAAATCGGCAGTGCGGTGAAGACCGGCGATACGCTGCTCATCATCGAAGCCATGAAGACGATGAACCAGATCCCGGCACCGCGCGCCGGCGCGGTGATCCAGATCTTGATCGAAGACGGCCAGCCCGTGGAATATGGTCAGCCGCTGATGATCATCGAGTGAAGCGAGTAGCGAGTAGCGAATAGCGAGTAGAGCTGATGGTCCGCCGCCTTTCCATTCGCCATTCACCATTCGCCATTCGCCGCGCGCGGCAATGCACTCCCGATGTTCGATAAGATTCTCATCGCCAATCGTGGAGAGATCGCGCTGCGCGTGCTGCGGGCCTGCAAGGAGCTCGGCATTGCCACCGTGGCGGTGCACTCGACCGCCGACGAAGACGCCATGCACGTGCGCCTGGCCGACGAGAGCGTGTGCATCGGTCCGCCGCCCGCCAAGGACAGCTATCTCAACATTCCCGCGCTCCTGGCCGCTTGCGAGATCACCGGCGCCGACGCCGTACATCCCGGCTATGGCTTCCTGTCGGAAAACGCGCGGTTTGCCGAAATCCTCGCCGAGCACAACGTGCACTTCATCGGGCCGCGCCCCGAACATATCCGCCTGATGGGCGACAAGATCGCAGCCAAGCGCGCCGCCGCCCGGCTCGGGATTCCGACCGTCCCCGGCTCGGCGGGCGGCATCGGCAGCGACGAGGAAGCGCGCCGCCTGGCCGGCGACATCGGCTTTCCGGTCATGGTCAAGGCGGCGGCAGGCGGCGGCGGGCGCGGTATGAAGGTGATCCGCACCGCGGCGGATCTGCCGTCCGCACTCGCCGCGGCGCGCGCCGAAGCGAAAGCCGGCTTCGGCGACGACACGCTTTATCTCGAAAAATATCTCGAGCGGCCGCGCCACATCGAGATCCAGGTGCTCGGCGACGGCAAGGGCCGCGCCATCCATCTCGGCGAACGCGACTGCTCGCTGCAGCGCCGGCATCAGAAAGTGTGGGAAGAGGGCCCCTCGCCCGCGCTCAACGCGCCGGCCCGCGACGCCATCGGCGACACCGTGGCGCGAGCGATGCGGGAAATCAAGTATCTGGGCGTCGGCACGGTCGAGTTTCTCTACGACGACGGCGCTTTCCACTTCATCGAGATGAACACGCGCATCCAGGTCGAGCACCCGGTCACGGAAATGATCACCGACATCGACCTCGTTCTGGAGCAGATCCGCCTCGCCGCCGACAACGATCTGCAGCTCGCCCAGGACGGCGTCAAATTCCACGGTCACGCCATCGAGTGCCGCATCAACGCCGAAAATGCCGTGTCGTTTCGTCCGTCGCCGGGCAAGATCATTCATTACCATCCGCCGGGCGGCTTAGGCGTGCGCGTCGATTCCGCCGTCTATCACGGCTATGCGATCCCGCCGTTTTACGACTCGCTCGTCGGCAAGCTGATCGTTCACGGCAAGACGCGCGGCGAATGTTTGATGCGGCTGCGGCGCGCGCTCGACGAGTTCGTGATTGACGGCGTCGAGACCAACCTGCCGCTGTTCCGCGCCTTGGCGCAGGAAAAGGACATCATCGACGGCGACTATCACATCCACTGGCTCGAGGAATTCCTCGGGCGCGGCGCACTGCAGCCGTAGGGCTTCGCTCAGGCCATAGCGGGCGTCTCGGATTCGAGCACGCGTAAAATGAGCCGTCCGACCATCTCCGGTTCATAGGGCTTGCGCAAGAAGATCGCGCCGGGCACGCGCTGTTGCGGCTCGAGCGCGGCAACCCGGGCCGAGGCGTAGATCACCGGCAGCTCGGGCCGCATTTCGCGGGCGAGACGGGCGAGCGCGGCGCCATCCATCCGGTCGGGCAAGTTGATGTCGGTGAACAACACGTCGACCGGCGCGGCGGCGAGATGCCGCAGCGCGTCGCGGGCGTTGCTCACCGCGTGCACGGCAAAGCCCTGCTCCGACAATGCCTCGGCCACCAATTCGGCGATAAGGAACTCGTCCTCCACCAACAGAATGCGGATTGGCTCGCTCACGCTCAAGGCCGTTTCCATCGCAGCAATCGCTTGCGCTTCGACAGGCCAAATGCCTGGTGCGCAAAACGGTTCAACCCGACTAAAATTTTAGGCTGACTATGGTTTGCGCGGAGTTAATCGAGCGCGCGACCAGCGACGGTCATGCCGAGCGGCGCGACCCGGTCGCAACGGAAGCGGCCTCTGCCGAGCTTCAGCTCTGCCACCGAACCTGCCGGCGCGAGCGGAGCCGGTAGCCCTTGAACCGCAAAGCTTTAGCCGGTTAAACGAGCGCATGGCGAGCTACGACTCCGTTTTAATCGACATTACGCCTGAGGTTCTGCTCAAGGCGTACGCCTGCGGCATCTTCCCGATGGCCGAGGGCGCCGACGATCCGGCGCTCTACTGGATCGAACCGGAACGGCGCGGCATCATTCCGCTGGACCGCTTTCACGTGCCGGCACGCTTGGCGCGCACCGTCCGGTCCGACTGCTTCACGGTGTTCGTCGATCGCGATTTTGAGGCAGTGATCGCCGGCTGCGCGGAGCCGGCGCCGGGACGCGCGCGGACCTGGATCAACCGCCGCATCCAGCAACTCTATCGCAAGCTCTACGAATGCGGCGATTGCCATACGGTCGAAGTTTACGACGGCGCTCGGCTGGTCGGCGGCCTCTATGGCGTCAGCCTTGGCCGAGCGTTTTTCGGCGAGAGCATGTTTCATCGCACCCGCGACGCCTCCAAGGTCGCTTTGGTGCATCTGGTGGCGCGGCTTAGGGCCGGCCGGTACCGCCTGCTCGACACGCAGTTCGTGACCGACCATCTGCGCATTTTCGGTGCCACCGAGGTACCGCGGCCGGCCTACCACAAGCTGCTCGACGCCGCGCTGGTCGGGGCGGGAAATTTCGCCGCGCTGCCGCTCGACCGGCCGGTTCCGGGCCACGCAGCGCTTGCGCTGCTGAGCAAGAATTAAGCGAACTTATTGCGGCTGGACCGCATGGACCGGAGGCGTCGCTCGGGCGTGCGGCGCCGGGTGGCGCGCACGCGCGGCTGGCCGCGCCGGCGGCGGCACCGCTGTGGGCTCGGCAAGCGTGGTCTCGACCGGGGCGGCGCAATCGGTGAGCCACACATCGTAGATGGGATGTTCGACCGCATGCAGGCCGGGGCTCGATGCAAACATCCATCCGGTGAAAATGCGCTTGATCTCGCCGTTGAGCGTCACCTCGTCGACCTCGACAAAAGCGTCCGTGTTGGTCGCCTCGGTCGGCGGCCGGGTGTAGCAGGCGCGGGGCGTGACCTCGAGCGCGCCGAACCGCACTGTCTCGCCGATCGCCGCGTCGAACTTGAATGTGCGGCCGGTTATCTTGTCGAGCCCGGCAAACACCGCCCTGCCATTTTCGATGTGTTCGGTCGGCGCCTCGATCACCGTGTCCTCGACCGGCGCCGTTTCAGCCGGTTCCGCCGCCGCCGGCGAATTAGCGGCTGGCGGCGCACCATTCGCCGGTGCAACATTGCCCGGAGGCGGAGGCGGAACCGCACGCGTTCGTTGTTGCGGGAAATTCTGCGCCGGCCCGACCGCGGGCGCCACGGCCGCACCGGGCGGCGGGGGCAATGGCGCCGCCTGGATCGCCGATGGCGGCGGCGCGGCGCCTGGCGGGAGGGCAGCGGACGGATAGGGCGAGCCCGGCGCTGGCGCGGGATACGGCGAGGCCGGTGCCGGCGCCGGATATTGCACCGCAGGCGGCGGCTGCGGGAACGGACCGTTCGGAATGTCGGCCGGTGGGCGCGGCGGGGGGCCGTCGCCAAAAATATTGCCGAGCTGCGCAGCGGCCGGGGCCGCCGCAAGCGTGCCGATCACGACGACGAGCGCGGCGATCCGGATCATGAAAGCTATGGGATGAGCTGCGCCAACGGGTTGGCTCGGTCTCTATGCGCCCGGTTAACATTTCGATTGCGGCAATTCCAGGGATCAGCAGCCCACGTTGCGCCGAAGAGGTCGCTGCAAACTCGCCGGGTTCCGCAAGCCAGCTACTGATCGCCGGGCGACCACGCCTTGTAGTCGCCGGTCGCCTTCGGTCGGCGGCCCGATCCCAGGGTCGAACCGCTTGGACGATACGCGCCAGGGGTACCAGTCAGGTTCGGCCGGTGCGGCTTTTCCCACGGATGCGGCTGCGGCTTATCCTGCGTCGGCGGTATATCCACGGTGTGGTGCAGCCAACCGAACCAGCTTGGCGGCACCCTGGAGGCTTCGGCGAGCCCGTTATAGACGACCCAGCGCCGTTCGATGCCGAGCGCCGGATCGACCTTGCCGCGCTTGGTCCGGTAATACCGGTTGCCGGATTCGTCGGCGCCGACATATTCGCCGTAAAGCGCCGTCCACAACTGGGTGCCGAAGGTTTGGCTATTCCACCAGGTGAACAGGCGCAGCAAAAAGGTCTTCATCGTCGGTCGAAGGTTTTTGCGATAAATGTCGCGGCAGCTCATGCCACCGCGGGGCCAGGCTGTCCAGGTGGAACCGGCCCGAACTCTGCAGCCAAGCTCCGCGTTTCCTCATCTGTCAATGTATTGATCCAACTCATTTGCGGCCGCGGGTTCCCGACATGTGGCAAGATTTTATCCATCGCGCGAACTCGGCTTTTGCCGCGCTCGCTGCGGCCCTGTCGTTTGCGCCGCCCTGGGCCGTATCGGTCATTGTCCTCGCGGCCGCAACGGCGATCGCCTGGATCACCCACGCCGCTACTCTCGCCGTTGTCGGCCGGCTGCTCGGAGCCAGGCGGCCCTACCTGCGCTCGGTCCTCGATCAGACCAGAAACCCGACCCGGCTCGGTCTCTTGCTCATCGCCATGGAGATCGCGCTGCAGACCGCGCCGCTTGGCGCCGACACCAGGGCCTTCGTCTCTCGTTTGCTCGGCCTCGGCGTCATTTGTCTGGTCGGCTGGATGGCGCTCACCGCGCTGCGGCTCGCAGCGAGCTTGTACCTGCTGCGCTTTCAGGTCGGAACCGCCGATAACCTGATGGCGCGCAAGCACGTGACGCAGGTGCGCGTGCTGCAGCGCGTCGCCGAAGTCGTGATCGTACTGGTAACGCTCGGCTTTGCGCTGATGACGTTCAGCGAGGTGCGTCAATTCGGCATCACGCTGTTCGCCTCGGCCGGCGTTGCCGGTCTGGTTGCCGGCCTCGCCGCACGGCCGGTGATGAGCAACTTTCTCGCCGGCGTGCAGATCGCCATAGCGCAGCCGATCCGCATCGACGACGCGGTGATCGTCGAGGGCGAATTCGGCAACGTCGAGGAGATCACGTTCAGCTACGTCGTCGTCCGCCTTTGGGACTTGCGGCGCATGGTGGTCCCGATCAGCTATTTCATCGAAAAGCCGTTTCAGAACTGGACCCGGACGGGCGGCGAACTGATCGGCAATGTCATGCTCTACGTCGATCACACCACGCCGGTCGATGCGGTGCGCAAGAAGCTTACCGAGATCGTGGCGCAATCGAAGCTGTGGAACGGCAAGGTGGTCAACCTGCAGGTCACCGACTGCAGGGAGACGACGATCGAGCTGCGCGCGCTGGTCAGCGCCGACAATGCCGGCGCCGTATCCGACCTGCGCGCCGAGGTCCGCGAGAAGCTCATCGAATTTTTGCAGCGCGAGCATCCCCACGCGCTGCCGCGGCGGCGCAACGAGATCAGCGAGGCGAGAGGGGTCAAGATGACCGAGCCGCCGGCAACGCCGCCGCAGGGCGGCGGCTGATCCAAGCCGCTTCGGCCCTATTGCGCGCCCAGCAGAGCAGCGGCGATCGCGGCCCATTCTTCGGCCGGCTCGCCAGTCGCCGCCGGACGCCGCGCCTTTCGATACCAATAGCGCGCGTTGTCGAGGTCGCCCTCGAGCCGGTGCAGGTAAGCGTGCACCCAGGCGCATTCGGCGCCGCCCTCGCTCATCACCAGCCTGTGCGCCTTGTCCCAGTCGTCCTTTCCCGCCCACCACAAGGCGACAAGCGCCGGCGACAGGGCGGCGGGCGGCTCTGATTTGGACAGCGATCGTTGGAAGCCGAGCGGCGTCATGATCGGAAGTCTACCGCCCTTGCTCCGGCGCAGAGCGCGTAGGTGCCGATCATGACCCCGCGGCGCACTTCCTTGGGCGCGCGCGCTCGGCGGCGGCGATGCAGGCTTCGGCAAGCTCGGCTGCGGAGAACTCCCGCTTGCGCAACGCATCGCGCGCCTGCGTAAGCGAGGTCAAGTCGATCATTCAGCCGCGGGAGCGTCGCAGGAGAATGGATTGTTTTCAGTTTTTGAAATATCGCCCCCGGATTGCTGTTGCGTGCCAGCCCCGCCTTGCACCGGCAGCGGCCGCACCGGGAAGGCACTGAACAAAGCATCCACGGCAGCCGGATCATCGGGCCGCAACAGGCCGCGGCTTTCCAGATACGCGAGCCAGATCGCATCTTGTTCGCAGGCGAGGCACATTATTCCACCACCTTCGGCACGACGAAGAAGTGATCGTCCCGTTCCGGCGCGTTTTGCACGATGTCGTCCGCAATGCCGCCATCCGTGATTTCGTCCTTGCGCACCTTCATCGCCATGGGTGTCACCGATGTCATCGGCTCGACACCCTCGACGTTGACCTCGCCGAGCTGCTCGACGAAGGCCAGGATGGCGTTGAGCTCGCCGCGCAATGGCCCCACCTCGTCCTCGGCGACGGCAATCCGCGCCAGACGCGCCACGCGGCGGACGGTATCGGCATCGACGGACATGCAGGCCTCCGAGTGCACCTTGCGCGCTGCAACGATCCGCCTATAGCAGAGCCTTGCGCGCGCGCCAAATCATTGGCCGCGCCCCGCACATTGCCGCTGCGCCGCCGCACGCCTACTTTGCCGATGATGCGCAACTTACGGCCAATCCACGTCATCGGCGGCGGACTTGCCGGCGCCGAGGCCGCCTGGCAGATCGCGCGGCAAGGCGTGCCGGTGGTGCTTCACGAAATGCGGCCCGCTCGCTCGACCCCGGTGCATAAGACCGCGCAACTCGCCGAACTGGTGTGCTCGAACTCGTTCCGTTCCGATGACGCACAAGCAAGCGCCATAGGGCTGTTGCACGAGGAGATGCGTCGGCTTGGTTCGCTCGTCATGCACACGGCCGATGCCGCAAAACTGCCGGCCGGTAGCGCGCTTGCCGTCGATCGCGAGGGTTTTGCCGGCGCGATCACGGCGGCCATCGAGGCCGCGCCGATCATTGCCGTTCACCGCGAGGAAGTCGGCGCGCCGCCGCCGGATTGGGACAGCGTCATTGTCGCGACCGGCCCCCTCACCTCGCCGGCCCTTGCCGAGACCCTGCGCACGCTCACGGGCGAAGACGCGCTCGCCTTCTTCGACGCCATCGCGCCGATCGTGCATCGCGATTCTGTCGACTTCGACATCGCCTGGTTCCAGTCGCGCTACGATAAGGCGGGACCCGCAGGCTCCGGGGCCGATTACATCAATTGTCCGCTTACCCGCGCGCAATATGAGGATTTCGTCGACGCCCTGCTCGCTGGCGAGAAGGTCGCGTTCCACGATTTCGAGACCGCGACGCCGTATTTCGACGGCTGCCTGCCGATCGAGGTGATGGCCGAGCGCGGCCGCGAAACCTTGCGCCATGGGCCGATGAAACCATTCGGCCTGCGCAACCCGCACCGGCCGGGCGACAAGCCCTATGCAGTGGTGCAACTGCGCCAGGACAACAAGCTCGGCACCTTGTTCAACATGGTGGGCTTTCAGACCAAGCTCAAGCATGGCGAGCAGGTCCGCATTTTCCGCAGCATCCCGGGCCTTGCCGGTGCCGAGTTCGCGCGGCTGGGCGGGCTGCATCGCAATACGTTTCTCAATTCGCCGAAGCTGCTCGACGCAACCTTGCGGCTGAAAACCGCGCCGCGGCTGCGTTTCGCCGGCCAGATCACCGGCTGCGAAGGCTATGTGGAATCCGCAGCCATCGGACTTTTGGTCGGCCGCTTCGCTGCCGCGGAACGGCATGGCCAAACGCCGCTTTTGCCGCCGCCCACCACCGCCCATGGCGCGCTGCTCAACCACATTACCGGCGGCCACATCGAGACGATCGACGCCGGCGCGCGCTCGTTCCAGCCGATGAACGTCAATTTCGGCCTGTTCCCGCCGCCTGCCGCCGGGACGCCGCGCGGCGCGCGGAAGGCGGCGGTTTGCGCGCGGGCGCTGGCCGATCTCGAAACCTGGGCCATTTCGGACTTGCCGCACGCCGCGGAGTGATCGCGCCGGCTCGTGCCGGTGTCGACGAGGTTATCCGGCAATCCGTTCCGGATTGCGCGCCGCACGCCAGATCAGCCATTGTCGCCGCCAAGGCGCGAGTTCGGCGGGCGCGAACGCGTCCGAGCGCTCCAGGCGGTCGAGCGCGGGGCCGACCGGCGCCAGCGCGAGGAATGCCGGCAACGCTTCGCGCGGCAGCGCCGCCAGGCGCTCGCGGGCCGTCGCAAGATGGCGGCGTGCCAGGCCGCGCAGCTCGGCAAGCAACGCCACAAGACCTGGAGACGAGCGGCGGGCAAAGAGATCCGACATATTCACCGCGTGCCGATCGAGCAACTCGACCGGCAGGTAAAGCTGATGCCGCGCCACATGCCGCGGCAACGCGCCCAACAGAGCGGCGATGGCGTAGGCCCGGCCTGCGGGCTCGGCAACGGCTTCGGCTTTCGTCGCGGCGAGTATCTGGGCAGCGAGCGCGAACAGTGCCGACGCTGTCTCGCCGGCATATGTCTCGAGCTCGCCGAGCGTCGCCATCGGCTCGCCGTAGAGATCGAACCGACGCGCCGCTACAAGGCCTGTCAATTTGTCCGGCGGCAGGCGATAGCGCTCGATGCCCGCCAGCAAGGCGGCGGCGACGGGATTGGCGGCTGCTTCGCCGCGGCGCTCGCCGCGCAGCACCTCGCTCCACCATTGCAGGCGGATTTCGCCGGGCAGCGCCTCGCGGGCCACGTCGCGCACGCGCGCGACCTCGCTGTTGAAGGCATAAAGGGCGAAGAGAGCGCCGCGATGTTCGGCCGGCGCGAATAAGGCGGCGAGATAGCGGTCGCGGTCGGCGGTCCGGACCAGTTCGGCGCAATAGCCGGGCGCGTCCGCCATGGCGCTCAGTCGATCGCAATCAGGGCGGCGCCGACGCGGCGGTTCTCCATCAGCATGACGTTATAGGTGCGCACGGCAGGGCCCGTCGTCATGGTGTCGACCGAGATATGGGCCTCGCGAAACCGCATGCGCAACGGCTCCGGCATCGCCCACGGTTCGGCCCCGGTCCCAAGAATGAAAAAGTCCAAGCTATCGGCGCGGTCAAATACCAGTGCCAGGGATTGCGGCGTCATCCCGATGGCCGCGGCGACGGGCCAAGCCCAGATGCCGTCGGGAAGGCACAACAGCGATCCGCGGTGCGACAGGCCGGCGAAGCGAAAGCCGCCCGCGCCGTGAGCGTCGATCAAAGCCTGCCGCGGCAGATGCGGCACGTCCATTGTCAGCGCCGCGCCCGCACCCGCCGCGGTGCCGGCGCCGCCGTTTTCGGCGGCTGCGATGCCGTGGGGGGAGCTGCCGGCGGCGTCTCCGGCTCTTCGGCGCCGCCCATGCGGCCGGTGCCGACGCCGAGATAGATCAGGATCGGCGAGGCGATGAACACCGACGTATAGGTGCCGACCAGCACCACGCCGAACATCATGGTCGCGGTGAAGCTGCGGATCGCCTGGCCGCCGAACAACAGCAGCGCCAGGAGCGACATCGCCACGGTGACATGGGTGACGATCGAGCGCGACAGCGTGGCGTTGACCGAGACGTTGAGCAGGTCGGGCATCGACATGCGCTTGTAGCGGCGCAGCATCTCGCGGATGCGGTCGTAGATCACCACGGTGTCGTTGAGCGAATAGCCGACGATGGTGAGCAGCGCCGCGATGCTGGTCAGGTCGAAATCGACCCGGGTCAGCGACATGAAGCCGACGGTGAGCACCACGTCGTGCACGTTGGCGATCATGGCGCCGAGCGCAAACTGCCATTCGAACCGGAACCAGAGATAGAACAGGATGGCGATGATCGCCGACAGCAGGCCGATCGTGCCGTAGGACAACAGCTCGGTCGAGACGCTCGGCCCGACCACTTCGACGCGGCGGTAATCGACGGTGCTGCCGAGCGCGTCGCGCACCTTCTGCACGGCCGCCTGCTGCGCCTGGTCGCCGCCCGGCTGCTCGGAAACGCGGATCAACACGTCGTTGGGCGCGCCGAATTCCTGCAGTTGAAACTCGCCGAGATGCAGGCCGCCGATGGTGGCGCGCATGCTGGCGAGGTCGGCGGGGTTGGCCCTGGTCTGCACCTCGATCAAGGTGCCGCCGACGAAATCGATGCCGAAATTCAGCCCGTGATAGAAGTAGAGCAGGATCGCCGCGATCGACAGCATCGCCGACATGGGAAAGCTGAAGCGCCGGAAGCGCATGAAATCGAAGCGGGTATTGTCGGGAACGATGCGAAGGAGGCGCACGGGATTCTTTCAGCTTTCAGGCGATATCGGCGAATGTGTTCATGCGGCTTGGCAAATTACGGGCCTTCTAGATCGGCACGGCGCGCGGCCGCCACACGCGCACCCAGTAGGCGACGATCAGGCGGGTGAACGTAAACGCGGTGAACAAGCTCGTCAGAATGCCGACGCCGAGCGTGACCGCAAAGCCGCGCACCGGACCGGAGCCGGCGTAAAACAACACCGCCGCGGCGATGAAGGTGGTGATATTGGAGTCGAGAATCGTGGCGAGCGCGCGGGTGAACCCGGCATCGATGGCGTTGATCGCGGTGCGGCCGGCGCGCACCTCCTCGCGGATGCGCTCGTAGATCAGCACATTGGAATCCACCGCAATGCCGACCGTGAGCACGATGCCGGCAATGCCCGGCAGCGTCAGCGTCGCGCCGAGCATCGATAAGACGCCGAAGATCATGGCGACGTTGACGGCGACCGCGATGTTGGCGAACAGGCCGAACAGGCCGTAGGTCGCGAACATGAAGAAGACCACCAGCGCGGCGCCCACATAGGCGGCATGCTCGCCGGCCCGGATCGAGTCCTGGCCGAGACCGGGGCCGACGGTGCGCTCCTCGACGATAGTGAGCGGCGCCGGCAGCGCGCCGGCGCGCAGCAGGATGGCGAGATCGTTGGCCTGCTGCACGGTGAAATTGCCGGAAATCTGGCCCTGGCCGCCGAGAATCGGCTCGCGGATCACCGGCGCGGAGACGACCTGGTTGTCGAGCACGATGGCGAACGGCTTGCCGACGTTCTGCTCGGTGGCTTCGGCGAACTTGCGGGCGCCGGTCGAATTGAAGCGGAAGTTGACCACCGGCTCGCTGGTGCGCTGGTCGAAGCCGGGCTGGGCGTCGACCAGATCGCCGCCGGACACCAGCACGCGTCTTTCGATCAGATATTTCTCGCCGTTCTGGCCGCTGAGAATTTCGGAATCCGGCGGCGGATGGGTTTCGGCCGCCTGCTGCGGCGTCATCGACAGATCGACCATGCGGAAATCGAGCTTGGCGGTCTTGCCGAGAATTTCCTTGAGCCGCGTCGGATCTTGCAGGCCCGGCACCTGGACCAGAATACGGTCGATGCCCTCGCGCTGAATGCTCGGCTCGACCAGGCCGAGTTCGTTGACGCGGCGCTGAATGATCTCAATCGATTGATCGACGGCCTGGCGGATACGCTCGGTGACGGCGGCGTCCGAGGGGGCGAGCGTGATGGTGCCGCCGTTTTCGCTGATATCGACGCTGCGCTGGCCCGAGGCGCCGACGATGCCGGACATCAGCTGCGACAGCGTGCCGAGCTTGTCGAGCGCGGTCTTCACGTCCGTCGGCCGCGTGATGTGCACGTCGACGCCGTTGCCATGAATGGCGCGCCCGGTGAACGGAATGCGCGCCTGGCGCAGCACGCGCAGCACGTCGTCGTCAAGAGACTGCAGCCGTTCCTTGCGCACGGCATTGGTGTCCACTTCGAGCAACAGGCTCGAACCGCCCTGCAGGTCGAGGCCGAGCACGATGTGGCGCTGCGCCCAGTCGGGCCAGCGCGCGATCGTCTTTTCGGAAAAGAAGTTCGGCACGGCGAACAGACACACGACGAGCGCCGTGATCAAAATAGCCGCCGCCTTCCACCGCGTGAAAAACAACATCGACTTGCGTATTCCTCGTTGCGAAAGCCGCGCAGCCTGTCTCCCCCCGCCTTTGCATTCCCCGCTCAGGGGGGAGGGAAAGGAGGGGGCGGCGGCGCGGCAGCCCGCGCGGTCAGCTCGCGCTCTCTTCCTTCACCGGCTCGCCCCTGGCGCGCACGTCGGTGACCATGGAGCGCATCTGGCGAACCCGCACGCCGTCGGAAATCTCGACCTCGATCTGGTCGTCGTCCACCACCTTGGTGACCTTGCCGACCAGGCCGCCATTGGTCACCACGGTATCGCCGCGGCGCAGCGCCTTGATCATCTCCTGATGCTGCTTCACCTTGCGCTGCTGCGGCCGCAGGATCAGGAAGTACATGATGACGATGATCAGGATCAGCGGCATGAACTGCAAGATCGTGCTGCTGCTGCCGGCGCCGCCAAACTGCGCGTATGCGGGGGTGATCAGCATTGCTCCTCCGGAGGCCGCTGTGCAGGCGCGCCGGCACCGACGCGGGCCGATTTTGCGCGGAAATCGGCGCGGACTATAGCCGCCGTTGGCCTAATTGCAACGCGGCTTCCCCCCGCCCGGGCAAGGCATCAGGAACGGGAGCGGCGCCGCGCTTGCGGGCATTTCGGCACCCCGCTAAGGGGATGGCGCGCAATACCCGGTTCCAATATGGCTCAATCTCCTCAGCGTTTCAGGGGCAAAGCGGCGGGCGAAAGCGTCGCGGCGCCGGCGCCTTGCGGGTTTGCCGACGCCGCTGCTTGCGAAATCCTGGAGCGGATTGCCGCCGCGCTGGAACGGCTCGCGCCGCCGCCGCCGCCGGCGCCCGATTTTGCCGCCGCCGAAGCCTTCGTCTGGCATCCCGAAGGCCGCAGGCTGTCGCCGGTGCGACGGATCAACCGTGTCGAGATGGCGCTCCTGAAGGGCATCGACCGCGTGCGCGATCTTCTGGTCGAGAACACCGAGCGTTTTGCCCGCGGCCTGCCGGCCAACAACGCGCTGCTCTGGGGCGCGCGCGGCATGGGCAAGTCGTCGCTGGTCAAGGCGGCGCACGCGGCGGTCGGCGCCGCGCATTCCCGTCCGGGCTTAAAGCTCATCGAAATCCATCGCGAGGACATCGAGTCGCTGCCGGAACTGATGGCCGCGCTGCGCAACGCGCCGCAACGCTTCATCGTGTTCTGCGACGACCTGTCGTTCGACGCCGAAGACACCTCCTACAAGTCGCTCAAGACCATGCTCGAAGGCGGCATCGAGGGCCGGCCGGCCAACGTGATCTTCTACGCCACCTCGAACCGGCGCCATCTGATGTCGCGCGAGATGGTGGAGAACGAGCGCGCAACCGCCATCAATCCCGGCGAAGCGGCCGAGGAGAAAGTGTCGCTGTCCGACCGCTTCGGCCTGTGGCTCGGCTTCCACCGCTGCAGCCAGGACGAGTTTTTGGCAATGGTCGAGGGTTACGTGGCGCATTACCGCATCCCGCTCGCCGGCGACGCGCTGCGCCGCGAGGCCCTCGAATGGGCGACGACGCGCGGCGCCCGCTCCGGCCGCGTGGCGTGGCAATACGTGCAGGATTTGGCGGGGCGGCTCGGGGTCAGGACGGGGGGAGGAAGTCGGAAATCAGAAATCGGAAATCGGAATCCTGAAGCTGACTTCTGACTTCAGATTTCTGACTTCTGACTTCTGACTTCCGCCTTAGGCCCCGTTGAGGAATTGCGCCGGATCGACCGGTGTTGCGCCTTTGCGGATTTCGAAATG
The DNA here is from genome assembly GCA_030038995.1 of Xanthobacteraceae bacterium. GTDB lineage: Bacteria > Pseudomonadota > Alphaproteobacteria > Rhizobiales > Xanthobacteraceae > BOG-931. The sequence goes on from JASHQS010000270.1 coordinate 14,768, forward strand.
CAATTCCGGTGAATTGACGTTGCCGGTGCTGCCGGAGCGCGCAATCACCTGGCCGCGTTTGACCGTGTCGCCGCGCTTGACCAGGATCTCGCTGGCATGCGCGTAGGCGGTCACGTAGCCGTTGTTGTGCCGGATCAGCACCAGATTGCCATAGCCTTTCAGTTCGTTGCCCGCATAGGCGACGGTGCCATCCTCGGCTGCCTTGACCGGCGTGCCGTTGGGCACGGCCACGTCGATGCCGTCGTTCTGCAGGCCGTTCGGCTTGGGACCGAAGCCGGCGATCACCCGGCCGCGCACCGGCCAACGGAAGCTCGGCAGCGAGCCGACCGGCTCGGCGGCCTTTTGCGGGCTCTGCTGCGTTTCCGCACCCACCGGGGTCGCCTTCCAGGCACTATGCGGCGACTCGGCATTGGCGATATCGCGCGGCGTCCGCTGCGGCGCCGGTGCGGGCGCAGCCGGTTTGGCTTCGGCGCGCTGCGTCGAGCGCACGTCAGGAATGATGATGCGCTCGCCCACCCGGACCATGGTATCCGCCGGCAAATGGTTGGCGCGTGCGATTTCCATGACCGGCTTGCCGTAAAGCCGCGCGATGCTGTTGAGCGTCTCGCCCGGCGCCACCACGTGGACGCCCGCGGATGCCGGCATTGTCGTTCGCGCCTCGCCTGGTATAGGCGCGCCCGTATTGGCGAGGTGGCTCGCCGGCGGCGCATAGCCCACCGCGCGGCGCGGAATAACCAGATGCTGCCCCGGATGAAGCGTGGGGCTGGTGAGGTTGTTGGCCGACATGATGGCCGAGACCGGCACGCCATGCTTGCGCGAAATGATCTCGAGCGTCTCGCCGGAGGCAACGACGATCGGCGTGCCGCCTTCCCACGTCCATCGCGGCGGCGGCGGTGGCACCGAACCGGTGATGTCGCCACCGCCCGGCTGGTAGGAGCCCATGCCGCGTCCGCCGCCCGAAACGCCGGTGTCGGCGCGGGCGACCGGCGGGATCGGTCGGCTTTCCACAGGGCTCGCTGCCGGCCGCGATTGGATGGAACCGGTCACGTCGCTGCGCGGCTGGCTGTCGGAGCCGAAAACGTCGTTGAATCGGCCGGTATCGCTGCAGCTTGCTGCACCAAACCCGATTAATGAAATGGCAACCACTTGCGGCCAGAGGGCCGACCGACGCCACGCGCACATGGTTACTCGCTCGTACGCAACAAACCGCTGGTGAGCGACTAAACAGCAATGCGGTAAACAGGCGTTTAAGTATTGGAAGCGTGATTTAATAAAGCTGGACTGTGGCAAAACCGCTACAATTCCCTGGCCTGGCCCGGCAGCAAAGGCACGAAACGAACCGCGATCAGTTCCTCTTGGAGAAGCTCGCCGTTCGGCTTCTTCGTCAGCTTGACGATGTATTGCGGCCCTTTACGCGGGCCGAGCGGCAGAATCATTTTGCCGCCTGCCGCAAGCTGGGCGACGAGCGCATCGGGCACCTGTTCGGCCGCCGCGGTCACCATGATGCGGTCGAACGGCGCCGAGTCGGGAGCGCCGGCAAAGCCGTCGCCGCTGACGACGGTGACGTTGGCATAGCCGAGCGTCTTGAGCCGGTCTCGCGCGGCGTCGGCGAGCGTCCGATAGCGCTCGATGCTTACGACCTCGCGGGCGATCCGCGACAGCACCGCCGCCTGATAGCCCGAGCCGGTGCCGATCTCGAGCACGCGGTGCTGCGGCCGAACCTCGAGCTGCTCGGTCATGTAGGCCACCACATAGGGCTGGCTGATGGTTTGGCCGCAGGCGATCGGCAGCGCTTGATCGGCGTAGGCGGCCTCGACGTAGTCGGCGGCCACGAAATGCTCACGCGGCACCTCGTCCATTGCGCGCAACACGGCCTGATCGCTGATGCCGCGCCGGCGCAGCGCGAGTTGAAACTCCATGCGTTCAACGTCGGCGGCGGGTTCGGCCACTCTGATCCTCGGCGTTCGAGTGTGATCCTATTACCACTATGCTGGCGGCCACGATGTCGGTTCCGCTGGGGCGAGGTGGATGCGGGGCCCGCCCCCGCCCAAAATAAATTTTCCCGACCATGGAACCAATCAAGGGCCGCGGCGTTTCGTGCGATCCCGCAAAACGACGGGCGACCGCTATTTCGCTTCACGCTATTGTACCATGGTGCCGGCTGCCTCACTTCGCTCGTAATTTCGCGGCAACGGGGTGAAAATGACGACCAACGGCAACACCGGCGCAGGCAAACGCGTCCTCGTAGTCGAGGACGAGCCGATGATCCGCCTGTTGCTTGACGACATGCTCGCCGACCTCGGCTACACCATGGCCGCCGAGGCCGGCAGGCTCGACGAGGCGCTGGCCAAGGCGAAAGACGGCGAATTCGACATCGCCATTCTCGATGTGAACCTCGACGGGCAACCGATTACGCCGGTTGTCGATGTGTTGGCCGCCCGCGGCGTGCCGTTCGTCTTCGTCAGCGGCTATGCCAGGCGCGGCATTCCCGAAGCCCACAGCCACGTACCGCTGTTGCAGAAGCCCTTCCAGTCGGACGGGCTGGCGAGCGCGCTCGCCGCCGTGGTGGCAAAGCCGGGCGGCTGATCGTTATCTCCCCCAGCCCTCCTGCACTCTCTTCCGCCCATTCCGCGGAAGCGGGAACCCAGAGGGATTCTTTACGGCACCCATTCCCTATTCGGCAAACAGCGCTGCAAGCCGCGTCAGGTATGGATCATCGGTCATATCGAGCTTGAGCGGCGTGACGGCCACGCAATGCTCGTCAAGCGCGGCGAGATCGGTGCCGTTGTCCGCCTTGACGAAGCTCTGGCGCATATAGGCGATCCAGTAATACGGGTTGCCGCGGCCGTCGCTGCGCTGATCGATGTGCAGCCGCTCCTGGCGGCGCCGCCCCAGCGCGGTCACCGCGATGCCTTTGACCTGTTCGGGCGGGCAATCGGGAAAATTGATGTTGACCAGAACGTCGCGCGGAATGCCCTCCGCCAGCACGCGGCGAATGATGTCGGGAGCAAAATGCATGCTGGTCTGCCAATAGGGCGCACGGCCGTTGCGCGACCGGTATACTTGCGACAACGCCAGCGAGGGAATGCCGAGTACGGTGCCTTCCATGGCGCCGGCGATGGTGCCGGAATAGAACACGTCCTCGCCGGCGTTGCGGCCGCGGTTGACGCCGGCCAGCACCAGATCGGGCGGCTGGTCCTTGAGCAGATGGCGCGCGCCCATGATGATGCAATCTGTGGGCGTGCCGCGCACCGCAAAGCGCCGCTCGTCGACCTGGCGCAGCCGCAATGGATCGTTGAGCGTCAGCGAATGGGCGGCGCCGGACTGGTCGAATTCCGGCGCTACGATCCAGACATCGTCGGACAGAATGCGCGCGATCTTCGCGCAGATATCCAATCCTTCGGCGTGGAAGCCGTCATCATTGGTGATGAGAATGCGCACGCGGCGGGGCTCTCTGCAATGCGATCTGCGAATAACGCGAATGGCGAGCGGCCACCGAGCCCGACTCAGCGCCCATTGGCCATTCGCCGTTTGGCTATTGGTTCTGCCATCCCTTTAATTCCGCCTGGGCAAGGCGGCGACGATCAATTGCGCATCCGGGCAATAGCGACGCTGCACGGATTGCCCGGACCAAATCCGTGGATGCCGGAGAATCACTCCGCCGGCTTCGCGGCCGCCGCGGCTTCGGCGGCGGCACGCTCGGCGGCGAGGCGCTTCTCCACCATGCGCACCGACCAGACCGAGCCCTCGTAGAGCGCGAGCAGCGGCAGCGCAAGCGACATCTGGCTCATGACGTCGGGCGGGGTCAGCACGGCGGCGATGACGAAGGCGCCGACGATGAAATAGCGGCGCTTCGATTTGAGCTGGTCGGAGGTGATGAGGCCGACGCGGCCGAGCAGGGTCAGGATCACCGGCAGTTGAAAGGCGATGCCGAACGCGAGAATGAGCTTCATCATCAGCGATAGATAGTCCTCGACCTTCGGCAGGAGTTCGATGGTCGCCTCGCCGGGACCGCCGAGTTGCTGCATGCTGAGCGAGAACCGCGTGATCAGCGGCCAGACCACGAGATAGACGACCAGCGAGCCGAGCAAAAAGAAGATCGGCGTGGCGATGAGATACGGAAAAAACGCCTTGCGCTCGTTGCGATAGAGCCCGGGCGCGACGAACTTGTAGATCTGCGTGGCGATGACCGGGAACGACAAAAAAATCCCACCGAACACGGCGAGCTTGAGCTGGACCACGAAGTATTCGAGAAGCCCGGTATAGATGAACTTCGAATTGGCGGCACCCGCCACCCAGACGTACGGCCAGGTCAGCACGTTGTAGATGTGCCTGGCGAAGAAGAAGCAGGCAACGGTGGCGACGCCGAAGGCCAACAGCGCCTTGATGAGCCGCGAGCGCAGCTCGACCAAATGGTCCATCAGCGGCGCCTTGGTCGCCTCGATCTCCCTGTCTTCGTCCTCGCGGCTGACCATGGTCGTCACGCCCGCGCAGCGCTGTCCGCGGCTGCCGCGTCGGCGTCGGCGCCGGCATGAGGCGCATCGGCCG
>JASHQS010000271.1 GCA_030038995.1 Xanthobacteraceae bacterium
CGCCTTCCTCTTCGGCGCGATCCTCGTCGGACTGCGGCGGTGGCGGCGCGGCGCCGGCGCGCCATACGTCCTGCACGAACGCGACGCCCTGCTCGCGCAAGATGCGCTGCACGCCGCGGATCGTATAGCCCTCGCCGTAGAGTAGGTGGCGCACGCCGCGCAGCAGGTCGACGTCCTCGGGCCGATAGAAGCGCCGGCCGCCGCCGCGCTTCATCGGGCGGATTTGCGCAAACCGGCTTTCCCAGAAGCGCAGCACGTGCTGCGGCACGTCGATCGCGTCAGCGACTTCGCTGATGGTGCGGAATGCCTCCGGCGCCTTGTCCAATGGCTGCCCTCACCTGCGACGCCGGCGCTTCAAGAAGCCGACAATTTATTGCCCGAATTGGAATTGATGCGCTGCTTGAGAATGGCGGACGGCTTGAACACCATGACGCGGCGCGGCGAGATCGGCACTTCCTTGCCGGTCTTCGGATTGCGCCCGATGCGCTGGCCCTTCTTGCGCACCACGAACGAGCCGAACGACGACAATTTCACGGTCTCGCCGCGCTGCAAGCAGTCGGTAATTTCCTTCAGTACAAGTTCTACGAGCGAAGCCGACTCGCTGCGCGACAGACCGACCTTCTGGTAGACCACCTCGCACAGATCGGCGCGCGTTACCGTCTTTCCTGCCATGGCCAGCCCCGCCAGGTCCGGCGACCGGTCCCCGCGCGACCGATATCGCCCTGAATTATCAACGATATAAGCTTGTCGGCAGAGGGTCAACGGGTTTGCGAAGAGCTCTGCACCGAGCCGCCAAGATGGACCGTTTCCGGGATGCGGTGCAGCGCGAAGCGGTGCGCCGCTGTTCCGGGATCGCCCCAAACTGCGAGGCCGCAACGATCCCGGGTCTGCAGCGCACCACGGCGGCGCGCCACAGCGCGTCGAAGACGCGCCTGAACGCGCTTTTGCTGCGCTGCACCCGGGACACGTGGCCTACCAGCGCACCAGCGCCGCGCCCCAGGTGAAGCCGCCGCCCATGGCCTCGAACAAGATCAGGTCGCCGCGCTTGATGCGGCGCTCGGCGAGCGCATCGGCAAGCGCCAGCGGAATCGATGCGGCCGAGGTGTTGCCGTGGCGGTCCACCGTGCTGACGATTTTCGCCGGCGCGATGCCGAGCTTGTGCGCCGAACCGTCGATGATGCGCTTGTTGGCCTGATGCGGAATGAACCAATCGACGTCGTCGGCCGTATATCCGGTCGCCTTGAACGCAGCCTCGACCACGTCGGTGATCATCGCCACGGCGTGGCGGAAGACCTCCCTGCCCTCCATGCGCAGATGGCCGACGGTACCGGTCGAAGACGGTCCGCCGTCGACATAGAGTTTTGCTTTGTAGCGGCCGTCCGAGCGCAGATGCACGGTGAGAATGCCGCGCGCCTCGCGGGTGTCGGGCTGCTGCTGCGCCTCCAGCACGACCGCGCCGGCGCCGTCGCCGAACAGCACGCAGGTCGAGCGGTCGGTCCAGTCGAGGATGCGCGAGAACGTTTCGGCGCCGATCACGAGCGCACGCGAGAACGCGCCGGTTTTGAGGAGCGCGTCGGCGGTGGCGAGACCGTAGACGAAGCCGGAGCACACCGCCTGCAGGTCGAAAGCGGCGCCGTGGCTGATGCCGAGCGCGGCCTGCACCGACACCGCGGTCGCCGGAAAGGTATTGTCGGGCGTCGAGGTCGCGAGCACGATGAGATCGATCGATTGCGCCTCGACGCGGGCATGCGCCAGCGCCGAACGCGCCGCGTTCACCGCCAGTTGCGAGGTCAATTCGCCGGGCGCCGCGATGCGCCGCTCGTGAATGCCGGTGCGCTGCACGATCCACTCGTCGGAGGTGGCGACCTTGCGCGCCAAATCGTCGTTGGTGAGGATCCGGTGCGGCAGATAGCTGCCGCAGCCGAGAACGACCGAGCGACGCACCGTCACGAGGCCGCTCCGCCAAGCACATGGCGCTGATAATCATGGTGGCGGGCCAGCACGAAAGTGATTTTGGCCAACAGCTCGTCGCGCACCACGCCGTGGCCGACACCGATCGCCGCAGCAAAGCCTTCGGCATCGGCGCCGCCGTGGCTTTTGATGACGATGCCGTTGAGGCCGAGAAAAACCCCGCCGTTGGAGCGGCGCGGATCGATGCGTTGTTCCAGCTCGCGAAGCGCAAACCGGGCAAATAGATAACCGATCTGCGCGCCGAGCGAGCGGCTCATCGCGGCGCGAAAATATCCGCGCATCTGTCGCGCCGTGCCCTCGGCGGTTTTCAACGCGATGTTGCCGGCAAAGCCTTCGGTGACGACGACGTCGACTTTTCCCTTGCCGATATCATCGCCCTCGACGAAGCCGACATAATCGAGGTTGGGCAATTTCTCCTCGCGCAGGATGCGGCCGGCCTCGCGGACCGGCTCGAGGCCCTTGACCTCCTCGACGCCGATATTGAGGAGACCGACGGTCGGCCGCTCGATGCCGAGCAGAATGCGCGCCGTCGCGGCGCCCATCATGGCCAGATTGACGAGGTGCTCGGCGTCGGCGCCGATCGAGGCGCCGAGATCGAGCACGATGGACTCGCCGCGCAACGTGGGCCACAGCGCCGCGATCGCCGGACGCTCGATGCCGGGCAGCATCTTCAGCTCGAACTTGGCCATCGCCATCAGCGCGCCGGTATTGCCGCCCGACACCGCCACGTCGGCATCGCCCTTTTTCACCGCCTCGAGAGCAAGCCACATCGACGATTTCCAGCGGCCGTAGCGCAGCGCCTGGCTCGGCTTGGCGTCCATGCGTACCGCCACCTCGGTGTGAGTGAGCCGCGACACCGCCTTGAGCTGCGGCCGCGCGTCAAGGAGCGGCGCCACCTGCGCGGCGTTGCCGAAGAAGGCGAACTCGGTCGCCGGATGGCGCCGCAGCGCCAGTTCGGCTCCGGCGACAACCACGGCCGGACCGTGGTCTCCCCCCATCGCATCGAGCGCAATGCGGACCTTGTCTGGCATCGAACGATTGGGTTTTGTCAAGTCCGCAAGCAGGCAAGCCGGAAGCGCCTGCGACAATAGCGGTTCGGCGCGCCGACACAACAGCGCTCAGTGTCCATTGCGATCCTTCATCAAGCCCTCGAGCGCGGCAAACGGCCCCGCGTCGGGCTTTTGGTCACGCGGCGGCTCGAAAACCGCGCCCGGTTTGCGCGGGTATGGGTCGATGCCGAGGATGAGAAACTCGGTGGTGAGCGCGCCGAGATCGACCACGCCGCCGATCAGCGGTTCCGGCTCGTTCCATTTCGGCGCGGCGGCGGCATCCTCGTCCGTTGCGGCTGCGGCGGAAGCCGGCATATAGAGCAGATCGACGTCCTCCCGGATTTCATTCTCCAGCGGCTCGAGCGTGACCACGCAGTGTTGGCCGACTGTGGCGGAAACCTGGCCGGTCACGCGCAGTCCGCCGCCGCCATGCGGCAACAGGTCGAAATTCGCTTGCAGCCGCGGCAGCTCGCGCAATCCCGCCATGCGCGCGATGCCGCGCCGCGTTTCGGCATCCGCGACCAGCGCCATGTGCTCGCCGGTTTCGGCAACGTCGGCGACCGCGACCACGACGCGCCACGGCGTCGCGGATTTTGGATGCGGTTTATGCTCACGCATCGGCCAAGGCCTCAGGGTCGGGAAAATCGATGGCGCCGCCGCACAGGGCGGCGGCGTCCTTGGCATCCAATTGCCGGGCGGCCGCGCGCGCGTAGCGCGCCAAACGGGCGGCTCGATGATCGATGCCCTCGACCTGTAAGATATTGCGCGCCAGCGCCTTCTCAAAGTCCTGCTGGTCGTCCGCCGCGAGCGCCGCGAGATATGCCGCCTGACGGCCGTAAAAAGCCTCGCCGAACCGGCGCATGCGCTTGGGCACGGCGAGGTCGCCGACGCCCATCTCGCGCAAATTGCCGTCGAGATCCCGGCAAAAAGCGTCGAAAAGCCGCTGGCCGAGGTTTTGGCCGCGCTCCCCGATGGCCGCGAGGCGACGGAGCACCAGCACCAGATGCAGCACGATGAGGTCGAATCGGCCATCGACCGTATCGGGGACGCCGAATTCGACGTAAAACACCGGCGCGCGTGCCTGTGCCACGATGGCGCCATAGAGCGCAGCGATGCTGTCGTCCGCCGGCCTGCGCCGAAACGGCCGCAGGATCATGGGGTTAGTCCTCAACTTCGATGCCGCCCGAAGCGCGGTGCAGGCGTCCGGCTATGCTGTCGGCTTGCGGCTGACGCCCGGACGGGGGTATGGGGCTATTGCAGGCGGCAGCCGGGTGCAAGGTGGAGCGGTGATGCGGGGCAAGGGCGCGGGCAGCGGGGGCCAAGAAAGCGGCGCGCGGCGCACCAGCGCGGCGTGCCTCGTCATATTGGCGCTCGGGCTGATGCCCGGCGGCTGCTTCGGCGAAACCTTTCAGCGCGGCTATGTGCTGCCCGAGGGCGCGCTGCAGCAGATCCCGCTCGGCGCCTCGCAGGAGCAGGTGCTGCTCGTGCTCGGCACGCCGTCGACGGTCGCGACCGTCAGCGGCGAGGCGTTCTATTACATTTCGCAACGCGCCGAGCGCCCGGTCTCGTTCATGCCGACCAAGGTCGTCGACCAGCGCGTGATCGCGGTCTATTTCGACAAGAACCGCAGGGTGCAGCGGCTCGCCGAATACGGGCTCAAGGACGGCAAAGTGTTCGATTTCATCAGCCGCACCACGCCGACCAGCGGCGCCGACCTGTCGCTCATCAACGGCCTCTTCCGCATTATTCAGGACAAGACGACTTGACGACCTGACGGTCGTCAGAAGTCGGAAATCAGAAGTCGGAACCGGCAAGTCTCTGAATTTCTGACTTGCGAGTTCTGACTTCTGACTTCTGACTTCCGCCTACCGCCTAATGCGCCAAGACGGCAAGCAGCAACAGCGCCACGATGTTGGTGATCTTGATCATCGGGTTGACCGCCGGGCCGGCGGTATCCTTGTAGGGATCGCCGACCGTATCGCCGGTCACCGCGGCCTTGTGGGCATCGGAGCCCTTGCCGCCGTAATGGCCGTCCTCGATGTATTTTTTCGCGTTGTCCCAGGCGCCGCCGCCCGAGGTCATCGAGATCGCCACGAACAGGCCGGTGACGATGACGCCAAGCAGCATCGCGCCGACGGCGGAGAACGCCGCCGATTTGCCGGCCGCGCCGCCGCCGGCGATGAAGTAGACAACGAAATAGGCGAACAGCGGCGAGAGCACCGGCAACAGCGACGGCACGATCATTTCCTTGATCGCGGCGCGCGTGAGCATGTCGACGGCGCGGCCGTAATCGGGCTTGTCGGTGCCCTTCATGATGCCGGGGCGCTCGCGGAATTGCCGGCGCACCTCTTCGACGATCGAGGCGGCGGCGCGGCCGACCGCGGTCATGCCCATCGCGCCGAACAGGTAAGGCAGCAGGCCGCCGAACAACAGGCCGGCGACCACGTAGGGGTTGCTGAGCGAAAAGTTCAGCGACACGCCGCTGAAGTAGGGATGCGTCGCCGCATTGCCGATGAAGAAATTGAGGTCTTCGTTATAGGCGGCGAACAGCACCAGTGCGCCGAGGCCGGCGGAGCCGATGGCGTAGCCCTTGGTCACCGCCTTGGTGGTGTTGCCGACCGCATCGAGCGCGTCGGTCGACTTGCGCACTTCCTTGGGCAGCCCGGCCATTTCGGCGATGCCGCCGGCATTGTCGGTGACCGGGCCGAAGGCGTCGAGGGCGATAATCATTCCGGCCAGCGCCAGCATCGTCGTCACGGCGATGGCGAGGCCGAACAAGCCGGCGAAATTCACGCTGAACAGGATGCCGGCAATAATCACAATGGCCGGCAGCGCCGTCGCTTCCAGCGAAACGGCAAGACCCTGGATGATGTTGGTGCCGTGACCAGTCACCGAGGCCTTGGAAATCGATTGCACCGGACGATAAGGCGTGCCGGTGTAATACTCCGTGACCCAAACGATGAGGCCGGTGACGACCAGGCCGACGACGCCGCACAGGTAGAGCCGCAGGCCGCTATAGGTGAGGCCGGCAATCGGTCCGAAGCCGATCAAGAGGTGAATGACCAAGGCGACTGCGCCGAGCGACAGAATACCGGTGGCAATCACGCCACGATAAAGCGCGCCCATGATCGACTGGTTGGCAGGCAGCCTGACGAACAATGTGCCGAGGATCGAGGTGATGATGCAGATGCCTCCGATCGCCAGCGGTAGCACCATCAATTTGAACAATACGCCGGCGCTGGCGTGGGCGGCGGTGGCGAAGATCGATGCCAGCACCATCGTTGCGACAGTGGTGACCACGTAGGTTTCGAACAGGTCGGCAGCCATGCCGGCGCAATCGCCGACGTTGTCGCCGACATTATCGGCAATGGTGGCTGGGTTGCGCGGATCGTCCTCCGGAATGCCGGCCTCGACCTTGCCGACCAGATCGCCGCCGACGTCGGCGCTCTTGGTGAAGATGCCGCCGCCAAGCCGTGCGAAGATCGAGATCAGGGAAGCCCCAAAACCGAGCGCCACCAAGGCGTTGGTCACGGTGCGGTGGTCTGGCGACAGATGCAGCGGCCCGATCAGGATCAAGAAATAGACGGTGACGCTGAGCAGCGCGAGCCCGGCCACCAGCAAGCCGGTGCTGGAGCCGGCGCGGAACGCCAGGCCGAGTCCGCCGGCGAGCGAGCCAATAGCGGCTTGGGCCGTCCGCGCATTGGCGCGAACCGACACGTTCATGCCGATGAAGCCGGCGCTGCCGGAGAGGATTGCGCCGATGGCAAAACCGACGGCGACCAGCCAGCCGAGCAGAAAGCCGATGATGACGAAAATAATGATACCGACGATGGCGATCGTCGAGTATTGCCGGCGCAAATAGGCCTGCGCGCCCTCGCGCACCGCCGCGGAAATTTCTCGCATGCGGTCGCTGCCTGGATCGGACCGCATGACCGAATAGGTGGCCCAGATGGCATAAGCGATGGCCAAAACGCCGCACAGAATGATGAGCCACAGGACGTGCATCGCAGAGAACCCCGGCTGTTGAGAGGGCCAGCTTCGAGGGGCCGGCCCGCAAAGGGAGGTGGAAGGCGCCCGCCGCGCGATCAAGCCCGCCTGCGGCGCAAATCGGCGCGGACATTGCATAAAACGCGCACGCGTGCAACGGCGGGGTGGCTTTGGGCCGAAACGGACCGGACTTCGTTACGGCGACCGGTGAGGCGCTGGAGGCAGCGGTCGCCAGTAACCGCGGCGCGGTCACCAATACGGCGCTCGCTTCGCAGCGCTTATCGCGCGCTCTCTTGCCTGATTTCCGGCACGCTTGATCTCGCCCGGGGAAATGGACGGGCGCTGCTGGCGATCGGCTTCGGCGCACAGCCGGAAGAAGCCACCTTTCGCGCGCTGCTCAGCATACAGCAGGGGCTGGAATCGACGCTGCAGCGCTTTTGCGTGGGCTGGCGCCAGTGGCAACAAACTCTCTTGCCCCTGGACGAGCCGGCTGATGCGGGGCCGCTCAATCGCTACCGCATCAGCACCGCCGTGCTGGCGACGCATCGCGACCCGGCCTCGAGGGCGATCATTGCCAGTTTGTCGATCCCGTGGGGCTCTTCGAAAGGCAACGATGACCTCGGCGGCAATCACCTCGTGTGGCGGCGCGATCTCGTCCAAATCGCCGGCGGACTGCTCGCTGCAGGAAATCCCTCTCATGCCCGGGCCGTGCTCGACTATCTGGTCGCGGTTCAGGAGGCCGATGGCCATTGGCTGCAGAATTCCTGGCTTGACGGCAGGCTGTATTGGCAGGGCGTGCAGATGGACGAAACCGCCTTTCCGGTCCTGCTCTACGACATGCTGCTGCGCGCCGGCGCGATCGACCACGCGGAGGCGTCGCGCTACGGCGCCATGATCGAAGCCGCGGCCGGCTATATCGTCTGCAACGGGCCGGCGGCGGAGCAGGATCGCTGGGAGGAGGACGGCGGCTATTCGCCCTTTACGGCCCATGACAGCATGACCCAGGCGACCGGCCTTCGGACTTACATTTGCGATCTTCCGAACGGCGAACTGCGCGCCGGCGCGTCGGTGCAGTTTACTTCTGCAATCGGATCAGGCAATCAAGCAGCGCACACCGGCATTTCACGGGCGATCTACGCTGAGCCGTCGGCCCGCCGCCCTGCGTCAAGTTCACGCTCGCCGATTGATAGGCTATCGAGCAGCGCTTTCGCCTCGCGCATATCGATGAAATCGAACCCCTCGGTGAATGACGCATAAACCGGTGCGAGTGCGGCGTGAGCTTCCGCCGGTCGGCCGCTGTTCGCCAACAGGTCGGCCAAGCCCAGCGCCGCGCGCAGCTCCAAAAGTTTAGCCTCTTGCTCCCGTGCAATATGTAGCGCTTCGACGAAGCATGCCTGAGCCATCATAGCCTCAGCGCGCGCATGTAGAAGCAGACGACCTTTTAGCCGCAGAATTTCCGCTTGCCATACGCGTTCGCCGGTGACCTCGATGGCTCGGAGTGCTTCAGTCACGCTGACCATCGCCCGCCCGTAATCGTTGGCGCGTTCGTAACATTCTGCCAAGAGCGCGAGATGGAATGGGAGCCAGGATGCGGCGCCAACTGCCCGCAGATTGGATAGGCCATTTTGGCACAACACTATCCCGCCCGTGCTGTCGCCCGACTGCGCCAGTGCCCAGCCTAAATACACATTCGCGGCACAGGTAAGGAACGAATAGCCTTGCTGCTCTGCCAGGCGCAAAAGCTCGTCGCCGTCCTTGATTGCGGCCCCTGAGTCGCGCGTGAATATGTGCATGCGCAAAAGACGCAATAGCGCCAATCCCCGCGAGTACAGATTGTCAGGTATTAAAGCGGCAGCTTCGCGGGCTACAGCTTCGGCCTGATCAGGAAAACCGAGGAGCAAGAGGCAATTATGCATGAAGCTCAGCGTCGAAATGCGGCCGTCGACGTCAGAAGCCACGAATGGCTGCCGGCCCTGCAAAGCAAATTTGTTGATCTGCAATGCTTCATCGAGATGGCGCCGCGCTTCCCTCAGTTGTCCGAGGGTGGTCAAAGTCATTCCGAGATCGGAATTTCCCACCGCTAATCCCACCTGCTCGCGGTTGCGCTCTCCCCATAGGCAGAGTTGTCGCGCCTCTTCGAGAGCGGATAGATGGTCGGCCGCGATCCACGCACTGAGCCATTGCCCGTGAATGATCAGTGGTAGCCAAGCCTCATCGCCCAAGGCCTCGCAGCGCTCGCGCGCGCGCCGATAAGCCGCGCGGGTTTCCGGCGCCGTATACCCGCGTGTCGCGAGCAGCGCCCGCGCCCCAGTAATCTGCAGCTTGAGCTCAAGCTGCAGCCGTTCGTCGCCTTCCGGCACAGTCGCGGTCAGCGCCCGCCCTTGCGTTAGAACGGCCATCGCCTCTGCGCTCGCGGACCGAAGCAGCGCATTCTCCGCGGCGGCAATCAGGTAGCCGATACTTTTGAGTGGTTGGCCGGCCTCGCGAAAATGATAAGCAAGCAATTCCGGCTGCGACAGCGCAACCTCGGGGAAATCCAATTCTAGGGCCTGGGCCGCTTTCGCGTGGAGCTTTTGGCGCTCGCTACGCGGCAACATTTCGTAAGCTGCGTCCCGAACGAGCGCATGCTTGAAGACGAAAGTCACTTGCGGCGGCGCGCCACGTCGGAAGATCAAGCCGGACGAAACTAATTCTTCCAGGGCGCTGGCAAGCATGTCTTCATCGAGCCCGGCCACCATGTGGAGCAATTCATAAGAAAATTCGCGTCCGATGACGGCACCGGCCTGTGCTGCCCATTTGCCACTGTCAAGCCGGTCAAGACGCGCCAGCAGCAATGCCTGCAAGCTGGCCGGGATGAGTGAGGCGCGCGCGTGAGGGCCGCCGTGTTCGGTGCTGTACTCTAGCACGGCCTTGGTCAGCTCCTCCACGAACAGCGGGATGCCGTCACCACGCGCGATAATATCGGACTCGACGGCTACCGAAATCCGGCGTTCCCCGGCGATTTGTTGCATGAGTAGAGCTGAATCCGCTCGACTCAGGCGCGGTAAAGTCAGAGTTGTCAGGTATGAGTATCCAGGCCATGGCGGGACGAATTCGGGCCGCGCGATGATCACCAGCAGGAGGCGCATGGCGCTGGTGCGTTCGGCCAGCAGGCTGATAAATTCCAGCGAGGTCGGATCTACCCAGTGCGCATCCTCCACTACCGCGAGCAAAGGGTGCCGCGCTGCGAGCGCTTCGATCCGCGCCAGCAGCATGGCGAATGTCTTCTCCTTGCGCTTTTGCGGCGACAGCTGGGCGACCTCCGACGAGGCGCCATGTGGTAGGCCGAGAAGGGTGCAGCCGAGCGCCACCGCTTCGGCAGCGACAGGCCCGAGCAGGGCGAATTCCGCCTGCAGATTTTTCACTTTCAGCGAAACGGCATCGCTTGCGGCAAAACCCGCTGACCTTTGTAGCTCCTCGATGAGTACCGCCATCGGCGCATCGCTACGGTGCGGTGAGCCCCAATAACGGATAGCGTCGTGGGGTTCCCCCGACAGGCGCGCCTCAAACTCGGTGGCCAACCGCGATTTGCCGATACCGGCGTCACCGGTCACCAGAACGACCTGTCCCGAACCGCGAAACACCCTTGACCAACAATGCTGCAGTCGTTCGATCTCTACCTCGCGGCCGACTAAGCGCAACGTGCCGTCGCGACGTAGCCCCTCGAAACGGGGAAGCCCAACGGTCTCCTCGAACACATGCCATGCCGGGGCCGATTCGGATCCCAATTCCACGTTAACAGCCGCTATCTCGCGGCATTGGAAAAGGCGCCCGATGAGCATGCGGGTGTCAGCCGAGATCACCACACCATCGGCCGGCGCTGCCTTTTGCATGTGCAGCGCAAGATTCAGCGCCTCGCCCATTCCTCCAGCATCTCGAGCACCGGTAGACTTGAGTTCTCGGACGAACATCAGCCCCGTAGCAATGCCGACCCGTGCGCGAAGCTTCGCGATGGCGCCTACCTTGATCTCACGGATCGTGCGTAATAATTCCATCCCACACCGCACCGCGTTTGCGGCATCGCTCTCGTGCGCTTTCGGGTAACCGAAGTAAGCGAGCACGCTGTCTGCCAACGTGCGGATCACCGTGCCGCCGAATCGTGCGATGACTTCGGCGCAGTCCACGTAGACGGGTCGAATAGCCGTATCGAGTTCTTCGGGGTCCATCTTAGAAGCAAGAACCGCAAAACCGAGGATCTGGCAGGATAGGACCGTAATCTGGCGACGTTCGGCCCGCGGCGCTTCCTCTGCGCCGGTTATTTGGCTCACATCCTGGGAAGCAGAAGGCGCTGTGTTTGTTGACTCACGGCGAACCTGTGGTACGAATTTGTAGCCAACGCCCGGTACTGTGATGATCAATTGCGGCTTTCTCGCCTCTGGCTCGATCTTGCGCCGGAGGCGCGCGACGAGCATGTCGATAGAACGGTCGTAGGCGTCCAGGCTCCCGCCGTCCATGGCATTGCGGAGGTGAGCGCGCGAGAGCGCGTGACCAGAATTGCGAGCGAAGGCAACCAGCAGCGCGAACTCGCCGCGCGTTAGCGCCACCTCGCGGCCATTGGCGTCCAGGCACATGCGACCCTTGACGTCGAGCGTACGATCCGCGAAACGCAGAAACTCGGACTTGGTTGCAGCGGCGTGTTCATATGCCTTGTGAGCGGGCCTGGCGAGAAAGTCGCAAAGCTTCTCATGGTCCAGCTGCCGCGACGAACAGACTAGCGCTTCAGGAAAAGATCGCGCCAACCGCTCACCGGATCCCGCGCCGTCAGCAAGCAGAACAAGCTTGTCGGCAGAGTCGCGCAGCCCGTGGACGAGGGAAAAGTCATCGGCGGCCGCTGAACGTGCAGCCATGACGGCTGCTGCGAATCGTTTCGTCCTCGTCAGTTGACGCGCCGTCCTCTCGCTCGACGCGACTTCGACACTGTAGCCAAGCGGCATGAGAGTGCGCGCCAACGCCGCGCGCATTTCCACTTCGGGGGCGAAGACCAAAATGCATTTGTGCATGTGGCGTCAGCTGCCTAGAGCAAATGGCCCCCTAATCCCAGCGATCTGTTGCACGCCCCAGCAAACGCCGGGCAAGCCAAGCCTGATTTGTTACATTTCTGTTACGTTACTGATATCGCCTTGTTGCGACGGCCAAGACATTGCATTGCGCAGCGCAAAAAAGCGCAAGGGATATCTCGTGCGGCCGAATGGCGCGGTCGGGATGCCGCAATTGCGACGAGCGGTCGGACGCCAGACCGCAGGCCTGAGGCAAAAAAATTGCACGATAAGAGAAAAACTCCCGTCATGAAATCGATAAGGACCTCGCTCAGCTTGGCAGCCTTCGCGGTTCTTGTGTGCGCAATTGCGCAGGCCGCCGATAATCCAGAATGGGCCTACCCTCCGGTCCGACCATCTTTCGGTGGCAACAGCACGGTGATGCAGTCCGTACCGGGCAGCAGTAGACACTACACCCAGGCGCAGATCGACGATCCGTTCAATCCGCCAGACTGGTTTCCTGACGAGCATGGTCCGATGCCGCAAGTGGTGGCGCATGGCGGACCGCGGCCGGCGGGAATGGCCTGCGCGTTGTGCCATTTGCCTACGGGAGACGGTCATCCGGAATCGGCGAGTCTGGCTGGGTTACCCGCGGATTACACCCAGCACGACATTATTACGCTCGCCGCATATCTCCAATCGCTGTCGCCAACCCTTATGAGCACACCTCACGATAGCCGAAGCATACGAGCGAGATTGCGGTCGTGATTCAGGACGTTCTGCGCCTTACCCGCGACGCACAAGATGGCTTGGCCTCGGTAAGTGGTGTCCTTGGGTTCAGCGAGGTTCTCCAATGTGCTGGCTTTGACGACCGGTCCCGATGAGATGAACGCCGATGCGATCTACCCGCCAACGAACCAGTGCATAGGAGGAGACGGATGAGTTGCTCCCGCCGCCTATTTTCCCGCCTTGTACTTGCTGCCGCTGGACTACCGTTGATGCCTACGCTGGCTAGCGCGAAAGCCTATCCATCACGGCCAGTGCACATGATCGTCGACGTTCCAACCGGATTAACACCTGACGTGTTGGCGCGGCTCGTCGGCGCTCCGCTTTCACATCAATTGGGCCAGGATTTTGTCATTGAGGACATGCCGGGCGCTGGGGGAAACGTGGGCGCCGAGTACGTGATACACGCCGCACCGGACGGATACACGCTTCTGGTGGTGATTTCAGGCAATGCGCAGGACGCCAAGCTCTATCCTAATCTCGATTTCAACTTCGTGCGTGACATCGCGCCTGTCGCGTTCCTCGGCTACACCCCCTTCGTCGTCGTGGTAAATCCATCCGTTCCGGTGAAGACGATCTCTGACCTCATTGCCTACGCCAAGGCTAATCCGGACAAACTCAACTTTGCTTCACAGGGCGCCGGGACAGCGCCGCATCTCGCCTTCGAACTATTCAGAATGATGACCGGCGTCAACATCGTTCACGTGCCGTATCGCGTCTCTTTTGTGCCTGACCTGCTCGCCGGCAGAGTGCAGCTTGCCTTTGCTTCAGTTCCGCCGGTGCTCGGCTACATTCATAGCGACAAGCTGCGCGCTCTCGGCGTAACCAGCCAGAAGCGCATGCAGGTGTTGCCGAATGTACCCGCGATAGCCGAAACCCTGTCCGGCTACGAGGGAAGCGGCTGGGTGGGTATTGGAGCGCCAAAGGGCACGCCAGGCCAAATCATCGATACGCTCAACAAGAACGTCAATGCTATCATTACCGATCCTGCGATGAAAGCGCGTTTCGTGCCGGTTGGCGCTGAACCGCAAACGATGACGCCGTCTCAATTTGGTACGCTGATTGCCGATGCCGCCAGGAAGTGGGCGAAGGTCATCGACTTCGCAAATATCAAGATGTGACTCTGTCCGTCAGGAGACGCGCGGTAGCTGCCGAATGCGCTATATTGATCGTCGCTGCGCGCCGATCAATATCAGAGGCGGACGATCCGACGCTACTCGGCAACATGCTGCTCATTCTGCGCGCGAAGGTGGCACGGCAGACGATTGGGTCACCAACCCGGCGCCCAATGCTTCGTTCGAGTCGCTGCTGGGCACGAGCTTCACCGTCAACGGCGCTACCGAAGCGTCCTTTACCGCAGCGCACTGGCATGTCTGCTGTTGGGAGATTGAACGGGCTAGAGGCGGCGGCAGCCGTTCTGGCGCTTGACCTGAAAGCGGGCTTGAGGGGGCAGCCGGGACAATTGCGACGCAAACTCCCATACTGTGCCCGCTTATTCCAGCTCCACCGTCTTGAAATCGGCCGGCAGGACGATTTCCAGAAGCTCGCAATCGTCCGAGTAGTCGAGCACGGCGTGCTTGATGCGCGGCGGCTGCAGCCAGCACGAGCCCTCGCGCATGGTGACGACGCCGTGGCCATCGTACTCGCCTTTGATCCAGCCCTTGAGCACGTAGATCATCTGGAAGTCGACCTCGTGGTAGTGCCGCTTCGACACCACAGCCGGGTCGCACGGCGGGATCATCTTGATGACGTGGGCGCGCACCATGCCGCCGGTCGCATCCGCGATCGACAGGTCGCGGTATTCGGCGTAGGAGCGCAGCCCGCCTTCGAAGGCGCTGGCGTCGAGGTGATTGGCCACGAACCGCTGCCGGCGCGGACCTTGCTTCGTCTTGCGCGCCGCCGCGCGCGTGCGCGCGGAAACCTTGCGCGCCGATCGGGCCGATTTTTGCGCCGGCCGACGCGCCGCCGAACGCTTTGCCGTTTTGCGTAATCCGCTTGCCTTGGCCATTCGCGAATCCTCCCACCTCGCCCAGCCCGATTGCGCGCAACGCAATCCGGGGGATGCAACTTTATATCAAAAAATGCAGGGCGTCGGCTTCATAAGCGCAACGCGCCGTTATGGCGGATGGCGACCGAACGCGCTTCGGCGGGCGTGTGCGCGCCGGGCTCGCGAACGCCGCCTGGGTCTCCTCGATCAAGAGATCGATGACGTGGCCCGGGCCCTCCGCGACGAGGGCGTCGAGCCGCCACGGAAACGCCTTGCCGGCAAAAGCCGTGGCGGCGCCCAGCGCATCGGCGCCACGCCGGTGCCGCTGCGGATGCCGCAATCCATCAATACCGCGGCGCGGCCGCCGACCTGGCGCACGATCGCCAGCAAGGCGTCGATCGGCGCCGGCAGCGCCTCGATCTGCCGGCCGCCAAGCGAACTCTCAGAAACGGCAGCTCCGCGGCAGGGGCCGTCCCAGACTACGCAGCCGGCGACATCGAGGGGACATCTGATAGGCGAAAAGTCGTCTGGGACGACGGACGCCAACTCGCCTGGCAGGGCGGGCCGCGAGGCGCCTGTAACCGTTCTGATTGCCCAGAACCTTCTGCGTGTTGGCCGCGCTCCCGGTTTTTTGGGCGGTTTGATGGGTTCCACTACCGCCACTCGCGGCCGCGTTGGTCGCGGGATTGCCCTGCTGGGCGAGGGCGAACGAGGAGGCAGCAAACGCGATTCCAATGGCGAGGCCCAAAGCTTTGATGCTGGTCATTTCGTAGTCTCCTATCTCCCGACTACCGGATAACGCCGCCCCACGACCCCGGTTTCGCGGTGCCGCAGCTTTGCCCATTTGGATCCGCGTGCTCAGTCGGCAATCGCAAGGCCGCCACGGCGGGACGGTTTCGCGACGCGATGGGCCATTTTCGACCGCGCCAACCGGTTTTGTCGGCCGCTTGCCTCTACTTCGTCCCAAAAGCGTACGTCAGGTCGGGTCAGGTCAGGCCCAGACTTCGCACCAATGAAATCGCCCTTAGAAATGACTGAATGACGGCCGGGTGAATTTCAGCTCGGCGCCGTCGCGCACGAAGCGGGCGCCCTCCCCCGCGATAATACGGCCGATGTCGTTTGCTGCTGTGCCGGCGCGCTCGGCGGCGGCACGGAACGACGCGAGCCGTTCCGGGGCAAGCGTCAGCACGATCTCGTAGTCGTCGCCGCCGGTCAGCGCCGTCTCGATAAGCGCCGGATCAGCCGCAAGCGCGGCGCGGGCGGCTTCCGACAGCGGCACACGTGCGACGTCGATCTCGGCGGCAACGCCGGACGCTCGGCACAGCTTTGTCAAGTCGCCGGCAAGGCCGTCGGAAACGTCCATCGCGGCGGAGGCGTGCCGCAAGACGGCTTCGGCCAATGCATTGCGCGGCTGCGGCAAGAGATAGCGGTCGCGCAGGTGATCGCGCAGGGGCTCTGGCAGGCGCAAGCGATCCGCCAAGCCCGGGTCGCGGCGCAGCAGCACGCCGAGCGCCGCGTCGCCGATCGTCCCGGTGACGACGACGCAATCGCCGGCTTTGGCGGTGGCACGGCGGACCATTTTGCCCTGCGGCACGGCGCCGAACGCGGCAATCGAAATTGCCAGCGCGCCCGGCGTGCGGTCGGTATCGCCGCCGAGCAATGGGCATTGATAGCGCGCTGCGTCGTCGCCGAGCCCGGCGGCAAAGCCTGCGAGCCATTCTTCCTTGATGTCCGCCGGCAACGCAGCCGAGAGCAGGAATCCCAGCGGCTTTGCCCCTTTGGCGGCAAGATCGGACAGATTCATCCGCAACGCCTTGCGGCCGATCGTGTCGGGCGGATCGTCGGCAAAGAAATGCACGCCGACGATGACGCCATCGGTGGTCAGCACCAGATCGCAGCCGGTCGGCGGCGTCAGGATCGCAGCGTCATCGGCCAATTCGAAAGCGCCGGGATGCGTCGCCAGCGGCCGAAAATAGCGCGCGATCAGACGCTCCTCGGCCGATTGTTGGTCGCGGGATGCCATGGCGCGCCGCTAGCCGCCGGAAAATTCGGCGGCGCGCAGCTGATGCGCCAATTGGTCGAGCACGGCATTGACCATGCCGGTCTCCGCCTCGTCGACGAAGGCGGCGGCAACGTCGACGTATTCGGCGGTAACGACACGCGCCGGGATGTCGGACCGGCACGCCAGCTCGTAGGCGCCCGCTCGCAGCACCGCGCGTAAAACCGCCTCGATGCGCTTGAGCGGCCAGCCGCGCGTCAACGCGGCGTCGATCTGCGGATCGAGCCGGCCCTGCTCGCGCACCACGCCACCGACGACGTCGCGGAAGAACGCCGCTTCCGCAGGCCGGTATTGCGCGCCTTCGACCTCGCCGCCGAGCCAGTGGGTTTCGAACTGCGTCAAAATCTCGTTCAAGCCGGTGCCGACGAGGTCCATCTGATAAAGCGCCTGCACGGCGGCAAGACGCGCGGCGCCGCGCTTGTTGGCCTTGCGCGTTGCGTTCGATTCTCTGGCCGGCAGCGCCATGTCAGCGCTCCACCAGCCGCCGCTTGAGCGCGACCAATGCCAGCGCCGCGCGCGCCGCGTCGCCGCCCTTGTCCTGCTCTTGCATGCGGGCGCGCGCGAACGCCTGCGCCTCGTTCTCCACGGTGATGATGCCGTTGCCGATCGGCAGCCCGCGCGCCAGCGACAGCTCCATCAGCCCGCGCGCCGATTGCTGCGAGACGATCTCGAAATGGAAGGTTTCGCCGCGGATCACGCAGCCGAGCGCCACGACGCCGTCGTAGGGCCGCCGCCGCCGGCCCGCCGCATCGACGGCAATCGCGATGGCCGGCGGAATTTCCAGCGAGCCCGGCACGCTGATGCGATCGAAAGTCGCCTGCGCCTCCTCGAGCGCGCGCGCGGCGCCAGCAAGGAGCGCATCGGCTATCTCCTCGTAAAAGCGCGCCTCGACGACGAGCATGCGCGCCCCTTTGCCGTCGCTCTTGTTGCTTTTACTCCGCCGCGGCCCGGCCATCGCTGCGCTCCGTTTCGCGGACGGTTGGTAGCAAGCGCCGCGGCGGCGAACAAGCACGGCTGGCGTGCTCCGGCGGCAACGATCACCACATGACGGCGGTGCCGAAATCACGAAACACCGGATCGGCGGTGATCAGAGGTATGCCCTCGATTTGCGATTGGGCGGCAAGCAAGCGGTCAAACGGATCACGGTGCGATCCGGGCAGAAACCCCGCGGCACGCGCATGCTCGATGGTTACCGCAAAGGCCGTGAAGTTGTTCTCCGTGATGATCGACGCGATGTCGGTAGCGACCCTCAGAGCATCCAGCCACTTTCCCAATCTCACTTTTGTAGCCAGCTCCCAAGCCACCACGGCACTGACAAGAACGTCGTTGTCTTGGTCCGCAAACAGCGCGCGCGCCTTGACGGAAAGCTCGGGGCTATCGATCATCCACCAGAAGAACGCGTGAGTATCAGTGAGGACCCTCATACTCGCCCTCCCAGGCGCGCAATTCATCTTCCGGCAAAGGCGCAAAAAAGAACTCGTCGGGTAAATCGGGTACTTTGCCCTTCAGCAGACCCGGGACGCGTTTGCCCTTTTTCTTTGAAAAGGGCTCGAGCCGCGCGACGGGATTCTTGCCGCGCGTAATCACGACGTCCTCGCCGGCCTCCGCCCTGGCGATCAGCCTGGAAAGGTTGGTTTTGGCCTGATGAATGGTAAAGAAGGCCATGGTCCGCTCAGTTAGCTGATTAGCTTAGCTTAGCTAGCTAACCGTGGCAATTTGTCAAAACTGCGCCGCCTCCATCAGCCGCGCCGCGTAGCGCGCCATGAGATCGACTTCGAGATTGAGCCGGGCGCCGACTTCGAGCACGCCGAGGGTGGTGACCTTCAGCGTATGGGGGATGATCAATACCGAGAACGTGTCACCTTCGACTTTGTTGACCGTCAGCGAGACGCCGTCGAGGGTGACCGAGCCCTTCGGCGCGATGAATCGAGCCAATTCGGCCGGCGCCCGCAGCGACAGCGCCGCCATGTCGACGAAATCGTCGCGGGCGAGAAGTTCGGCGATGCCGTCGACATGGCCGCTGACCAGATGGCCGCCCAGTTCGTCGCCGAGCCGCAGCGAGCGTTCGAGATTGAGCCGCGTGCCGCGCCGCCATTCGGCGGCGGTGGTCAGCCGCAATGTCTCGGCTGCGGCATCGGCGGCAAACCACGCGCGATTTCCGCTTTTGCCGCGCGCGACGGCGGTGAGGCAGATTCCCGAGCAGGCGATCGAGGCCCCGCTATCGATGGTCTGCGGATCGTAGCCGCATGCAATCGTCAGCCGCCGCAGTCCATCGGCTTTTTCCTCGACATCAATCACTTCGCCGACGTCGCTGACAATGCCGGTAAACATCGAATTCACTCGCGTTGATAGATCTCGAGCCGATCCGGCCCGATCTGTTGCGTCTCGGCAAGGGTAAGCCGCGACAGCGCCGCCGCAGCCGGTCGGTCGAACGCATCGATCCCGTCAGCCCCGATGAGCTTGGGCGACACGTACAGCATTGCCGCATCGACGAGGTCGGCGGCAAGGAAAGCAGCGGCCACCGTCGGCCCTCCCTCGAGCAGGAGCCGCGTGATGCCCCGCGCCGCAAGCAGCTTGAGCACGGCCGCGAGATCGCGACAGCCGCCCGCCGCCTCGATCCGACATACTTCCACGCCCAGCAGCCGCAAACGTTCCTCGGCCGAACGCGGCGCCGCAGGCCCGGCGAGCGCCCAGACGGGCACCCCGCGTGCGCTCTGGACGAGCCGCGAGCCGAGCGGCAGCCGCAGCGTGCTGTCGAGCACGACGCGGACCGGCGAATAGGCCGACATTCCGGGGAGCCGGCAGGTCAGCATGGGATCATCGGCAAGCGCCGTGCCGATGCCGATCAGGATGGCATCGCTATGCGCGCGAACGAGATGCACGCGCTGGCGCGCCGCTTCACCGGTGATCGGCAGCGGACGGCGTCCGGCCGCGGCCGCCTTGCCGTCGGCGGACACCGCGAGCTTGAGCGCCACGTACGGCCGGCCGGCGCGCATGCGCCGGATGTGGCCGGCGTGATCGCGTCGGGCTTGCGCCGCGCCGACACCGATCTCGACCGCGATGCCGGCCGCGCGCAGCCGGGCATGACCACGGCCCGCCACTTCCGGATTGGGATCTTGCAGCGCCGAGACGACCCGGGCCACGCCGGCGGCAACGATCGCGTCGGCGCAAGGCGGCGATCTGCCATGATGCGAGCACGGCTCGAGCGTGACGTAGAGCGTGGCGCCGCGCGCCGCCGCGCCGGCGCGGCGCAGCGCCTCGACCTCGGCGTGCGGCCGACCGCCGGCTTGCGTCCAGCCGCGGCCGACAATGACGCCATCCTTGACGATCACGGCGCCCACTGCAGGATTCGGCCAGGTGCGGCCGAGCCCGCGCCGTCCCAGCGCCAGCGCCAGGTTCATGAAACGGAGGTCATCGTTTTGCGCCAAAGCCGCGTCTCGTGGTAAATTTCACATCATGAATATCGATATCGCCCTGCTCCGCACCATGACGGTCGACGAGTACCTCACCTGGAGTGAGGCTCAGCCAGAGCAATTGCGCACGGAGCTGATCAACGGCCAAGTGGTTGCCATGGCACCCGAACGTGCAGCCCACAACCGTATCAAAATCGCCGTGCTGATTGGCTTGCGTGAGGCCGTCAAAGCCGCCGGCGTGCCTTGCGAGGTCATGATGGACGGAATGACCGTTCGCATTGATCAGCATACAGCGTATGTGCCGGATGCGTTGATCTACTGCGGCGAGAGGATCGCTTCTAACACGATGGTCATCCCCAATCCGATGATCATCGTCGAAGTGCTTTCCCCCACCACCGCGCACAGCGATACCAGCGCCAAGCTGATCGGCTATTTCAAGCTGCCGAGCGTCGCACATTATCTGATCATCGACCCGGATGCGCGGACTGTGACGCATTACGCCCGCAACAGCACGCCGAACCTGATAAGCAGCGGAGCGCTGCGGCTCGATCCACCCGGGCTCGATCTTGCGGTCGAGGAGCTGCTCGGCCCCGCGTGAGCGCGCCCGCACCGTCACTTGCGGGCGATCTCGGCCGCCTCGTCGGCCGACAGCTCGGCCAGCGCCGTCTCGAAATCCTTGGCTTCGCGGAAATTGCGGTAGACCGAGGCGAAGCGCACATAGGCGACATCGTCGAGCTCGCGCAACTGCGCCATCACGGTCTCGCCGATGGTCTCGGACGAAACTTCGCTTTCGCCGAGGCTCTCCAGTTCGCGCACGATCTTCGACACCATCTGATCGATGCGCTCCGGCTCGACCGGACGCTTGCGCAGCGCGATCTGCACCGAGCGAAGGAGCTTGTCGCGGTCGAACGGCACGCGCCGGCCGTTGCGCTTGATGACGACCAATTCGCGCAGCTGCACGCGCTCGAAGGTGGTGAAGCGGAAGTTGCAGGAAAGACAGACGCGGCGGCGGCGTATGACCGAGGAATCTTCGGTCGGCCGCGAATCCTTGACCTGGGTATCGAGGCTTCCGCAACTCGGACAACGCATCCCCTGCCCCCCGTTTCGCGCGCTCAGCCCTCGTAGATCGGGAAACGGCCGACCAGCCGGCCGACTTTTTCGCGCACCGCGGCTTCCGCCGCGGCATCCTCGTCGGCGCCTTTTTGCGACAGCGCATCGAGCACTTCGGCGATCCAGTCGCCAATCTGCCTGAACTCGGCGATGCCGAAACCCCGCGTCGTGCCGGCCGGCGTGCCGAGCCGCAGCCCCGAGGTCACCGTCGGCTTTTCCGGGTCGAATGGGACGCCGTTCTTGTTGCAGGTGATGCGGGCGCGGCCGAGGGCTGCTTCCGCCACCTTGCCGGTCAAGCGCTTCTTGCGCAGGTCGAGCAGCATCAAATGCGTGTCGGTGCCGCCGGAGACGATATCGAAGCCGCGGGCCTTTAGGGTTTCGGCCAGCGCCTTGGCGTTTTCGACCACGTTCCTCGCGTAGATTCGAAACGACGGGCGCAGCGCCTCGCCGAACGCCACGGCCTTGGCGGCGATCACGTGCATCAGCGGCCCGCCCTGCATGCCCGGGAACACGGCGGAATTGAGCTTTTTGGCCAACTCCTCGTCGTCGCTCAGGATGGCGCCGCCACGCGGCCCGCGCAGTGTCTTGTGCGTCGTGGTCGTCACCACATGGGCGTGCGGGAACGGGCTCGGATGCACGCCGCCGGCAACGAGGCCAGCGAAATGCGCCATGTCGACCATAAGGTAGGCGCCGACCTCGTCGGCGATCTCGCGGAAGCGGCGGAAATCGATGATGCGCGGATAGGCCGAGCCGCCGGCGATGATCACCTTCGGCCGATGCGCGCGGGCGAGCCTTTGCACCTCCTCCATGTCGATCACATGGTCGTCGCGCCGCACCCCATAGGGCACGACCTTGAACCAGCGGCCCGACAGGTTCACCGGCGAGCCGTGGGTGAGATGGCCGCCGGCGGCGAGATTGAGCCCCATGAAAGTGTCGCCGGGCTGCATCAGCGCCATGAAGACTTCGGCATTGGCGGAGGCGCCGGAATGCGGCTGGACGTTGGCGAAGCGGCAGCCGAACAGCTTCGTCGCGCGCTCGATGGCGAGCTGCTCGGCGATGTCGACGAACCGGCAGCCGCCGTAATAGCGCCGGCCGGGCAAGCCTTCGGCATACTTGTTGGTCAGCACCGAGCCCTGCGCCTCGAGCACTGCGCGGCTGACAATGTTTTCCGAGGCGATCAGCTCGATGTCGTCGCGCTGGCGGCCAAGCTCGCGCCCGATCGCATCGGCGATTTCCGGGTCGCTTTCGGCGAGGCTTTGGGAGAAAAAGCCTTCATCCGCCAACTTGGCAGTCTTGGCACTGCGGGGAACCGACATTTCGTGCTCCTGGCCGCCCCTCGGCGTATGCGGCGGTGATACACCGGCACCCGGCAACATACCAGCGGGCCGGCGCAAGACCTTGGGGAATTTTCCTTAGCGACGCCGCTATATTTAGGCACCGGGGCAGGTTTACGCGATGTTTCCCGGATGCGGTGCAGCGCGAAGCGGTGCACCGCTGATCCGGGACCTTCAAAAGCTCGGCGTTTGTGACGATCCCGGGTCTGCAGTGCACCACTTCGTGCTGCGCTGCGCCCGGGAAACACACCGGTTTTATCAATCCAGCCGGTAAAGCGCCCGCGCGTTGCCGGAATAAATCTGGCGGCGCCGTTCGTCGCCGAGGTTTTGCGGCAGCGCCACGAATGGATCGTCGAAATCCCAGTGCGGGTAGTCCGACGAGAACAGGATGCGGTCGAAGCCGATCGCCGCCATGACGTCGAGGAGATGCGCGGGATTTTCCGGCTCCTCCATCGGCTGTGTCGTCACCCAGAAGTGCTCCCGCAAATACTCAGACGGCGGCCGCTTGACCTGCGGCAGGCCGCTTTTCATGCGCGCCCAGTTGCGGTCGAGGCGGTGGCCGAGCGCCGGCAGCCAGCCGAAGCCGCCCTCGATGAAGACGAATTTCAGCGCCGGAAAATGCTCGAACACGCCTTCCATGATGAGGCTCGTCACCTGCGCCTGGCAGGCCGTGGCGTGCTCGGTCATCTCCTCCACGTAGAATGACGGCCAGCCGGTGTTGCTCACGGCGCGCCCGCTATAGCCGAACACGTGCACGCCGACCGGCAGGCCGGCCTCGCAGGCCGCCTCGTAGATCGGCCAATAGCGGCGGCGGCCCATCAGGTCGGCGGTACGGGTAAGCATCAGCACATGGGCGAAGCGGCGGTCGCCGGCGCGCTTGCGGATTTCCCGCCGCGACGCCTCGGGATTCTCGTAAGGCACGATCAGCGACGCCTTGAGCCGCGGATCGAGCGCGTTCCAGTGATTGAGCTGGTACTCGTTGGCGGCGAACGCGAGAGCCGCGGAAAACTCGTCGTTCTGCTCGCCCTGGCCGGACGGCGACAGCGGGTTCATGACGCCGTATTCGATGCCGTAAAAATCGAGGTGCTGCGCCCGCATGAACTCGTAATTGCTCGCCGGCAGGCCGCCGTCCGGCGGCCAGGCATCGCGCCGCGAGGCGAGCGGCTGGCCCTTGGGATACGGAAAGCCCTTGACGTAGCCGTGATGCAAGCGCGGCCCGTAGGTCTGCGCGTAATCCCACCAGCGATTGCTTAAGTACGGCCGCAAATCCTCGAGCGAGCTTTTCGGATGAATGTCGCAGTCGATGATCTTGAGCTTCGTGGCGCTTTTCGCGGCGGCGCTGCGCTCGGCGTGCTTGACTTCAATGTTCACGGCGTGCTCCGTCGGTCCAGGAGGCAAGTCACTTAGATATAATGTAGCCCGGATTGCGCCCAGCGCAATCCAGGGATCAAATAGCCCGGCATGCCACCCCCGCGGATTTCGCTCCGCTCAATCGGGGCTACTTGCCGTCCGATTGCGAACAACGCCATTTTTTCGAGCGATTGGCGGCGCTATCATTGCGGTTGCAGCCATGCAGCGGCTATGGTCGTCTGCGGAGCCGTTGCAACTCTCTCTGCGATGAGGTGCAGCGGCGTTTGCTCAAAGGGTTGCGGCGAAATGCAACGGATTTGCACGCCAGTCGTTGCCGCTTTTGTGCTGGTCGGCGGCATGGCCGGTTCGGCCGTGGCCGGTCCATATGAGGAAGGCGTGGCGGCCTTCGAGGCCGGCGATTATCAAACCGCGCTGCGGCAGTGGAAGCCGCTGGCGCAGAAGGGCGTTGCCGGCGCGCAATTCGGTCTCGGCGTCATGTATGCCAACGGCGACGGCGTGGCGCCGGATTACGGCGTCGCGGCAAGCTGGTTTCGCAAGGCGGCCGAGAAAAATTACCCGGCCGCGGAATTCGAGCTCGGCAATCTCTATGTGAACGGCCACGGCGTCGCCAAGGATTATGCGGCGGCGCTGAACTGGTTCCGCAAGGCGGCCGCGCAAAACTATGCCGACGGCCAATACGCGCTCGGGGTCATGTATGAGAACGGCGACGGCGTGGTGCGCGATTATGCGACGGCCGCGACCTGGTACAAACAAGCGGCCGAGCGCGGCAATCCCAATGCGCAGTATGCGCTCGGCATCCTATGCTTTAAAGGCGAGGGCGTGCCGCGAGACCTCGTTGCCGCGCACATGTGGTTCGACCTGGCGGTCGCGCGCGGCGACAAGTTGCAGCCGCCGATCTCGCCGCAGAACGCCGCCAATTACCGCGACCTGGTGGCAGCAAAAATGAGCAAACAACAAATCGCGCAGGCGGAAAAGCGTGCCCGCGAATGGACGCCACGCTAGCCCGTTGGGCAGCACGGATTTCGCGTTGCTCAATCCTGGCTACTTGCTAGCCCGTTGGGCTTCATTCAAAATTGAGCATTCGGTGAATTGCAGGTTGACTAAGATCGCTTGTGAAACCTATTTTCTCCTGTTCCGCTGATATTTGGAC
The DNA here is from genome assembly GCA_030038995.1 of Xanthobacteraceae bacterium. Lineage (GTDB taxonomy): Bacteria > Pseudomonadota > Alphaproteobacteria > Rhizobiales > Xanthobacteraceae > BOG-931. Next base: position 25,233 of record JASHQS010000271.1, read on the forward strand.
GGCTCCTGCCTGGAAGCTTGGCGTGTTGTTAGCGGCCAGCGCATTCAATCCTTGGTGTGGAAGCAAAGTGTCAGATCGAACTTCTCTTTCGGAGCGCCGCAATGCGCGGTCATTCATGTCGCGCCGGGTGGCTATTTATTTCGGCCTCTTATTTGTACTGACATCGATAGCGCTTATTCCTGGTGCGATTACCGCCGGGGTGCTGCTGTTCATTTTCCCTGGTCTGATACTCCTTGCGTCCAGCACGCTGCTATTCTATTCGATTGCCCTTCTACCCGCTTATTTGATCAATCGACATCTTGGAAAGCGTCTGCTCGCAGCGGCCGCAGCAGTTTTCAGCGTAGCCGCTGCTGCCCTGCTGCCGCATTACATCGACGAATATCGGCTATATCGTCTGGTCGCCTCCGACCGTTCGAACCCTCCGACTTCGTTTAAGCCGCGATCATTCGAACTGCCGTACCGGGATGAGGACATCTACTGGACGACTTGGCGCGGACAACCGCTTATTCGCCCCCCTCCGGCATGCGCCGATCTTTGTCAACAATTGCTGTTCAAGGGCGGTGTCGATCAGGTCTTGATCCGGGGCGATTTGAGCGAGGACCCTCTGGCCAATGGCACGATCGTTTTCACAGGAGGAAAAGGCTATTTCTTACACGGCAGCTCACCTCGCGTAATACGTCCGGGTGACCTAAGCCACGATGGTTCAGCCCAGGAAATACCCGTTGAACGGGCGCAAAATCGAGCGAAGTTCTTCAAGCCGAGGGTGCGGCGGTTTCGGGTCGAACAGCGCGAAACGTGTCCTGCGGCCTTCAGCATCATCGAACCCGAATTCGCGCACGAGGCGGTTGGCGGGCGATGCCTGATCGAAGACATTGTCGACAGCGCCGATGCCGACGTCGTTTTGTCCATCTCCGAAGGTCCTGCCCAACGTCCCGCTTACCGAACTGATCCGTGTCAGGCCGTCGAGCTACGCAGAATTCAAAATGGCCCAACAACCATTACGATCGGAGAACGGCGCGGCGATCGGGTAGTCCCCGTCGAGATAAAGACAACGTTGGTGGCGCAGGACGCGGCGATGCCATTCTACTTCAGCGTAAGGCCGCATGGAGGGAACAACATTCCCCACTTATGTTTAGGTGTCGCGACCGATCCGTTTCCGCGCAGCTATGCAGACCCGTATGAGATGATCGCTCGTCGTTATGGTTTGCCGATCGCGCGGACACCGGAGTCAGACAAGCCGCCAAGATCGCATTGACCGCGGCCTGATCCGTCATTCGAAACAGGGACGCGAGCGCGCAGGATGGGTAGAGTGCAGCGAAACCCATCATGCGGCGAAAGAGACAGCGATGGGTTTCGCTATCGCTCAACCCATCCTTCCTCCCTAGAGCATGTTCCGCTCATCTTAAAGCAATCCTCCCCGTCATGCGCGGGCTTGACCCGCGCATCCATGCTGAGCTGTCGCGATTGAAGGCATTGTCGCATGGCCGCGGAAGCGGTTCTGCCGCATGGATTGCCGGGTCAAGCCCGGCAATGACGAGTGGAAAATTCGAGTCGATTCGAAC
>JASHQS010000272.1 GCA_030038995.1 Xanthobacteraceae bacterium
TTGGCGTCGGTGATGGTGAACGGTGTTGATCCCGGTGGGACCATGCCGGTCGCCAGGTCTACCGGCAGCACCGTCGAAATATTGGTCACGTTTGTTTGTTCAGCGCTGACCGCAAAACCGCCGCGCAAGGTGTGCCGGTCGTTGACGATGTAAGACGCGTCGGCCTGGATGCCATTGAGCACGCTTTCCCGGGTCACGTCCGAGGCCACGTCGTTGAATTCGAGGTCGCCGACAATATCGGGGACGAAATGGATGTCGGCGTAGCGCGAATAAACTGCGATTTGTGCGTCGCCGTCGGTGCCGTGTCTCTGCCACGCCGCGATATTGGCGATATAGGTGTCATATTCGTTCTCATTGAGCGTTGCAGAATTGGCATTCGGCGAGCCGAAATCGCCGAGCGCCGTCTGGCCGGGATTGTTCGGGATCTGGAACGCGCTGTAGGACGCGGCCGAGATTATGCTAAAGCGCGTCGACTCGTCGAGCAGCGTCGAGACATAGCCGAAGAACTTGCCTTGCTGCGTGTCGTCATGGATGGCGTTGACAGCGGGCGTCGGATTTTCCAGCCCGAGCGCGTTCCAATTGCCGCGCGCGGTGACGAAATACTCGCTGTTGCCGTCGCTGCCGCCGTAATCGAAGCTCGGCGTAATCGTCTGCCGGCTGCCGCCGTAGAGGCTGATTTCGCCGCCCGGTTGGGCGAAGCTTCGGCTGGTGATGTCGAGGACGCCGGCGGTGCGCAGCCCGTACTCGGCCGGCAGCGCGCCGGTGAGCAGCGACATGCTGCCGACGAAGTTGGTGTCGATCAACGGGCCGAGCGCGGAAACGCCCTCGGGGAGCACGATGCCGTTGATCCGCCACTGCACGTTGGCGTACTGGTTGCGCACGTGAAAGTCGGGATTGGAGACGGCTGAGTCGTAGGAAACTCCCGGCAATTGCAGAATGACCTTGTCGATGGGCGTATTGTCGGCTTGCGGCAGCTTTTCGATCGCCTCGCGGCTGAGCGTGGAGGTCGAAGCGCCGATCTTGGGCAAGAGATTATTATCGCGCGCCTGATCGAGGCTCGTCATCTTGGCATCGAGCGCCGCCTGCGCCGGCGTCGGGCCGGTATTGGCAGCGCCGGCCGGAGCGGCCGGAGCACGCCGCCGCGCGGCCTGCCTCGGCTTCGGCTTTATTTTCGGCGCCGAGATGACGATTTCCGGCATCGTCACGGCCGCGGGATTCGCCGGCGCTTGCGCCTGCGCGAACGCGCGCGCACCAGCGACAAGGCAAATGGCTCCAGTAGAGGCGCCGAAAAAGCACAATGAACGTTTGAGCGAAATACAGCCGGTTCGACACCCGCGCATACGTCTTGGCACTGCACGCCCCTTACTTTAACTTTAGAACAATGAAAAACTGTATGGATATCAAATATTTTTAGCATCGCGAAGTGTCGCAGCTCAACAACAATTTTGTTTTTAGGAGCGATGAAAGTTGTAACGATTCAAAACTCACTTCATTTTATGGACATGTGGAATCGGGATGGTCGACTCGGATCGCAGGTACTCGCGCTACGATCGACGGCATTCTCCGGTCGAGAAGGAAATCAGCCCGGGCCAATCTGCTGGAACTCTTGTGACCGGGTGCTGACGGCGGCTGCGCGCTGCCGCAACATGCCGGCGGCCGCCCCGAGCACCGCCTCGACGGCCGGGCGGCGATAGCTCCATTTCGGGTCGAGCACCGGCGGCTGGACCAGCATCGTCGCGTTGGCTTCGAAGAACAAAATCTCGCCGGCCGGGTTCAACGCAAAATCCACGCCGCCGTAATCGAGTTCGAGCGCGTCGCGCAGGCGTTGCAGCGCCATGACGGCTTTCTCGCCGATGCTGGCGATGTTTTGCAAAAAGCCTTCGTCCAGGGCGCGGTGGTCGGCACGGTCCGCCATGTCGGCGGTGAAATAATGCACCTTCCAATCGCGCGATAGCGCCAGGTGCAATGGATAGAGTTGGCGGTCGACGATCATGACGCGGTACTTGCGGAACATTCCGGCATCGTCGCGCGCATCGAGCTCTTCGATCACCCAGAGGTCTTCGCCCGGCAGCGCCGCCGCCGCGGCCGCGAGCGCGGCGGCCGTCGCGACGCGAACGAAATGACGGCCGGTGTGAAATCCGGGGCTGCGCAGCAGCAGCGGCAAGGCAAATCCGCGAGCGGCGAGGGCGGCAGCGCCTTGCGAACCGGCCAGCATCTCGCGGCGCAGCGTCGCCATGCGCGGCACGACGACGTCCTGCAGGCCGCGCAAGCGCGCGGCATTCGCCTCCCGGCCCGAGCGCAGCACCGCGCGCGGATGATTGATCACCGGGCGCGGCGAGCGCGCCACGATCGCGAGCGCCGCTTGCAGCGCTTCGCGACAGAGATCGGCGTCGCCGATGCCGTTGAACACGACATCATGCCGCGGCAACGGTGCGTCAGGCTCGGCATATTCGGCGACCAGCACGGTCGTTTGAAAGACGCGGTCGTCGATCAGCGCGGTGGTCGGGATATTGCCGCCGGAAGCGGAAACCAGAAGCAGCACACGGATCGGCGGCAGCGCTCCGCGATAGGGCAGCGGCGTCACGGCGTGGCCTGCAAAACCCTGATCGCGATGCCGGCGCGCGTTGGCGTCGTCGCCGAGTTCCGCCAGCAGATTGCCGAAGCCGCGATGGGCGTGGACGTGGCCGGGATCGAGCCGCAGCGCCGCCTCGAAATGATTTTGCGCGGCGCCGTGATCGCCGAGCAGCAACAACAGATTGGCCAGGTTGACGTGGCCGTTGGGATTGTCCGGATGATGCCGCACTGCCGCGCCGAACAAGGAGCGCGCCGCCTCGCGGTACCCGGCCTTGAGAACCAACGCGCCGAAGTCGTTGAGCGCGGCAAAGTCGTCGGGCTTGCGGCGCAAGAGTTCGAGATAATCGGCTTTGGCCTCCTCGAACCGGCCTTGTTCGCGCAACAGGCCGGCGCGCTCGAAGCGCGCCGCGTCGGCATCCGGCGCGCGTTCGAGCAGGCGGTCGAGGTCATGCAGGCGCGCTGTGCGCGCGGGCTGCGGCAACGGCTCGGCCACGGCGCTGCCGGTCATGCTAAATGCTCGCCACCGTCTTCAGCCGCACCCGCGGATGGATCTCGGTCTGCGCCAGCACGCTGGTCTGGGCGCGGAAGCGCTCGACGATGCCGCGCACGAACGGGCGGATGCCGGACGACGTCACCAAGACCGGCGCCTCGCCGTCGCGGCCGGCCTGCTCGAATTTGTCCCGCACCGCGTTGATGAACTCGGTGAGCTTCGACGGCTGCATGGCGAGACTGCGTTCGTCGCCCTGGCCGACGATCGCTTCGGCGAAGGTTTGCTCCCATTTGGCGGTGAGCGCGATGATCGGCAGATAGCCGGCGGCGCTGGTGTGCTGGGCGCAGAGCTGCCGCGACAGCCGCGCCCGCACGTGCTCGGCGAGGTTTTGCGGGTTGCGGCTGGCGGCGAGCCCGTCGGCGATGCCTTCCAGGATGGTCGGCAGGTCGCGGATCGAGACCCGCTCGGCCAAAAGGATTTGCAGCACGCGCTGGATGCCGGAGACCGTGATCTGCGACGGCACGATGTCCTTGATCAATTCGCTCTGCTCTTTCGGCAGCTCCTTGAGAAGCTTCTGCACCTCACCGTAGGAGAGCAGCTCGGACATGTTGGCTTTGATGAGTTCGGTCAGATGCGTGGCCAGCACGGTCGCGGCATCGACCACGGTGTAGCCCTTGACCGACGCTTCTTCCTTGAGTGCCGCATCGATCCAGGTCGCCGGCAGGCCGAAGGTCGGCTCGGCGGTGTGCATGCCCGGCAGGCTCACCTGCTTGCCGGCCGGGTCCATCACCATGTACTGGCCGTGCCACACCTTGCCGCTGCCGGCCTCGACCTCCTTGATCTTGATGACGTAGGCGTTGGCGTCGAGCTGGACGTTGTCGAGGATGCGCACCGCGGGCATGACGAAGCCCATTTCGATGGCGAGCGAGCGGCGCAGCGCCTTGATCTGCTCCGGCAACCGTTCCGAGCCGTTGGGCGCGTTGACCAGCGGCAACAGCGCGTAGCCGAGCTCGACTTTCAGATCGTCCATCTTCAGTGCCGCAGCGACCGGCTCCTCGGCGGCGGGCGTTTTGGCGCTTTCGGTCTTCCTGGCCTCGATCGCGGCGGCCTGCTTGCCGCGCCGGTCGATCAGGTAGGCCATTGCTCCGGCGCCGCCGCCGAGCGCGAAGAACGGCAGTATCGGAATGCCGGGCAAAAGCCCCATGGCCAGCACGACCGCGGCCGACATGCCGAGCGCCTTCGGGTAGCTGGACAATTGGGAGAGCAGCGCCTTGTCGGCGGCGCCGCTGACGCCGGCCTTGGAAACCAAGAGGCCGGCGGCGGTGGAAACGATCAGCGCCGGCACTTGGGTGACGAGGCCGTCGCCGACCGTCAACAGCGTGTAGGTGTGCGCGGCATCGGTGAAGCTCAGGCCCTGCTGCACGATGCCGATCACCATGCCGCCGATGATGTTGATCAGCACCACCAGAAGGCCGGCGATGGCGTCACCACGGACGAATTTCGACGCGCCGTCCATGGCGCCGAAGAAGCCGGATTCGTCCTCCAGGGCCTTGCGCCGGCGCCGTGCCTCCTTCTCGTCGATCAGGCCGGCCGACAGGTCGGCGTCGATCGCCATCTGCTTGCCCGGCATGCCGTCGAGGTGGAAGCGCGCCGCCACCTCGGCGATGCGCCCCGAGCCCTTGGTGATGACCACGAAGTTGACGATCACCAGGATGGTGAAGACGATCATGCCGATGACGAAATTGCCGCCCATCACGAAATTGCCGAACGCCTGGATGACGTGGCCGGCGGCGGCGGTGCCTTCGTGGCCGTGCGCCAGGATGAGCCGCGCCGAGGCGAGGTTGAGCGAAAGGCGCAGCATGGTGGAGATCAACAGCACGGTGGGGAAGGCGGAGAATTCGAGCGGCGCCTGGATGAACAGCGAGGTCATCAGGATCAGGACCGAGAACGTGATCGAGATGGCGAGCGAAAAGTCGAGCAGCAGCGCCGGCAGCGGCAGGATGAGCACGAGCAGGATCGCCATCATGCCGAGCGCGAGCGCGATGTCGCTGCGCCGAAGCATGGTGCCGAGGTCGACGAGGCGGGCCAATGCGGTGTCGCCGCGCTCCGCCGGAGCTGCGTCGCTCATGCCTTCCGATCCGCCGCGTCGGTTGCGATCACGCGGTTCAAAGCTTTGCGCTGCGGCTGGCGGGCCGCCGGCACGGAAGAGCGGAGCCGCACTGGCGTCCAAGGTCTTTGGTCCCCAGGAGCGTTAAAAGGACTGCGGTGCAACCGTTACGCCTCCCCGGCAAAATGTGCCGGGTTTATGGTTACCGGCGGGTTAACGGCGGCAGGTCCGGGCGCATGGCGAGCCTTTAGTGCGAATAGCGAATAGCGAATGGCGAGTGGCGAATGGAGGGAAGCCAAATGAAAATCAGCGATCGAGACGGGACGGCAGGATCATTTGCCGATTCGCCATTCGCTATTCGCCGTTCGCTGATGCGTGGCGTTGCCTTGCGCGCCGCCGTCGCCGCCGCGATCCTGGCGCTGCCGGCTGCGATCGCTTTCGCCGACGGGATCGAAGCCGGCTTGTGGAAGATCACCACCACCGTGGAGACCGGTGGCATGACCGGCCCGCCGCGCCAGTCGTCCAAATGCCTCACCGCCGAGCAGGTCGAGGATCTGCCCGCGACATTTTCGCCGATCGCGAGCACGATCAATTCGACGTGTGAGCCGATCGAGCGCAGCTTCGACGGCAAGAAGCTGATATGGCATCTCCTCTGCAAGGGTCAGCTCGACATGGAGCTGAGCGGAGAGTTCGACTTCGACAGCCCGCACCATTATACCGGCACGGTGCAGAGCGCGGCGTCGATGGCGGGGCGGCCGATGCCGGGTTCCAAGAATAACGTCGAAGGCGAATGGGTGTCCGCGTGCCCGCAATAGGTCGAATGTCCGCCGTCGCGCCGTGCAATGAAGCGCAGTCTGCGCGGGCGACGAAAAGAATTTGCTACTCGCTGTTGGCGCTCTTGGTATTTTCCACCCGCGTTGCCGCCCAACAGCAGCCGGTTGCCACGCAAGTCCCGGCCCAACAGCGTCCCGCCGCCTTCGTCGACGCGGCGACCGTAGTGCCGGGGTTGATCGTCGACATGCGCTATGCCGGCTCCGACAATTTCGTCGGCCGGCCGATCGACGGCTATGCGGCGCCGCGCTGCCTGTTGACGCGCGCTGCCGCAGCGGCGCTGGCGGTAGTCGCGGCCGGCATCAAGCCGCGCGGCCTCGTCCTCAAAGTGTTCGACTGCTATCGCCCGACCCGCGCCGGTGCCGATTTCCTGCGCTGGTTGCACGACGCCAACGATCAAAAGATGAAGGCGGAGTTTTATCCCGGGGTCGACAAGCGCACGCTGGTCCGCGACGGCTACATCATCCCGCGTTCCGCCCATTCGCGCGGCTCGGCAGTCGACGTGACGCTCGTCAAGGCCGACGGGCACGAGCTCGACATGGGCACGCCGTTCGATTTCTTCAGCTTGAAATCATGGCCCGGCAATCCCGCGGTCGGCGCGGCCGCCTACGCCAACCGCGATATGCTGGCTGGCGTGATGGCCGAGCACGGCTTTCGCCCCTACAACCGCGAATGGTGGTATTTCAGCTTGCGGCACGAGCCGTTTCCGCAGACGTATTTCGATTTTGTGGTGCGCTGAGCCTTTGAGCCACCCAGCGGGACGACGATCATCTCTTCGGCAGGTCGCGCAAGGTTGGATAAAATTGCACCCAAACATTGTCTTTGAGCCCGTGCGCCTTGTGACACGCGTAGCACATGGCGTCCAGTACAATACGCTTTTTGCGGCAACAACGGCGAAGCAAAAGAGGGATGCCATGTTTCGCATCGCATTGTGGACGGCCGTGGCGACTGTCACGGCTGCTGTGCCGCTCCTCGCCCAGACGGCGGCGCCCGGCGTCCAGCCATATGGCTCGGTTCTCGCCGGCAAATGGACCTATCGCAGTTTTCATAACCGTCCGGCGCTGGTGGGCGACAATGCCCAGGCGGCGCTCGATTTGATTTTCGCGGAAGCGGTGTTCACGTTCCAAGTGAGCGGAACGACGCTGCAGGGCACCATCGATTGGCCGGGCGGCGGGCTCGATCTGCAGGGTCGGATTCAACCGGCAAACGGGCGGGCGCCGTTGTCCGTCGCCATCGTCGGAAGCGGCCGGCCGAACAGCGAGACGGCCGGATGGGAGTACGATTACCGCGGCAATCTCGCCTATCAATGGCCCAACGGGGTCAAGCAAATTCCAGCTTTGGTCGGCACGGTCATCCGCGCCAAACGGCACGGCGACTCCCCGGCGGGGTATGTGGCGTCGTTCATCGCCGTCAAGCAGCCATGACGGAGATCGCGACCCGCTAAGACCTTTTGATCGAGGTCGTGTGGCGATTCGCGCCGCCTGTTCGCCAACCCGATCGTCAGTTTTTGAATCCTTCGTCGTCGTGCAAAGCCGCCGCATGCGGCTTTCGGCGCATGCGGCAACGCGTCGCAACATTGCCGGGCGGCGGTGGCGAGGGCGAACGCCGCCGTGTACAAATCGGTCCCATGATCGGCCCGGCAAGGCTGCGCCACAACGTAAGGCTGCGGCACACAGAAGCCGCGAAAAAGCAGCGGGTCGGCAAGCGGCAGGCGGAGGAGGACACCCACCATGGCAAATAGCGCAACGATCAACGCCGTCCGCCCGGCGGACGCACCAAGCGCAAACCGCTGGGTCCAATTGGTGCTCGGCATCATCTGCATGGCGAGCGTCGCCAATCTGCAATACGGCTGGACCCTGTTCGTGCTGCCGATCCAGCATCAGTGGGGCTGGACCAAGGCCGAAATCCAGGTCGCCTTCACGATCTTCATTCTCCTGGAAACCTGGCTGGTGCCGTTCGAAGGCGCCATCGTCGACCGCGTCGGGCCGCGCTTTATGGTGCTGGCCGGCGGCATCGCCACCTTCCTCGCCTGGTTCATCAATTCGCAGGCGTCGTCGCTCGGCATGCTCTATCTCGGCGGTGCCGTCGCCGGTTTCGCCGGCGGCGCGGTTTACGGCACCTGCGTCGGCAATGCGCTCAAATGGTTCCCCGATAAGCGCGGGCTGTGCGGCGGGCTTACCGCCGCCGGGTTCGGCGCCGGCGCCGCGATCACGATTGCGCCGATCCGCTCGATGATCACGACCAGCGGCTATCAGCATACTTTCCTGGTGTTCGCGATCATCTACGGCGTCATCATCGTCATCGTATCCAACTTCATCAAGGCGCCACGGGCGCAGGACGTTCCGCCGGTCGAGAAGATCAAGGTCCGGCAGGGCACCGAGGATCTGCCGCCGTCGCAGGCGCTGCGTTCGCCGATATTCTGGATCATGTATGTGATGTTCTTCCTGGTCGCCGCCGGCGGCCTGATGTCGGCGGCACAATTGGCGCCGATCGCGCACGAACGCGGCATCGCCGACGCAAACGTGGTCATCTTCGGCATCAGCACCTCGGCCATCGTCGCCGCGATCACCTTGCACAACATCACCAACGGCGTCGGCCGGCCGCTCAACGGCTGGATTTCCGACCATATCGGCCGCGCCAACATGATGGGATTGGCGTTCGGCATCGAAGCGGTGTGCATCGCCGCCTTCGGCTTCTTCGGCACCACGCCGATCTCATTCGTGATCACCGACGCCCTGGTGTTCCTGTTCTGGGGCGACATTTTCAGCCTGTTTGCGGCGACGGTCGGCGACGCCTTCGGCCGCCGCTACGTCACCGTCAATTACGGCATCATGTATACGGCGAAGGGCGTGGCTTCGCTGCTGGTGCCGTTGGGCAATGTGTTGACGCATTTCACCGGCTCCTGGCACGCGGTTTACGCAATCGGCTGCGGGATGAACGTCGTTGCCGCGCTGCTCGGCTTTCTGGTGCTGCGGCCGATAATCAATTCGCGGCTCAAGGCGCCGAGCGAATTGAAAGTCGCCCAGCCGGACCTTGCGGGCCCGCAAGTTGGCAGCGGATATCCTGCCGAGTGATCAGCTCCGGTCGCGGACCGTCGCGTCGACATGCCGGCCGACGTGCATAGGCGCTAAGATAGCTGCGTTTCCCGGGCGCAGCGCAGCACGAAGCGCAGCGAAGTGGTGCGCTGCAGACCCGGGATCGTAACAAGTTGCGGAGTCTGGGATGGTCCCGGATCAGCGGTGCACCGCTTCGCGCTGCACCGCATCCGGGAAACAGAGGCCTATGTTAGCGCCTATGGGCCGACGTGACGGTCGAGGCATCGTCCGCGCATGCGGATGATGCAGTAATCACCGATGGCAAGGCGTTTACTGATGGTCCGCCTTCGCGGACCATGACGGGTCAAGAATCAAGGCGGTTGGTATTACAGCCCCAGATAAAACTTCTTGATCAGATCGTTGTTGTTGAGCTCGTCGGCGGAGCGGCCCTCGAAGGCGATCTTGCCGTGGACGATGACGTAGCCGCGGTCGGCGATGCGGATGGCCTGGGCGAAATTCTGCTCGGCCATCAGCACGGTGAGCGCGTAGCGCTGCTTCATCTCGCTGATGGCGTCGATGGTGCGGCGGACCAGGA
>JASHQS010000273.1 GCA_030038995.1 Xanthobacteraceae bacterium
CCGGTGCGGCTCTATTTCAAGCCGGACGTGCTCTTGATCTGGCTCGGCGCGGTCTTGATGTTCTGCGGTGGGGCGCTGTCATTGTCCGATCGGCGGTTGCGCATCGGCGCGCCGCGACCGGCACGCGCCAAGGCCAAGGGCAAGCCGGCGTTGCAAGCGGCGGAGTGAAGGAGGCGCTGAAGTCGACGTCATGAAATACCTGCATGCGGTTGTGCTTCTGATCGTATTGATTGCCGCGTCGGCGGCATGGGCGGTCGAACCCAACGAGATGTTGTCGGACCCGGTGCTGGAGGCCCGCGCGCGCGCCATCTCGAAGCAACTGCGCTGCATGGTCTGCCAGAACGAGTCGATCGACGACTCGCAGGCGCCGCTTGCCCACGATCTGCGCGTTCTGGTGCGCGAGCGGCTCAAGGCCGGCGACACCGATGCGCAAATCATCAGTTTTCTGGTTTCGCGCTATGGCGAGTTCGTGCTGCTCAAACCGCCGCTGTCGTGGCACACGCTCGCCCTGTGGGGCACGCCGCCGGGGCTGCTTCTCCTCGGCATCGTCATGATCGGCGTCGTCGAACGCCGGCGCCGCGCCGGGGCGGCACTCGCAGCGGCCAAGCTGAGCCCAGCCGAAGAGGCGCGAGTCGCGGAAATTCTTGGCGGCGAGGCCAGTCAGTAGCCAGCCGGCCGGCTGGAATCGTCGGAGTCTGCGTCATTGCTAGTAACCCGTTGTTTTACTTGGCAAACGTGCGGTCTCGCGGCATTACAAAATTTTAATGTTGCCGACAGCAACCGGTAATGCGGCCTGTCCCATGGTGACCGGCCTTCGAGCCCAGCCGCTACCGGGCTGCCGCAAAAACGGCCCGCCGCTTGAATGACAGGACTGCATGATGAACGGTAACGATTCAGGGCCGCGCCGCCTTTCGGCACGCCGCTTTGTCTTGCTGGCGACCACGATCGCCGGGCTCGGCGGCGCGGCGTTGTTCATGGCGCCGCATGGTGCTCTCCGGTCCGGCGCCATCGGCACCCCGGCGCAGGCGCAGGATTTGAGCGCGCGGGCGCAACAACTGCCGCAAAAGCCCGTCGGCTTCGCCGACATTGTCGAGAAGGTGAAACCCGCCGTGATCTCGGTGCGGGTCAAGATGGAGCGTCCCGGCAACTCAAATCTCAACGACAACGAGGAGGACATTCCGTTCCCGCCCGGTTCGCCGTTCGAGCGCTTCTTCCGGCGCTTCGGCATGCCCAACATTCCGAACGGGCCGCAGGTGATCACCGGCCAGGGATCGGGGTTCTTCATCACAGCCGACGGCTACGCCGTCACCAACAATCACGTGGTGCAAAACGCCGAAAGCGTGCGCGTCACCACCGACGACGGCAAGAATTTCGACGCCAAGGTCATCGGCACCGACCCGCGCACCGACTTGGCGCTGATCAAGGTCGATGGCCACGACTTTCCCTTCGTGAAGCTGGCCGATACCACGCCGCGGGTCGGCGATTGGGTGCTTGCGGTCGGCAATCCGTTCGGGCTTGGCGGCACGGTGACCGCGGGCATCGTTTCGGCGCGCGGCCGCGACATCGGTGCCGGGCCGTATGACGATTTCATCCAGATCGACGCGCCGGTCAACAAAGGCAATTCCGGCGGCCCGACCTTTGACGTCGACGGCAACGTGATCGGCGTCAATACCGCGATCTATTCGCCCTCGGGCGGCTCGGTCGGCATCGCGTTTGCCATTCCGGCCGCGACGGTGAAGAATGTCGTCGCCCAGTTGCGCGACAAGGGCAGCGTCACGCGCGGCTGGATCGGCGTGCAGATTCAACCGGTGACGCCGGAAATCGCCGACAGCATGGGCTTGAAGCGGGCGGCCGGTGCGCTGGTGGCCGAGCCGCAACCCGACAGTCCGGCGATGAAGGCCGGGATCAAGAGCGGCGACGTCATCACCTCGGTCAACGGCACGTCGGTGCGCGACGCGCGCCAGCTGGCGCGGCGGATCGGCACCATGTCGCCGGGGACCACCGTCACGCTGGGCCTCATCCATGACGGTCATCCGCGGACGGTAACGCTCACGCTTGGCACGCTGCCGAACGAAAAACAGGCCGCGAACGAGCCAGAACAGCACCAGGATCAAAGCGCCGACATCGACGTGCCGAAACTCGGCTTCACGTTGGCGCCGGCCAGCAAGGTCTCGGGCGCGAACGCCAGCGGCGTGGTCGTGACCGGCATTGCTGACGGCGGCGTTGCGGCCGATCACGGCTTGGAAGTCGGCGACGTGATTCTCGACGTGGGCGGCAAGCCCGTCGCGACCCCCGCAGACGTCAACAAAGGGGTCGCCGAGGCGCGCAAAGAGGGCAAGCACACCGTGTTATTCCGGGTGAAGTCGGGCGAAGGCACGAAGTTCGTCGCCTTGCCGCTCGGCAACGCCTGAGCAATGGGGCGATCCGCCGGCATTTGTCGCCCCCGCTGGCGGGCGTTCCCTGGGGGGCGGGCCGCAAGGCCCGTCCCCGCCTGACACCAGCTCCACGACCGGCATCCGTCGCCCCCGCCGGAGTGGAGTTGGCCGAGGGGGTGACGGGCAAACGCCCGCCACCCCCACTTGCGCCCGGATTGGCCTGATTTCGTGAGACATGTTGGCACTTAGGCTTAGCAGGGCGGGCAGCCGATATTGCCGCCAGCGCCGCTTGGGAACAATATTGGTGAGCCGGTGGCGGCGACGTGCTCCACGGCGGCGCTCCGTTTCGTTATGGTGAACGCGGCCTTGCAAGATGCGCCTTCTCATCATCGAGGATGATCGCGACGCCACCGAATATCTGGTCAAGGCCTTCCGCGAGGTCGGCCATGTCGCCGATCAGGCGGGCGACGGTGCGGAAGGTTTGGCGCTCGCGCTCGAGGGGCAGTACGACGTGTTGATCATCGACCGCATGCTGCCGAAGCGCGACGGCCTGTCGATCATCGCCGCCTTGCGGGCGCAATCGGTGGAGACGCCGGTCCTGATCCTTTCCGCGCTGGGCCAGGTCGATGATCGCGTCAAGGGCTTGCACGCCGGCGGCGACGATTACTTGGCCAAGCCCTATGCCTTCTCGGAACTATTGGCCCGCGTCGAGGCGCTGACGCGGCGGCGCGGCAGCCGCGGCGAGGAGACCGTGTACCGAGTCAGCGATCTCGAACTCAACCGGCTGTCGCACGAAGTCACCCGCGCCGGCCAGGAGCTGCAACTGCAGCCGCGCGAGTTTCGCTTGCTTGAATATCTGATGCGGCATGCCGGCCAGGTCGTCACCCGCACGATGTTGTTGGAGAACGTTTGGGATTATCATTTCGATCCGCAGACCAATGTCATCGACGTGCACATTTCGCGCCTGCGTTCCAAGATCGACAAGGGGTTTGCCCAGCCGCTGCTGCATACGGTGCGCGGCGCAGGCTACATGATCCGTGACGGCGTACGCTGATATCGGCCGCTCCGTCGGCGCGCAAGCCGGCCGCCGGCGCGGTAGACGCCGCCGATTCGGGAGGGAGCAATGAGCGCTGGCAACGCGGCGACATTCATCGCGGCGCGCGATTTCCTGGTGCGGCATCGCGACGACTATGCGACGGCCTATCGCGATTTCGCCTGGCCCAGGCTCGATCGCTTCAACTGGGCGCTCGACTATTTCGACGTCATGGCGCGCGGCAACGCCGAGCAGCCGGCGCTTTGGCTCGTGGACGAGGATGCCGGCGAGATCAAGCTGTCCTTTGCGCAATTGAGCGAGCGGTCGAATCGCGTCGCCAATGCGTTTGGCCGGCTGGGCGTAGAGCGCGGCGATCGCATTCTGCTCATGCTCGGCAACGTCGTTGCGTTGTGGGAATCCATGCTGGCCGCCATGAAGCTCGGCGCCGTCATCGTGCCGGCGACGACGCTGTTGACCCGCAACGATTTGGTCGATCGGTTCGCGCGCGGCCGGGTGCGGCACGTCATTGCCGGCAGCGACGCGGCGGCAAAGTTCGCCGATCTGCCGGGCGATTACACGCGCATCGCCGTTGGCAAGCCGGTGTCGGGTTGGTTTTCTTACGATGACTGCTATGCCGAGCCCGCAGAATTCGCCCCGCGGGGTGAGACTCGCGCCGATGATCCGCTGCTGCTTTATTTCACGTCCGGCACCACGGCGACGCCGAAGCTGGTCCTGCACTCGCACCAAAGTTATCCGGTCGGGCATTTGTCGACGATTTACTGGCTCGGCCTGCAGCCCGGCGACGTGCACCTGAATATTTCCTCGCCCGGCTGGGCCAAGCACGCCTGGAGCTGCTTCTTTTCGCCATGGAGCGCGCAGGCGACGATCTTCATCGTCAACCAGCGCCGTTTCAACGCGCGCGGCCTGCTCGATGCCGTCGCGCGCTGCGGCGTCACGACGTTTTGCGCGCCGCCGACCGTTTGGCGCATGCTGATCCAGGAGGACCTTGCGGCATGGCCGGTCAAGCTGAGAGAATTGATCAGCGCCGGCGAACCGCTCAATCCGGAGGTGATCGAACGGGTCAAGGCGGCGTGGCATCTGACCATCCGCGACGGTTACGGCCAGACCGAGACGACGGCGCTCGTCGGCAACACGCCCGGACAAAAGGTCAAGCCGGGCTCGATGGGCCGGCCGCTGCCCGGCTATCGCGTCGCGCTTCTGGACGTGGCGGGTACGCCGCAGAAGGAAGGCGAAATCTGTTTGCTGCTGCAGCCGCGACCGATCGGATTGATGCAGGGCTATCAGGGCGAGAGCGGCGTCCTGTCGGTCGGCGAGGCGGTCTACCACAGCGGCGACGTGGCGACGGTCGACGACGACGGCTATTTGACCTACGTCGGCCGCGCCGATGACGTGTTCAAGTCGTCCGATTACCGCATCAGCCCGTTCGAGCTCGAGAGCATGCTCATCGAGCATCCGGCGGTGGCGGAAGCGGCGGTCGTGCCGTCGCCGGATCCGATCAGGCTCGCCGTGCCGAAGGCCTATCTTGTGCTCGCGTCCGGCCACGCCCCGGATCGCGCCACGGCGCTGTCCATATTCCGGCACTGTCGCGCCGCGCTGGCGCCGTTCAAGCGTGTGCGCCGGCTGGAATTTGCCGATCTGCCGAAGACCATTTCGGGCAAAATCCGCCGCGTCGAGCTGCGCCGCGCCGAAGCGGCCAATCGACAGAGCGGCAGGCGCGGCGCGCTTGAATTCTGGGAAGAGGACTTTTCCGACGGTGAATTAGGCGCGCAAAACTCAAAGAGTTGATTCGTGACGGCACTCGGCAAGCTCCTGCGCACAACGGCGTTCAAGCTGACGCTCGTCTACTTGTTGATCTTCATCCTGTTCGCGGCGTCGCTGCTCGGCTATCTCGCGCTCAACACCCGCCGCCTGATCACCGAGCAGATCACCAGCACCATCGAGAGCGAAATCAAGACGCTCACGGAACAATACGAGCAAGGCGGGTTGCGGCGGCTGTTCTTCGCCGTGCAGATACGCTCGCGGCGGCCCGGCTCGAGCCTTTATCTCGTCACCACGCCGAACGGCGAGGGCTTGGCCGGCAACATCAGCGCGCTTGAGCCGGGCGTGCTGGACCATCCGGGCTGGCGCGAAACCTCGTACCGCCGGCTCGAGGCGCCCGGCGCGGCCGAGGGCACCGAGCATCGCGCCTTGGTCGAAGTCGTCCAGCTCGGCGGCTTCCATGTGCTGGTCGGCCGTGATCTCGAGGAGCGCGAACGGCTTTACGGCATCATCAGCAACGCCGGACGCTGGTCGTTCGCGCTGGTGGTCGTGCTTGGGCTGGTCGGCGGATTTTTCGTAAGCCGCCGGGTGCTCAGCCGCATCGACGCCATGACCGGAACGGCGCAGGTGATCATGGCCGGTGATCTTGCCGGCAGGCTGCCGGTCGCCGGCAGCGGCGACGAGCTCGACCGCTTGGCGGATGCGGTCAACGCCATGCTCGATCGTATCGTTGCCTTGATGCATGGCCTTTCCGAAGTTTCGGACAATATCGCGCACGATCTGAAAACGCCGCTGACGCGGCTGCGCAATCGCTGCGAACAGGCGCTGCGCGGCTCGACGGGCGAAGCCGATTATCGCGCCGCGCTGGAATACACGATCGAGGAGTCCGATGAGCTGATCCGCACCTTCGACGCGCTGTTGATGATCGCGCGGGCCGAATCCGGCCACGCCCGCGACGACATGACCGAGTTCGACGCCGCCGAAATCGCCCGCGACGTCGGCGAGCTCTATGAGCCATTGGCCGAAGAGAAGGGTTTGGCGCTCAAGGTCGATGCAGCGACGGCGGCGCCGGTACGCGGCAATCGCGAGCTGGTGAGCCAGGCGCTCGCCAATCTGGTCGACAACGCCATCAAGTACGCCGCTCCCGGCAAGCTCAACGGCCAACCCGCCGAGATCATGGTCAAAACCGGCCGCGAGGGCGAGCGCATCACGCTCAGCGTCGAGGATCGCGGGCCCGGCATTCCGGAAGCCGATCGCGGGCGTGTCGTCGAGCGTTTCGTGCGCCTCGAGCAAAGCCGTTCCGAGCCGGGTTCGGGTCTCGGCCTCAGCCTCGCTTCTGCCGTCGCGCGTCTTCACGGCGGCGAACTCAAGCTCGAAGACAATCACCCGGGCCTGAAAAGCACCATCGCGCTGCCGCGTGCCGGACCGGTGGGGACCGGATGAGGCGCCCAGCGGTCGGCAAGCGGCCGGCGAAGGCGAAACTGCACGGAACGGCGCTGGTCCGGCGGTTCTGCGCGGCTGCACCCGCCGAATGTGGCGCGGCGACGAGCGTGCCGCGGGCGTCCGCGGCGGCGTGCGGGCGCGTCGCTGATTGGCTTGCCAGCAACTCGACAAAAGCAGCCGGCAAACGGCTCGCGCGCCTCGTCAAGGACCACCCGCAGCTGACCAGCGTCGCTGCCGGCATTGCCGACAGTGCGCCATACCTTTGGGGGCTGATCGGCGCTGATCCGGCACGCCTGTTGCGCCTGCTCACGACGGATCCCGATAAGGAAATCGTCGCGTTGCTTGCGGGCGCGCGGCGCGCCGGCGATGTTGCGCGTACGCAGCCGGCGTTGATGCGCATTCTGCGCCGGCTGAAGGCGGACGCCGCGCTGCTCATCGCGCTCGCCGATATCGGCGGGGTTTGGCCGGTCGAGCGCGTGACGCAGGCGCTCACCGAGCTCGCCAATACGACGCTCGGCATCGCGGTCGGTTACCTCCTGCGTGAAGCGGCAAGGCGCGGCAACTTCGCGCCGCCGAGCCCCAACCACCCGGAAATCGGCTCCGGCTACGTCGTGCTCGCCATGGGCAAGATGGGCGCCTACGAATTGAATTTTTCCAGCGACATCGATCTCATCGTCCTGTTCGATGCTGCCGCTGCGGCGCTGCCGCCGCACGTCGAGCCGGCGCCGTTCTTCGTCCGACTGACGCGCGAATTGGTGAAGCTCATGCAGGAGCGCACCGCGGACGGTTATGTCTTTCGCGTCGATCTGCGCCTGCGCCCCGATCCGTCCGCGACCCAGATCGCGCTGTCGACCGAGGCGGCGCTGGACTACTACGAAGGCCGTGGCCAGAACTGGGAGCGCGCGGCGCTGATCAAGGCGCGCCCGTGCGCCGGCGATATTGTCGCCGGCGACAAGCTCTTGCGCGAATTGGCGCCGTTCGTGTGGCGCAAATATCTGGACTTCGCCGCGGTCGCCGACGTGCACGAGATGAAGCGGCAGATCCATGCCTATCGCGGCCACGGCGAAATCGCGGTCGAAGGCCATAACATCAAGCTCGGCCGCGGCGGCATCCGCGAGATCGAGTTTTTCGTGCAGACCCAGCAGCTGATTGCCGGCGGCCGGCATCCGGAGCTGCGCGGCCGCGCCACGGTCGCGATGCTGGCGGCGCTCGCGGCCGGCGGCTGGATCGATGTCGTCACGCGCGACGAGTTGACCGCGGCGTACGATTTTCTGCGCCGCGTCGAGCACCGCCTGCAGATGCGAGCCGACGAGCAGACCCACACGCTGCCGTCCGACGCCGTCGCTCTGGAGCAATTCGCGCGTTTTCTCGGCTTTGCCGGGCGCGACGCATTCGCCACGCATCTCGTGGCGCAGTTGCGCGCGGTCGAGCGCCACTATGTCCGTCTGTTCGAGCAGGAGCCCGCTTTCCTTGCCGCGCAGCAGAATCTGTCGTTGGCAACGCCCGAGCGCGAGCGAGAAACGCTCGATCGGCTGGCGGGCCTCGGTTTTCGGCAGCCGCTGCAAATTGCCGAGGCGGTGCGCCGCTGGCGCGCGCCGCTCTACCGCGCCCTGCGCGGCGAGCGGGCGCGCAACAATTTGATCGAGCTTTTGCCGCTCATCATCGATCAGGTCGCGCGCGCCGACAATCCGGATGCCGCCTTTGCCGCTTTCGACCGTTTTGTCGCGGCGCTGCGCGCCGGCGGCCGCTTCCTGTCGCTGCTGCGGCAGAACCCGCAGATGGTGGCATTCATCGCCTTGATCGTCGGCGTCGCGCCGCGGCTCGCCGATACGCTGGCGCGCAGTCCGCACCTCATCGATCTCTTGATCGATCCGAGTTTCTTCGGCGCGCTGCCCGATGACGACCGATTGGCTGGCGAGCTGCGGCGGGTGCTCGGCGAGACGCGCAGCTACGAGGAGTTTCTCGACGCGGTCCGCTCGTTCGGCCAGGAGCATATGTTTTTGATCGGGGCGCGCATCCTGTCAGGCTCGCTATCGGCCGAGCAGGCCGGCGCGGTATTTGCCCGGCTGGCCGAAGCTTTGCTTCGCGCCGTGCACGGCAGGGTGCAGGACGATTTTGCCGCTGCGCATGGCCGCATGCGCGGCGCGCAAACCGCCGTCCTCGCCATGGGACGGCTTGGCGCCCGGGAGATGACGGCGAGCTCCGATCTCGACCTCATTGTGATCTATGACTTCGACGAGCAGCGTCCGAATTCCGACGGCGAACGTCCGCTGTACGGCGCCCAGTATTTTGCCCGCCTGACCCAGCGGCTGATCAGCGCGCTGACCGCGCAAACCAATTACGGCGTGCTCTATCCGGTCGATATGCGGCTGCGCCCGTCCGGCCGCTCGGGCCCGCTGGCGACGCAGATCGAGCGCTTCCGGCAATATCAGGAGCACGAGGCATGGATCTGGGAGCACATGGCGCTCACCCGCGCGCGCGTGGTTTCCGCACCCCCCGAGTTTGCCGCGCGCATTGCCGCCAGCATCCGCGACGTGCTCTGCCGCCGCCGCGATGCCGCGGCTTTGGCCGCCGACGTCGTCGACATGCGCGCCGCCATTGCCGAGGAAAAAGGCGACGCCGATCCGTGGGACCTGAAAAATGCCGCCGGTGCGCTCGTCGATATCGAATTCATTGCGCAATATCTGCAGCTGATACACGCTGCCGCGAAGCCGGATATTCTTGACGTGTCAACGGCACGGGTGCTGGAGAAGGCGGCGAGGCGCGGCGTTCTGGGGCCGGCGGACGCCGCTATCCTGCGTCCCGCGGTCCGGCTGTTTCACGATCTCACCCAAATCCTGCGGCTTTGCCTGCCCGGCAAGTTCGATCCGACCACGGCCAGTGCCGGCGTGTTGGGCCTGCTCGCGCGCGCCGCCGACCTGCCGGATTTTCCGGCGCTCCACGCTCATGTGGTGGAAACCGAACGGCAAGTGCGCGAGTGCTTCGTGCGGATTTTGGGCAAGGCGCCGTAACACGTAGCGCCGCGGCAGAGCGCCGCCCGGCGCCCCCGTTGACTACGCCGCGGCGCGCGCGGGCAGTTTTGGCTTGACCGGCAGACGCACCATCACCGTGGTGCCCCGGCCCGGCGTCGAGGCGATGCGCATGGCGCCGCCGTGCATCTCGACCAATGATTTTGCGATAGCAAGTCCCAGTCCCGAGCCCTGGTGCCGCTTGGTCAGCTGACTCTCGACCTGCTCGAATGGCCGGCCGAGCTTGCGCAGCGCGTCCCTCGGAATGCCGATGCCGCTGTCACGGATGGCAATAGTTACGGTGCCGCCGCGCACGTGCCCGCGGACGCTCACGACGCCGCCTTCCGGGGTGAACTTCACCGCGTTGGACAACAGGTTGAGCGCAATCTGCTTGAGCGCCCGGCGGTCGGCCTTGAGCCGGATGATCGACGCGATGTCGGATTTGAGCACCAGCCGCTTCTCGTTGGCGCGCCCCCACACCACGCGCATGCAGTCGGCCAGCACCGGGTCCAGGTCGACGTCCTCCAGCGTCAGGCGGATGCCGCCGGCTTCGATCTTGGACATATCGAGAATGTCGTTGATGACGTCGAGCAGATATTGACCGCTCTCGCGGATGTCGCGCGAATATTCGCCGTATTTCTCGGCGCCGAGCGGCCCGAACATCTGCGCTTCCATGATTTCGGAGAAGCCGATGATGGCGTTGAGCGGCGTGCGCAGCTCATGGCTCATATTGGCCAAGAATTTCGATTTGGTCTGGTTGGCCTCCTCGGCGCGGGTTTTTTCCTCGGCGTATTTTTCCGCCAGCTCGGCGAGCTGCCCGGCCTGCCGTTCCAACGCCTGCTGCGACTTGCGCAGATCGTCGATGGTGGCGATGCGGCGCTTCTCGCCCTCGACGAGCCGCTGCTCGTGCAGCTTGATTTTTGTGATATCGGTGCCGACCGAAACGTAGCCGCCGTCCTTGGTGCGCCGCTCGCTGATGTGCATCCAGCGGCCGTCGTCGAGCTGCGCCTCGAAGGTGCGCGCGCCGGGCGGCTGGCCGTCCTCGTTGGCGACGGTGGTGCGGATGATCGGCTTTTTGCCGGCCGCCACGACCGCCTCGTACGGCGTGCCGGCCGCGATGGCTTCGTCGGGCAGGTGATGCAGGGCCTGAAAATTGGAATTGCACAGCACCAGCCGGTTGTCGGCGTCCCACAACACGAACGCCTCGGGTATGGTTTCGATGGCGTCGCGCAGCCGCAGATCGGCCGCGGCCGTCTTTTCCACCAGGCTCTTTTGCTCGGTGATGTCGACCGCGATGCCGATGAGATGCAGTCCGGCGTCGCCGTCCTGCCGCGTCAATTCGCAGCGCGCGCGCAGCCACAGCCAGCGGCCGTCGGCATGGCGCATGCGAAACGCGTGGTCGAACGACTGCGTCCTGGCGTCGGCGAGCTGCGTCGCCAGATCGTACAGATTGACGTCGTCGGCATGCACCAGCGTGTTGACCTCGCCGAAGGTCAGCAAATCGTCCTTCGGCGCCAGACCGAGAATATCGAACATGGAATGCGACCAGAACACGCGGCCGCGCGCCAAATCCCAGTCCCACAGGCCGCAGCGGCCGCGGTCGAGCGCGGTGTCGATGCGGCTGCGCACGGTGTCATGAATGAGGTCGGCCTCGCGCGCGCGCGTCGCCTGCCAATGGAAGGCGAAGCCGAGAATGAGCACCACGAAGCCGGTGGTCGCCGACAATGTCACGGTCAATGCCGTGGTCGAGCGCCAGTCCGCCAGCGCCCGATCGAGCGGCTGCAACACCGTCACGGTGCCGCTCGGGTTGTCGAGCGCGCGGACCGTCGCCAAAGCCGTTTCGCCGTCGGGCAGCACGATCGCCATGGTGTGCGCTTCGGCGCCGAACGTGGTCAGCGGCTGAAACGGGCCGAGCACGTCGAGAATGGACCGGCCGTGCAGCGGCGGATCGTCGGGTATCGAGGCGACGATGCGGCCGTCGGCGTCGGCGATCAGCGCGCGCCGGCCGGCGCCGGCGGCCCAGTCGGGCAGGGCGCGCGGCAGCGCTGCCGCGGTACGCGCCAAGTTCGGCTTGCCGTCGCGGACTGGCCGGTCGAGCGTTACGGCGAGTTGATCAGCAAGCGCTTCGACCTCGCGCATGGCGTCGACAATGACCTGACGGCGATGCTCGACCACCTGCACCGCGGCGCCGATGCAGATCGTCAGCATGAAGGCGACGATGAGAACCGGCACGGCGCGGCGCAACAGCGGCTCGGCGCTCAACAGCCGCCGGTAGGCCGGATTGGCGATGGATTGTGCCAGCCCCTTGATCGAATCGGAACGTAGAGACGCACTCGCCGTTTCGGCGCGCGCCATCGCCTGCCTCCGTTCGGACGGTCCCCGCTAGGTTCGGAAAGGATGTGCCGCATCTCCCCCGAATCACCCCGATAAGAATCGATGTCCGGCGATTTGTCGAGAGTCCGGAGTCAATATTTTTTATGGATGTCGCACGCTTTTTTGGGCCCCGCTGCCCGGCCCGGTCCGCAGCAGAGCGTTCGGCTGCGGCTCAGCTCTCCGCCAGCGTACGGGCGACAATATCGGCAACGTCGCGCGACAGGGCGCTCGTGGCGGCCACAAGGCGCAAGCTGGCCTCGGCGCGGGCGCGGCGCCTTGATTCGAGCGCCCGCCAGGAGCGGAACGCGCCCATCAGCCGTGCCGCGACGTGCGGGTTTCTGGCATCGAGGGCGAGAACGATGTCGGCTCAACAGCCGTGGATCGATTAGAGAACACGTTAGCTAGGCGAAAAATGCGAAGCTGGGCAATGCTTCAGGCCCGCCCTACGGTTAGGTCCAAATTTGAACGCGCTTGAAATTGCCTCTCCGGAAGGCTATTTATGGTACTGTGCACGATTGGGGAGAATGTGATGATGTTCCGAAAGCTTGCGCTTCCACGGGTCAAAACCGCATCGACCGTGGCGGCCAGGAAGTGCAATTGTGGCGGCTGACACTTTGCCGACGGGGAGTTCTAGATGAGGATAATCAAACTGCTAGCGGTGACGCGACTGTCCCTTCGCAGCCGAATTGCACGAATAAAGGGTGGTAACGGCGGTTAACCGCTGCACTGCAACAAGGCGGCCGACGTTGGAAGCGATTGGCCCGTCAGCGTCATGCGATTTGTCGGCCAGTCGACGTTATGCCCATTCACCGTTTCGCATAACGGGGTCTATCATGCCGCTGGCGTGAACGCCGTCCACGTCGACCTTAGAGGAGCCGATCATCCAATCGATATGGATTTGGCTGGTGTTAGCTCCTCGCCCCGCGAGTTCTTCAGCGCTTGCGTTGGCGCCGCCCTGCAGCGCCGAGCGATATGCTTGACCGATGGCGATGTGGCTCGCGGCATTTTCATCGAACAGCGTATTGTAAAAGAGTAGACCGCTCCTTGAGATGGGAGAAGAACCAGGAACAAGAGCGACCTCACCAAGCCGGCGTGC
The DNA here is from genome assembly GCA_030038995.1 of Xanthobacteraceae bacterium. Classification (GTDB taxonomy): domain Bacteria; phylum Pseudomonadota; class Alphaproteobacteria; order Rhizobiales; family Xanthobacteraceae; genus BOG-931. Next base: position 13,108 of record JASHQS010000273.1, read on the forward strand.
TCCCTCGTCAGTATTCAGTACTTTCTGCAGAACTTCCCGTCCGGTGCGGGCATCGGCATTGACGATCTGGCCCTCTTTGAACTCGACTATAATGTCCGTAATGAGAGTTCCTTGATAGGAAAGAGGCTTTGTGGATCGGACGTGCCCATTAGTGCGTGTACAGTGCGGAGTTGTGAACACTTCCTCAGTCGGTATATTGGGATTACACACGACGCCGTTTTTTGCTGTTTCGGCTCCGCCGAGCCATTGATGACCGTCGGAAAGTCCAATTTCCAAATTCGTGCCGGGGCCTTGAAAATGCAGAGCTTGGTACGCCTTGGCATTGAGTTGCTTGGTTCGCGCCCGCAAGGCTAAATTGTGCTCGGCCCATGCCGCAATCGGATCTTGGTTGTCGATCCGGCTGGCTGAGAAAATGGCCTCCCAAAGCTCTGAAACGGCCGCTTCCTTCGGCATGTTAGGGAATACTTGGGCGGCCCAGGCCGGAGTGGCGCAACTCACGATGCTCCAGTTCATGGAAAAATCGGTGATTAAGTCCAGAGCCGGACGATACGCGACAGAGCGAGCCCGATTTGCCCGAAATACCTTTTCGGGATCTTGACCGGCGAGCAACACTGGGTCCTCGCCGGAAATTGCTAGGCGCGCAGCACCGGCGCGGAATGCGGTTGCCATTCCCTCAAACAGCCACGCGGGAGAATAGTCAAAGGCACTAATTGGGGCATAGCGGAATCGGGCAAGCGTTCCGACCTCGTCGTTGAATATCGTGGTAACGTGGCGCGAGCCGACGCGATATGCATGTTCCGTCACGCGTTCGACGAGTGGCAATGCTTGGAGCGGTGCCGTTAGTACCAGCTCTTGACCCGGCTGCAGATTCACACCGACATTTATGGCAAGATTGGCTAGCCGGTCTATTCGTGTCTGCCAGCCCAATTGGATCGGCACCCCCATTACTCGTTCTCCTTACCCAATGTGGAGTTCTATCTGCCGCGGTCGCTCCTCACTGTCAACGCTCCGAATGATCGGATCAAGCGCGCCGGGTTGCGGCGAGGTCGATGGCAGCGGTTATACGGTGCAAACCCATTCACACGCAAGATGTCGACTTCTTCCAATCGCGGCACGTGGCCAAATAAGAACTCAAATGCTTGACCTTGAAAGCTTGCAAGTCCCACCTTCGGTTGGATAACAACTCGCGAAATCGCTCTCTAAGAATATAAGTATCAGCGGCGTAGGATAAGCCGTCATTCGCCTTGACTGATACGCGCCGGCGCTCGTACGCTTCTAATTCAAACTTATCCAAGCACGAAAATTCAATCTCGGAGAGTTCTAAAAAAATAGTCCCTTCGACATGACATCCCTCACACGGAATAATTGCCGGAAAATCATGTCCGATTAGCGTGAATCTGGTAAAACCATCTAATCTTGCTGACATCGATGGTCGGAAACGGCCAAGCACGATTTCAAATACTTCATCAATCATCAGGCTGCCGTATGCGAAAAGATTGTTACTCATCATCGATTCTTACCTTCGGTTACTTCAGCGCTAACGCTTGCCTCGAAGTTCTGCATAGGACAACTAGTACCCACTTTCATCAATAGGTGATTCACGGGTCGTGCTAAAAGGCCAGTCGTTTGAGTCACATGGCCACGCCCGGCCTCTGCCGCTATTCGTGATTTCAGGGTACTAGGTCAGCGTTTCCTTGGTTCGAATCATATCAGGCGGCCTCGGCGAGCTTGTAAGACCAGGTATGGATGACGGGATGGCGATTGATGTCGTCGATGCCGGCCATGATGCGCTCCTTGAGTTCGTGTTTGGATGCTACCCGGATGTGGCGCAGGACCGAGCGGGCAAATTTTGAGAAGAAGCCCTCGATGAGGTT
>JASHQS010000274.1 GCA_030038995.1 Xanthobacteraceae bacterium
GCATAGGCGCTGACATAGGCCTCTGTTTCCCGGATGCGGTGCAGCGCGAAGCGGTGCACCGCTGATCCGGGACCGTCCCAGACTCCGCAACTTGTTACGATCCCGGGTCTGCAGCGCACCACTTCGCTGCGCTTCGTGCTGCGCTGCGCCCGGGAAACGCAGCTATGTTAGCGCCTATGCGCGAAAGCGGGGCATCCGGTAACCTCCTGAGCGTTTTGTGATGACTGGATCGCCCGCGTTCGCGGGCGATGACAGGAAAGGAGTGAGCTGCGCACTCGATCAGATCGGAATACGCTTCAGCCGCGCCGCAGCCGCGCGGTTTCGGCAAGATCGAGCCGTCCCGCCGCGTCGATGGCAACGCCGTAATCGCGGCGGGCTTGCTCGGCGCTGATCAGGCCGTCAAGCACGTCGTTGCGCACGCGCTCCGGGTCGCGCGCGCGCGGATCGCCGAAGCCGCCGCCGCCTGGAAGATGCAGGCACATGGCATCGCGCGGCGGCACGGTCTGCCGGCCCTTTGGCCGGATCGGCCGCCCGGAGCGCAGCGTGACGGTGCCGGGAGCCCCTGGGCTGCCGCCGTTCCTTCCGCGCGCCGGATTCTTGACCCGCTCGAAATTGCAGAGGAGCGCGATCGGATTGGCGTCGGCGCCGCCGATCTCGATGATCTGGCCAAGCCCGCCGCGATACTTTCCAGGCCCGCCCGAGCCGTCGCGAAACTCGCGGCGATAGAACACGACCGGCGCGATGCTCTCGGTCGCCTCGACCGGTATGGTGCGCACGCCCGAGGGAAACGACGTGGCCGACAGCCCATCCTTGGCCGGCCGCGCGCCGGTGCCGCCGCAATGAAAGATGACGGTCGAGAACAGCGGCAGCGCGTTGGCGTCGGTGCCCGCCTCGACTTCGTCGACCAGCGAGCCGCCGCCGAAAATCTGCGGATTCCACAGCGACGACGCGCCTTCGGCCGGCACGCCGCCGGCGATCGCCTGGTGCAGGCAGCCGGCGACGACGTCGGGCAGCATTTGCCCGACCGTATGGCGCGCCGCGACCGGCCATGGCCGGTTGGCGTTGAGCACGCAGCCTTCCGGCGCCGTGACCGTGATCGGCTCGAGCGAGCCGGCATTGTTCGGCACCTCGGGCGCAACCAAACATTTGACGCCGAAGGCGGTATAGGCGAGGCAGTAATTGAGCACCACGTTGATGCCGTAGCTCGAAGCCGGCGAGGTGCCGTCGAAATCGACGTGAATGCCGTTTTCGTCGATGGTCAGCGCGGCATTGAGCACGAGCGGCTTGTCGTAGCCGTCCATGGTCAGGCTGTTGCGATAGGTGCCGGCCGGCAAGGCGCGGATGCGCTCGAGCGTCGCCTCGCGCGAAGCCGCGATGATGGCATCGCCGAGCCGGTCCAAATTGGCGATCTCGAACTCGTCCATCATCTCGACGAGCCGCCGGCTGCCCGCGTCGTTGCAGGCGGCGCAGGCGTAGATATCGCCCTCGACCTGCAGCGGCTCGCGCACATTGGCGCGCACGAGGCGCAACAGATCCTCGCTCATGCGGCCCTCGCGGGCGAGCGGCATGATCGGGATCGACAAGCCCTCCTCGAATACCTGCCGGCCGTCCGGTCCCATGCCGAGGCCGCCGATATCGACCACATGGATGGTATTGGCGAACAGCCCGACCGCTTCGCCGCGATAAAAGCTCGGCGTCACCACCGTGATGTCGTGCAGATGCCCGGAGGTGAGCCACGGGTCGTTGGTGATGTAGTGGTCGCCGGGCTTCATGCCGGCGAGCGGATAAACATCGAGAAAATATTTGATCGCATTGGCCATGGAGTTGACGTGGCCGGGCGTGCCGGTGACGGCCTGCGCCAGCATGCGGCCATGGCGGTCGAATACGCCGGCGGACAGGTCGCCGGCCTCGCGCACCGAGGTGGAGAACGCCGTGCGCAGCATGGTCTGCGCCTGCTCCTCGACCACGGCGATCAGGCGGCTCCACATGATCTGCTGATGGATCTGCGCGAGCGCGTCGTTGGGGCGGTCGGCCATGGCGCGATCCTACTGTGCGGGCTCGCAAAGTCGCAAGGGCGGCGGCACCGGCGCGAGCCGGCGGTGAGAATTCGCCGCTTGCACGCGGCGGATTCTTGCGCGGCCCGTGGACGTTGCTATATGTCTGCCGCGCTTACCTGCATTCGTAGGCAGCGAGTGAGCAGAGGATACGACGATGCCCGAGAGCAGTTCGGCTCAAGCCGCGCATGATCCCGCCGGCGCGCCGGCAAAATCCAAGCCAATCACAATAACCTTTCCGGATGGCGCGCAGCGGCAATACCCGCCGGGCAGCAGCGGGCTCGCGATCGCCAAGGGCATTTCGCCCTCGCTCGCCAAGCGCACGGTGGCGATGCTGCTCGACGGCAAGCTCGCCGATCTTAGCGACCCGATCGCGCGCGACGCCAAGATCGAGTTCATCGGCCGCGACGATCCGCGCGCGCTCGAACTCATCCGTCACGATGCCGCGCACGTGCTTGCCGAGGCGGTGCAGACATTGTGGCCCGGCACCCAGGTGACCATCGGTCCGGTGATCGACAACGGCTTTTATTACGATTTCTTCCGCAACCAGCCGTTCACGCCCGAGGATTTCGGCGCGATCGAGAAAAAAATGCGCGAGATCATCGCGCGCGACAGGCCGTTCACCAAGGAAATCTGGTCGCGCGAAGAGGCCAAGAAGGTGTTTCGCGACAAGGGCGAGCTGTTCAAGGTCGAGCTGGTCGACGCCATTCCGCAAGACCAACAGATCAAGATCTACAAGCAGGGCGACTGGTTCGACCTGTGCCGCGGCCCGCACATGACCTCGACCGGCAAGGTCGGCAACGCGTTCAAGCTGATGAAGGTCGCCGGCGCCTATTGGCGCGGCGATTCGAGCCGCGACATGCTCTCGCGCATCTACGGCACCGCGTTCGCCAAAGAGGAAGAACTCGCCGCCCATCTCAAGCAGATCGAGGAAGCGGAAAAGCGCGACCACCGAAAGCTCGGCCGCGAGATGGACCTGTTCCATTTCCAGGAAGAGGCGCCCGGCTCGGTGTTCTGGCATCCCAAAGGCTGGACGCTGTTCCAGACGCTGGAAAGCTACATCCGGCGGCGGCAAGAGGCGGCGGGCTACGCCGAAGTCAACGCGCCGCAGCTCATCGATTCATCGCTGTGGGTCGCTTCCGGCCACATGGCGACGTTCCGCGAGTCGATGTTTCTGGTCGAGCCGCGCCAGGAGGACGACCGCGTCTTCGTGGTCAAGCCGATGAACTGCCCCGGCCACGTCCAGATTTTCAAGAACGGGCTGAAATCGTACCGCGACCTGCCGTTCAAGATCGCCGAATTCGGCAAGGTGCATCGTTTCGAGCCGTCGGGCGCGTTGCACGGACTGATGCGGGTGCGCGCCTTCACCCAGGACGACGCGCATATCTTCATCACCGAGGCGCAGATCGCCGCCGAGGTGCTCGAGGTCAACGATCTGATCCTGTCGATCTACGCCGATTTCGGCTTCGACGACGTGCGCATCAAATTCTCCGACCGGCCGGAAAAGCGCATCGGCGAGGACGCCGCGTGGGGCAAGTCGGAGGCGGCGCTCTTGGCGGCGCTCGAAGCATCCGGCCGGCCGTGGACGCTCAACAAGGGCGAAGGCGCCTTCTACGGACCCAAGCTCGAATATGTGTTGCGCGACGCCATCGGCCGCGACTGGCAGTGCGGCACCATCCAGGTCGACCTCAACATGCCGGGCCGGCTCGGCGCGTTCTACATCGACGAGCATTCCGACAAGGTGACGCCGGTGATGCTGCACCGCGCCATGTTCGGCTCGCTGGAGCGTTTCACCGGCATCATGATCGAGCATTATGCCGGGCACCTGCCGCTGTGGCTGTCGCCGCTGCAGGCGGTGGTCGCCACCATCACCGCGGACGCCGACGATTATGCGCGCGGCGCGCTGGCGGCGGCGCAGCGGCTTGGCCTGCGGGTCGCAGGCGATCTGCGCAACGAAAAGATCAACTACAAGGTCCGCGAGCATTCGCTCGCCAAGCTGCCGGTGCTCTTGGTGGTCGGCAAGAAAGAAGCCGCCGAGCGCACCGTCTCGATCCGCCGGCTCGGCTCGGACAAGCAACAAACCATGGCGCTCGACGCCGCGCTCGACGCGCTTGCCGCCGAAGCCGTGCCGCCGGACCTGCGGCGGGCGCAGGGAGCCGCCGGAGCATCGTCGATCAGGCTGCTACCTTGAGCTTGAGGCCCAGCGCCCGCATCACCTTCAGCACGGTGGCGAGTTCCGGATTGCCGTCCGGTGAAAGCGCCTTGTAGAGACTTTCACGGCCGAGACCGGTTGCTCGCGCAATTTTCGCCATGCCTTTGGCACGGGCGACAATCCCTAGGGCATGAGCAATCAATGCAGGATCGCCGTCCTCGAATACAGCTTCGAGATAATCGCTGATATCGCGCTCGGTCTTCAAATAAGCGGCGGAATCCCATGGTATGGTCTTCAACTTTCTATTGCCAATGGTTTTTGGTTTGCTGTTCTTCGCGGCCATGATGTTCTCCTAGAGAGCGCGTATCAATGCGAGTGCCGTCGCGATGCCTTTTCGTTGCGTCTGTTTGTCGCCCCCGGCGAGCAGGATGATGAGCGCTGGGCCGCGTTGAGCGAAATATACTCGGTAGCCTGGCCCTTAATCGATCCGCATTTCGGAAACACCGCCACCAACAGGCCGCACGTCGCCCGGATTACCGATCTGCAGCCGATCGATGCGCGCTTGGATTCGCCGTTGTGCTCGACGGTCGCGCAGCCGGGCGAACCAGCGCGCAAACTGCTCAGTCTGGCGAATTTCTATCACCGGCCAATGTAACCTATA
>JASHQS010000275.1 GCA_030038995.1 Xanthobacteraceae bacterium
ATCGCCGGCGCAAAGGCTGCTTGGCAGAAGGCTGCTTGTCAGAAAGCTGCTTGTCGGAATGATAATACGAATACCGATAGGTCTGGAAGGCCGGGCGTCGCGACAGGCCGTGGCCGGGGGCTTCAAGCCGCCTGCGCGATCAGGTCGTGCCCAGCGTCGAGCGCAACTTGGACATGATAATCGGCGACACCGGAGCCAGTGGCGGCGCCGGCTCGTTACCTGCGCTCTCGATAAGAACCAACGGCGCCGGGGCGACGCGGTTACGGCCCTCGGCTTTGGCGCGATAGAGCGCGCGGTCGGCGCTTGCCAGGAGCGATTCAAGCGTCTGTCCCGCCTCGCTCGCCATGGCGAGACCGACGCTCACGGTGGGATGCGAGACCAGTCCCTCCACCCGCAGCGCTGCAAATCCGCGCCGCACCGTTTCGGCGATCTGCAGCGCCCGCGTCATGCCGGCGCCGGGCAGCATGCAGGCGAACTCGTCGCCGCCCATCCGCGCGAACAGATCGTCGGCACCCATGGCCGGTTTGACGAGCCGCGTGAGGCCGCGCAGCACCTGATCGCCGGCATGATGGCCGGCGCCGTCGTTGATATCCTTGAAGCGGTCGAGGTCGAACAGCAGGAGCGCCACGGGCTGCCGGTCGGCGAGCGCGGCATCCAGGAGGCGCTCGCCGCGGTCGAAGAAGCCGCTCCGGTTGGCGATGCCGGTCAGCGCGTCGGTGAGCGCCGCTTTTCTTTGCTGCAACTCGACGCGTTCCTTGGTCATGCACACGCGCAGGAAGGCCAGCGCGAAGGTCGTGCACAGCGCCTCCAGCGCCACGACGGAGATGAACAGGCGCGGCCCTCCGCCCATGGCCCCCATGGCCCCCATGGCGCCCACTGCGCCTGCTCCGCCCACTGCGCCCCCGACGCCCGGCGGCAGCGCGCCGGCCAGCGGCATCCGCGCCAAGAGAAAGCCCGCATGGATGACCAAAAGCGCCAAGGTCGGCCAGCGCGACAGCAGCTCGGGATCGAGCCCGCGCCACACTTCGCGCGCGTTCATGAGCACGTACGCCGCCAGGATGGCCGAGAGCACGACGAGGCGCGCGTGCGGCGTTCCGGAAAAGTCGCTCCGCTGGCAGAGCGCAAGCCAGAGCGCGGCGCCGGCGAAGACGAAGGCAGGCTGGACCTTGCGTCCCTCGAAGGTGCGCGCGCCCGCCCACATCACGCCATAGCCGCAGCAGATCAGCGCGCTCGCCACGACGGCGGAGTCGTTGCCGGGAAACCTACCGCGCAACAGGCCGACGCCCGCGCAGGCGAACAGGCAGCCGACGCCCCACAGCGCCAGCGCCACTTCGCGGCGGTTCTGCATCCAGGCGAACAGCAAGAGCGCGCCGGCGGTCGCGGTGAGAAAAACGCTGACCAGACACAGCGTGGGCAGATCGATAATAAAAGGCGAATTGGACAACGCCGGCCCCATCCCCGCTGACGAAGCAAGGCGTTTTACCGGAGCAATGCTGGCAATCGGCTTGCGCAATTGCCTAAAGTTTTAGGCAATTGCATCGGGCCGAAGCGGGCGGTGCCGATGTCCATGGTCAGCAGCTTTCGCCGGCGTAAGATTTGATGAGTTTCCGGCAGCGCGCTCCGTCTTAATTCCGGCGCAAAGACGCCAGACTGTTGGCGGCGGTGAGGTGTTGCGTAAGGGGAAGTCAGTCATGACCAACGATCGGGAAGCGGCCGGCGCATCGTCCTGATGGCGCGGGAGAACGATCCTTTCGGGATTCGATAGTCTTCGCGTGCAGTAGCCAAAGGCCGGCCAGGTTCGGCGTGGATTTGGTCGGCAAGTGCTTGCGAGCCGGTTTTATGTTGCGCAGCGTTCGTTCGCGCATCCGTTTTTGCGTAGGTTTGTTGGGAGGCGTAGTCCTCGGCGCATCCCTCTTCAGTTGGGCGTACGGCCTGCACGCCGCCGCCGATCGATACACCTGGGTCAGGGTCGACTCGCCGAATGTTGCCGCGGCCGGGACCGCCGAATTATGGCATGTGTCGGCGCGTTGCGTCCGACCCTATTTCGTCAGGGCGCTGTTGCGGTCGAAAGCCGAACTCCACGCGCATTACCAAGGGGCGCCCGATGAGATTCGTGCCCGGCTCAATCGCGGGACCAATCCCTCTCAATCCGTGGAGCAAGCAGCCTGGCACCCTCGCGAAAGCGGCAGGCAAAAGGATATCGCACGCAGCAGTCAAGACAAGGAGTACGTCGCATCGTTACAGGTCAAGTACGCCGAGTGGTATGCCGCCCTGTTCAAGCTCGAGATAGCGGCAAACAACTGGCAGCAACGCTTGCTCGATCTCGCTGATCAAACCGTGGTGATCAGCACGGCATCGCGCAAGAGTTTTGCCGCATACTCCCGGGGCAATATGCAGCTGATAAACGCGCAAGGCGATTTTGACGGCTACCTGCTCACGGCGCTGGGGCTCGGCGGACTTCCCGGTAACGAACAAATATCTCTCAAATCCGATTGCGTAACGGTCAACCTGGTAAAGCAGAGTTTCGGCAGCGCAAACTACCTCAGAGAGCTTTGGCGCTGGCCGATCGACTGCCTCGCGGAATTCCTGCTCGGATCGGAGCTCCTGTTCATTGCGATATTTTTTGTGCCGATTGCCTTATGGATCGGAACCGGCGATTCGGAAGTGGTCGGGCGGCATATCCACGATCTGAAAAATCGCCTCGGCGCCGGCATCCGTAACCTCGACCGAGATCGATTCGTGGGCGCCGTGTTGGCGCGGTTGCGGCAAATGCGCGCCATCGCCGCCGCCGGATACCGGTTCAGTTCATCCGACCTGACCCGGCGCTGGCAGCGGCGCTGATCCGGCCGATGGCCGGCATGAAGGCCGCCCAGGTCGGGCGAGCCGGACGCCGCAAAACGCCGTGGTTGGCAGGCTCCCGCAACGGCGCCACGTCCGCCCATCAAGGCGCAGGCAAGGCGCGATTACGGCCGATCTGCGCTGGACCGCCAGCGGATTTCGCACAGGTGTGGTCCGCGCGCTACAGCCCGCGCCGGTCGTTCTTGCTATCATGTGCGGACTAAGCGTCGTAAACCCGACGGCGTAAACCCGACGACGCAGACGACGCAGCAGTGAGCGGGTCATGATACGCGAAGGCAGATTGCTCTGGCTCAGTCCAGTGGAGTGGTCCGTGCTGCTCATCAGTGCCGCGCTTTGCGGCTATCTGGCGCTCGTGATCTAGCGTCCCGGCGATTGTTCCCTGATTTAACGGCTTCTTAATCGTCCTCGATCGGATGCCCCGGACCGATGCCGCTTTATCTCTGCGACATGGCGCTCGAACGCGCCCGGCTCGCGTTTGCGCAGATCAGGGCATTTGCGCCGCTCAACGGCATGCTGGAGAAGGACAATCCGCCGAAGCCGGCCGTGCCGGGCGCGGGCGAGATCGTCAAGCTGAAGAGTAAGGCCGAGAAGCAGCTCAAGATCGCGGCTGATTACATCGAAAAGTGCGGCTATCACCGGCGCGACGAGGCGCTGGCTGAATTGCAGGCCGTGCTGCGCGGCGAGAGGAAATTCGCCGACCTGCCGCCGCGGCTGCGAAATACGAGCCGCTGCCGCGTGCGTTTCCCGGATGCGGTGCAGCGCGTAAGCGGTGCACCGCTGATCCGGGACCGTCCCAAACTAAAGCGTGTGTAACGATCCCGGGTCTGCAGCGCACCACTGCGCGCTGCTTCATGCTGCGCTGCGCCCCGGAAACGCGTGCCTGTCCATTGCCAAATTTAACACCCTCTTAATCCTCATCGCCCAGATTGCCCCGAAACGGGACAGCGCGCCGCGCGTCTCGCCGAGACACGGCGCGGCGCGGAGCCGCTGCGCGCACAAGGAATTAAAAGCATGGCGATCCTCGTCGTCGACGACGATCCGGTGCAGTGCCGGCTCCTGGAAGCCATGCTGCAAAAGTTCGGCTACGAGGTTTTGGTGCGCGACAACGGCGAGGCGGCGCTTTCGCTCATCTGCGGCGCCGATAGCGCGCGCATCGATTGCGTGATCCTCGATCTGGTCATGCCGAATCTCGACGGGCTCGGTGTCTTGGCGCGGCTCCGCCAAGCCGCCGTCAAGGTGCCGGTGATCGTGCAGACCGCGCACGGCGGCATCGACAATGTCATCTCGGCGATGCGCGCCGGCGCCGTCGATTTCGTGGTCAAGCCGGTCGGCGCCGAGCGCCTGCACGTGAGCCTGCGCAACGCGCTCAATACCAGCGCGCTCGAAGGCGAGATCGCGCGGTGGAAGCGCAGCCGTGCCGGCACGCTCGGCTTTGCCGATATCATCACCAAAAGCGCGAACATGCAGGCGGTGATCCGCCTCGCCGAGAAGGCGGCGGGCTCCACCATCCCGGTGCTGATCGCCGGCGAATCCGGCGTCGGCAAGGAATTGATCGCGCGCGCCATCCACGGCTCGTCGGAGCGGCGGACAAAACCGTTCGTCGCGGTCAATTGCGGCGCCATGCCGGAAAATCTCGTCGAATCGATCCTGTTCGGCCACGAGAAGGGATCGTTCACCGGCGCCACCGAACGCCATACCGGCAAATTCGTCGAGGCTTCCGGCGGCACGCTGTTTCTCGACGAGGTCGGCGAACTGCCGGCGGCGGCGCAGATAAAACTCTTACGCGCCATCCAGGAGGGCGAGGTCGAGCCGGTCGGCGCGCGCCGGCCGGTCAAGGTCGACGTGCGCATCATGTCGGCAACCAACCGCGACCTGATCGCCGACGTCAAAGCCGGCCGCTTCCGCGAGGATTTGTTTTATCGCCTGCACGTATTTCCCATCACCGTGCCGCCGCTGCGTGGGCGGCCGGCCGACATCCCGGCGCTGGCCCGGCACTTTTTGGCGCGCTTTGCCGCCGAGGAGGGCAAACGCATCCGCCTGATCGCGCCGGAGGCGCTGCGCCTGTTTGCCGCCTATCCGTGGCCGGGAAACATCCGCCAGCTCGAAAATGCGCTGTTCCGCGCCGTGGTGCTGGCCGAGGGCGATACGCTGTCGGGTGCTGAATTTCCGCAGATCGTCGCGCAGCTTAAGGCGCAGGAGGGCGGACAAGCCGCGGTTCGATCTGTTGGCATCGTCGGCGAGGACGAACTCGATCCGGGCCTCGCGGTCGAAGCCGCGCCGTTGCAGCCCGAGGCCCATCCCGCCACCGCCACTGCGATCAGCGCGTCGGCACCCGATTCGCTGCCGCTCCTCGATGCGATGGGCGAGGTGCGGCCGCTCGAGGAGATCGAGGCCGAGCTGATCCGGTTCGCCATCGCCCATTACCGTGGGCAGATGTCGGAGGTGGCGCGGCGGCTGCGCATCGGCCGCTCCACCCTCTATCGCAAGCTCGAAAGCCTCGGCCTCGACGGCGAAGGCGCCGAATGCGGCAGCGAAGCCGTTGCCGCGGAGCGACAGGGGCGGAAAATCGCCTGATCGGCACGAATTTCCGGTGCTGCGCGCAAGACAATTCGCGCGGCCCTCGCGTAAGGTGAGTCGCGCAAAATCCGCTTCGCGTCCGCAGCAATGACACTTTTCGGGAACATTGTTCCCGCATCCGCCTCCGCCCCGCAGGCGAAAGTGAAGTAAAGCAAGGACTTAGGAGAATTGGCAATGCCCGGCGTCCGTCTCAATGGGTTTCTGGCCTCGACCGCTTTGGCGCTGCTGCTGTCGGTATCCGCCGGTAGCGCGCTGGCGGATCCGATCGCCGCGCCGCCGGGCGGAACTGCGGCGACAGCCGCGCCGGACGCAGCGGCAGGCGCTGCGCAGAACACCAATGCCGCGCCGGCGCCAGTGCCGGCGGCGGCCGTGCCAGCGCCTGAGCCCGCTGCCGCAGCGGCCCCGGCCGAACCGCAAAAATCAGCCGAACCGGCCAAGCAGGCGGAAACGCCGAATCCCGCCGCCGCCGCGCCAGCGCCGGCTGCCGCGGCAGGCTCGGCCGAACCGCAAAAACCAGCCGAACCGGCCAAGCAGGCGGAAACGCCAAATCCCGCCGCGGCACCGGCTCCCGCCGCCGCGCCCGCGCAGACCGGCAATGCCGAGCCGGCGTCGGCAGCGCCCGCGGCGTCAGCACCCGTGCCGGCTGCGAACGCAGCACCCGCGAGCACGCTTTCCGCCGCCGATCAGGCCGTCGCCGACCAATTGCGCGAGCTTTCGTCCGGCAAGTTCGACCATGTGCTCGGCGGCAAGGCCGAGCGCACCGCGGTCGAGGCGTTTTATTCGGGCCGCTCCTACGCGCCGCTGTGGATCACCGACGGTGTCGCCAATGCGCGCGCCAAGGCGGCGATCGATTATCTCGGCCATGTCGATGCCGACGGACTCGATCCGGCCGATTATCCGGTGGCGGATTTCAAGTCGTCCGATCCGGGCACGCTCGCCGCGGCCGAGCTGCGGCTCACCGCGTCGGTGATCACCTATGCGCATCATGCGTCGATCGGGCGGGTGGCCTGGTCGCGGGTGAGCCCCGACATTTCCTACGACCAGAAGCCGCCGGAGCCGGCCAGCGTGCTGGCGGCGCTCGCCGCCGCCAAGGACGTTGCCGCCGCGCTCGACTCATACGAGCCGCACGCGGCGGGCTATCTCGCGCTCAAGGCCAAGCTCGCCGAAATCCGCGCCGGCAATGCGCAGGGCATCAAGCCGCCGATCGCGGGCGGGCCGGCGCTCAAGATCGGCGCGCAGGACGCGCGCGTGCCGGCCTTGCGCCAGCGGCTCGGCCTTTCCGGCGACGGCGCCACCTACGACAAGGACCTCGCCGCAGCCGTCAAGAAATTCCAGAAGGAGAACGATCTCAGGGCTACCGGCATTTTGACGCCGCAAACCCTCGATGCGCTCAATGGTCCGCGGCCGAGCCACGTCGCCGACGTCATCATCGCCAACATGGAACGCTGGCGCTGGATGCCGCACGACCTCGGCAAGATCTACGTCATCGTCAATCTGCCCGACTACTCGCTACGCGTGATGCATGACGGCAAGCAGGTGTGGAAGACCAAGATCGTGATCGGCAAGCCTGCCATGCCGACGCCGATCATGACGGGGACGATGAAGTTCATCACCATCAATCCGATCTGGCACGTGCCGCCGTCGATCGTTAATAACGAATATCTGCCGGCGCTGGCGCAGGACCCGACCGTGATGGCGCGCATGGGGCTCGTCGTCGACCACAACCGCGACGGCAGCATCAGCATCTGGCAGCCGCCCGGCGACCACAACGCGCTCGGCCGCATCCGCTTCAACTTCCCGAACAAATTCCTGGTGTATCAGCACGACACGCCGGACAAATACATGTTCGCCTACAGTAAGCGCGCGTTCAGCCACGGCTGCATGCGGGTGCTCGATCCGCCGAAATATGCCGAGGTGCTGCTGTCGCTGGTGCGCCCGAACGACCACTACACCATCGAGCGCATCAAGAAGATGTACGGGCCGGGCGAGATCAATATCGACTTCCCGACCTTCATTCCGGTGCATCTGACCTATCAGACCGCGTTCGTCGACGATGCCGGCAAGCTCGAATTCCGCGACGACATCTACGGCCGCGACAGGCAGGTGCTGGCGCTGCTCAACGGGCCGGACCGGCGCGTCGCCGACATACCGGTCGAGCATAAGATCGATACCGTGCGCCGCCAGGTGCTGGCCGTGCCCGACAGTCCGTCGCTGTGGGGCGGCTGGGGCAGCGGCCGCGGCTCCTATCCGGGTCAGGCGAACGGCGGCGGCGAAGGCTTCTTCGCCCGGCTGTTCGGCGGCTTCGCGCAGCCGCAGCCGGCGCCGCCCCGGCCGGCCGTTCGGCATCGCCGCCGGGTGACCCGCGCAACACGCCCGGCGGAGCCGGTGACGCGGTAAGCATCCGCACCGACTAGGCGTTGAAGTTTGAGCAGAGAGGCGTTATACAATATGTATAACGCCAGAGCAGGCTATGAGCGACAGAGAAAACATCACAAAATCAGAGGGTTACGTATTGCAAATAAAAAAGATCGGTAATTCGACCGGTCTTATTTTGCCGAGGGAATTGCTGGCGCGGCTGAAGCTTGCGGAAGGCGACAAGCTTCACGTCGTCGAACAGACCGAGCGCGGGCTAAAGCTTAGTCCGTATGATCCCAAGCATGCGAAGGCGATGGAAATCGCACGGCGATCGTTCCGCAGATTTGCCGACACATATCGGGCACTGGCGAAATGAACGAGCCGGAATGGCTCGATATTGAGCTTGTTCTCGATTTTCACGCTGAGCAACTTGCGCTTTTCGGCGGCGCCGACGGTATCCGCGACCGTGGACTTCTCGAATCCGCCTTGGCCCGGCCGATCAACAAGTTCGCTTATGGTGAGACCGAAATCGCGGCTCTCGCCGCCGCCTATGGATTCGGTATTGCGCGCAATCACCCCTTCGTGGACGGCAACAAGAGAACGGCGCTGGCCTCAATGATCGTCTTTCTCGGCCTCAACGGCATTGATCTCGACGCGACCCAGGAGGAAGCGACGGCAATTGTCCTTGGACTTGCGGCCGGAGAGATTCCGGAAGAAGTCTTGGCAAACTGGATCGCCGATCACATGAAGCCGCTCGATGCGCCTGGGATTGCGCCTTGACGTAATTATCTTTCCAGCGAAACGTTTTTAATCAATGCCCACCGATCGCGAAAAGAACCGCCTGACCGCCCGCGCCGCGCGCTATGCGCGGGTCGGCGCCAATGTCGGCGGCGTGGCGGC
>JASHQS010000276.1 GCA_030038995.1 Xanthobacteraceae bacterium
CGGTCGGCGTCGTCGCCGCGCGCCTGTTGGCGTTGCATCCCAGGCGCATCGACCTTTCGCTTAACCGCATCGAGCGCCTGCTTGCGGCGCTCGGCCATCCGCAGCGCCGCCTGCCGCCGCTCATCCACGTCGCCGGCACCAACGGCAAGGGCTCGACCATCGCGTTCGCGCGCGCCATCCTCGAGGCGGCCGGCAAGATCGTGCACGTCTACACCTCGCCCCATCTGGTGAGACTCAACGAGCGCTTTCGTCTCGGGCAGCCGGGTGGCGGGCGCCTCATCGAGGATGCGGAGCTTGCCGACATGCTGATCGAGTGCGAGGCCAAGAACGGCGGCGCGCCGATCACCGTGTTCGAAGTCGAAACCGCGGCGGCTTTTCTCTTGTTCTCGCGCCATCCCGCCGACGTTCTGCTGCTCGAAGTCGGCCTCGGCGGCCGACTCGACGCGACCAACGTGGTCGAGCGGCCGCTCGCCAGCGTCGTCACGCGCATTTCGCTCGATCACCGCGAGTTTCTCGGCGACACGATCGAGGCGATCGCCGCCGAAAAGGCCGGCATCCTCAAGCCCGACGTTCCGGCGGTGATCGCGAGCCAGTTGCGCGAAGCGCGCGCGGTCATCGAGCGTCAGGCGGCGCGGGTGCGGGCGCCGCTCGCCATCGCCGGCGAGAACTGGACCGCGACCGAGGAGCGCGGCCGGCTGGTTTATCAGGACGACGACGGACTGCTCGACCTGCCGGCGCCGAAACTCCATGGCCGGCATCAATTCGAAAACGCCGGTGCGGCGATCGCGGCGTTGCGGCGCGCCGGCATGAAGCTGCCGGCTGCGGCCTTCGAGGCCGGCATGAGCCGCGTCGACTGGCCGGCGCGCATGCAGCGGCTGTCGTCCGGCCGGCTCGCCGCCTTGCTGCCGCCGCAGAGCGAATTGTGGCTCGACGGCGGTCACAATGCCGACGGCGGACGCGCTGTTGCCGCCGCCCTGGCCGATCTCGAGGAGCGGGTGCCGCGGCCGCTTGTTCTCATCGTCGGCATGCTCTCGACCAAGGACTGCGCCGGATTTTTCAAGCATTTTTCCGGGCTGGCGCGCCGCGTCATCACGGTGCCGATCGCCCACGACAAGGCGGTGCCGGCCGCCGCCCTTGCGGATGTCGCGCGTGGCATCGGCATCCCGGCGCTGGCTCGTGATGATATCGAAAGCGCGCTCGCGATGGCCGGCAAGCTCGACCTCGCGCCGGCGCCGCGCGTGCTGATCATCGGCTCGCTCTATCTCGCCGGCGCGGTCTTGGCCGCCAACGGCACGCCGCCGCAATGACGGATGCAATACCGGGTGCAATAACGGGGTGCAATAACGGGTGGATGGACGGCTTGGCGGCGCCCGCTCGCCAAGGCCGTTGTGGAGCGGCCCGGCATCCGCTAGGTTCCGCGCAAATTTAGGCCGAAAAATCGCGGCCAGTTCGCAGCAGAAATTCGGGAAGCGAATGGCGAAAGAAGAACTCTTGGAATTTCCCGGCGTCGTGACGGAGCTCCTGCCTAACGCCACCTTCCGCGTCAAGCTTGAGAACGAGCACGAGATCATCGCCCACACCGCCGGCCGCATGCGCAAGAACCGCATCCGCGTGCTCGCCGGCGATAAGGTGTTGGTGGAGATGACCCCGTACGATCTGACCAAGGGCCGGATTACCTACCGGTTCAAATGATCGGCCGTCCCAAATTCGTGCTGGCCTCGGGCTCGCCGCGCCGGCTGGCGCTGGTCAACCAGGCCGGCATCGAGCCGGACGCGCTGCGCCCCGCCGATGTCGACGAAACCCCCAAACGCGGCGAGCTGCCGCGCGCCTGCGCGGTGCGGCTCGCTCGCCTGAAGGCGGAAGCCGCGCTGGCCATGGTGCGCATCGACGAGGAACTGAAGGGCGCCTACATTTTGGCCGCCGACACCGTCGTCGCCGTCGGCCGCCGCATCCTGCCGAAGACCGAGATGCTCGACGAGGCCGCGCAATGCCTGCGGCTTCTGTCCGGGCGCAATCACCGCGTCCATTCCGCCATCTGTCTGGTAACGCCGAAAGGGACGTTCCGGCAGCGCCACGTCGAAACCCGCGTGCGCTTCAAGCGGCTCTCCGACCAGGACATCGAGGCCTATCTCGCTTCCGGCGAATGGCGCGGCAAAGCCGGCGGTTATGCAGCGCAGGGAATTGCCGGCAGCTTTTTGGTGAAAATCGTCGGTTCCTATTCCAACATCGTCGGCCTGCCGCTCTACGAAACCATCACGCTGCTCGGCGGCGAGGGCTACCCGATCCATTTCGGCTGGCTCAACGCCGTGGCCTGACACTGGCGCGGGCGGCGCCGCGCCCCATATTGCGCGCATGACCGAGAGCGCCAACAAGCCGTGCCCGATCTGCGGCAAACCCGCCACCGCGCGCTATCGCCCGTTCTGCTCGCGCCGCTGCGCCGACATCGACCTCAACCGCTGGCTTTCCGGGGTCTACCGCGTGCCGGTGCGCGCCGACGAGGAAGAAGACGGGCTGCCGCTGGCACCGGATGCACCGTCGCAAGAGTGACCGGCTCGTTCGCGTTGTTGCTTGCGGGCCGCGTTCTGGACAGCTAAGCCGCGAGCCCCTATAAGCGAGCCCCGCCGGCCCGCGCGGCGCCAGACGCGGGCTTGCTCACGGCGCCCAGGTAGCTCAGTTGGTAGAGCACTGCACTGAAAATGCAGGTGTCGGTGGTTCAATTCCGCCCCTGGGCACCACCACCACCCGGTTTTCATAGCATCTCATAGCACGCCATAGAGCTCAATTTTTCCGTTTAATCATAATGCTATCGGCTTTTCGATTGCGCATAGCGCTCCATGCCGACCTCTGACAAAGCAAAAAAATGAGAGTAGATTCGTGTAGATTTTTTCGACTATCGCGTTCCTACTCTCATGCCTCTCACGCAGTTCGCGATCGTTAAAGCCATCGCCAAGGACAAGCCGTTCATGCTCTCCGACGGCTTCGGCTTGCATCTGTTAGTACAGCCCAATGGCGGCAAGCTTTAGCGCTTTCGCTATCGTTTCTCCGGCCGTTGTGATAGAGCCCATCATTGGGTATCTTCGTCTCGCTCCACTTCACCCAATCTTATATGCTACCAGCAAATAGGAACATGAGCAGCGATCAATATTAACGTGATCGCAGCGACCGGTATTAACGTCATCGCAGCGATCGATATAAGTAGCAAAGGCCAGTTCCTTGGGCATACCTTTCCGGTTACGATAGGTCTCCCATCAATTGATAACTGGTATGGAAAACTCATACCAAGTAGCGGTGATCTCCAAGAAAGTTCAAGGGCGTGAGTTTCGTTTTTGTGCCTGAACGTTTGTGTCTGTGCTCCTTCGATCCTCAACACTCCCCCGGTGCGAAGAATGCATAGATCATCAAGGTAGACATCGATTGAAACCGTTGTCCAACAATACCTTGGAACGACTTCAGCCCGCACCTCAAGATCGCAATCTTTCCAGCGTGTCATTACACAATCCCGGCGAGTCATTGCGCTATCGGCCATGGTGGGGGACGCCAGTGAATCAACCGTGTATGTTCAAATTGAATGCTTGGTGTGAGCCGCCCTTGGTATTGCGTAAACGTCAACGCGTCGCGCTTGGCGTGTTGCTTGCCGCGGAACGCAGCGGCGGACAGCAGCAGCGGTAAGAGAATTGCCCGCGATGCGAACAATGCACTCATTGACAGACACGAACGCCAGCGCGACGCTCGCCTGAACGCCCCGGCGCAACCGCGTTTCGCCGCGACGTAAAACACTGGTCTTGTGGAGGAATCCTATGAAATCGGTTCTACGCCGGGCGGCACCGCTCCTGCTGATGGCCGGTCTCTTGGCGCTCGCGCCCGCGCCCGCGCTGGCCCAGAGCGACCACGAAAAGCAGCTCTATGAAGCGGCCAAGCAGGAAGGTCAGCTCACCTGGTATTCCGGCATCCTCAACCAACAAATTTGCGACGAGGTCGGTCAGGCCTTCGCCAAGAAATATCCGGGCCTCACCGTCCACGCGATCAAGACCACGTCGCAGGTCGCCTTCCAGCGCCTCTTGCAGGATCTCAAGGCCGGTGACGTCCTCTCCGATGTGTTCACAACTACCGACGAAAGCCACATGGCCTACCTCGAAGGCAAAAACCTGCTGGTCAAATATGTACCCGAGAACGAGAAGGGGCTATCGAAGGTGCTCCGCAACATCGATCCGAACGGCTATTATCATGTGAGCTGGGTCGGGCTCGTTACCGCCATCTATAACAAAAAGAAGGTGAATGCGGCGGCGGCGCCGAAGGATTGGCCGGACCTGACGGATCCGAAATGGAAGGACCAGATCGCGTTCGGCAGCCCGAACTACAGCGGCCTGGTCGGGGTGTGGGCCGTCGCGATGGAGAACCGCTACGGCTGGGATTACTTCGACAAGCTCAACAAGCTTAATCCGCTGATCGGACGCTCCATCGATGATGCCATTACCGTGCTGAATTCGGGCGAGCGGTCGGTCGCTCCCGGCAATCCCGCTTCCGCTTTCCGCAGCGCGGCGCGTGGCAATCCGCTGGCCGTGAACTACCCGACCTCGGGGACTCTGATGGACCCTTCCCCCTCCGCCATCATCAAAGGCGCGCACCATCCCAACGCCGCGAAGCTTTTCATGGAATTCCTGACCGGGCCGGAATATTCCAAAATCCTGGCGAAGAACTTCGAGCAGCCGCTGCGAGACGACGTGCCGCCGCCTGCGGGCGCCAAGTCGCTCTCGGAAATGAAGGTGTTGACGGTGAAATTAGCGGACATCGAGAAAGAACTGCCGAAGGTCAAGGAAAAATGGCGAGACACATTCGGCATGTGAGCGCGGCGCGAGACGAACGGGTCTAATGACTGCGGTACGATCGCAGCTGGCGCAGGGTGTTGCCCCGCGCCAGGGTCGGCTCGGGCGTCTTCGGCGATTCGAGCCGGCGACCCTGTTGTGGCTGCTCGCGGCCGCGGCGCTGCTGTTCCTGGTGGCAACGCCGTTGCTGCGGCTGCTGATCTCCAGCCTGCAGGCGGCCGATACCGGCAGATTCACCTTCAACAATTATCTCAGCGCCTACGGCCGGCTGCGCAACCTGGAGGCGCTCGGCAATTCGCTTTTGTATGCCCTGGAAGTGACCGTGCTCTCGACCGTCATGGCGGTGCCGATCGCCTGGGGCGTGTCGCGCACCGACATGCCGGCAAAGAGCCTCGTCCGCGCTTTGATCCTCGGCGCCTTTATAACTCCGCCCTATCTCGGCGCGATCGGCTGGATCCTGCTCGCCGGGCCGAACGCCGGCTGGCTCAACTACGTCTGGATGGCGGCAACCGGCAGCCACCACGGCTTCATCGACGTTTATAGCTTCGGGGTCCTGTCCCTCGTCACAGCGCTCTATGCCTTCCCCTACATTTTTGTGTTCACATCGGATGCGCTCGACCGCGTCTCCTCGGAAATGGAGGAGGCGGCGAATATCTTGGGCGCGGGCAGCCTCTACACGGTTTTCCGCATCACCCTGCCGCTGGTGACGCCGGCGATCCTGGGCGGCGCGATCGTCGTGTTCCTGGACACCGTGGCTCTGTTCGGCACCCCGGCCGTCATCGCGTTGCCGGCCCGCATCCGGATCATGACGCTGCAACTCTGGCAGTATTTCGAGTTTCCGGTGCGGGCGGAGGTGGCTGCCGCCTACGCCATGCCGCTGATCGTTATTACTCTGGCGCTGTTTTGGGCGCAGCGGGCGATCCTCGGCCGCAGGAGTTACGTGGCGCTCACCGGAAAGGGCGGCAGCCGGACGCTGACGCCGCTTGGGCCGTGGCGCTGGCTGATCCTTGGCTACGCACTGTTCGTGGTGGGGCTGGCGGTGATCTTGCCCTACGCCGCGCTGGCGCAGGCCGCGTTCAGCAAGGCCTGGGGTCTCGGCTTTTCGATCGGCAATCTCACGCTCGACAATTTCCGCTATCTCCTCGCCGAGGAAGGCGCGCGACGGACCATCGTTCACAGCTTCACATATTCTGCGGCCTCTGGCTGTGTCGCGGTGGCGCTGGCGCTGCTGGCGGCCTATGTGGTCAACCGCAAGCTGATGCGCGGCGGCAGCTTGCTCACGCTGCTGTGCATGGCGCCGCTGGTGATCCCCGGCATCGTGTTGGGCATCGGCTTCTATGCGGCGTTCGCCGCGCCTCCGGTCGCCCTTTACGGCACCGCGCTCCTCCTTATTCTCGGCTACAGCACGCGCTTCCTGCCGATCGCCTACGTCAACTGCGCAGCCAGTCTCCGTTCGCTCAACCCCGAGATGGAGGAAGCCGTCCGCATCCTCGGCGGCACGCGCCTGCGCGCGATCGCGCGTGTGATCGTGCCCGTGCTCAAGAAAAGCCTGCTCGGCAGTTGGCTTCTGGTCTTCATCCCGGCGACGCGGGAGCTGAGCACGGCGATTTTCCTGTTCGGCGCCCAGACCCGGGTTATCTCGGTCATGATGCTTGATCTCAGCGAGAACGGCAGCTTCGAGATCCTGGCCGCACTCGGCTTCTTTCTGTTGGGGGCCACGATTCTCATCGTATTGCTGGGTTACAAGGTCATAGGGCGCGATTTCATGTTGAGGCAGTCATGAGCGAGCGCGAGGCCGAGAGCATTCCGCGCTTGTCGCTGAGCCGGCTGAGCTGCGCGTTCGGCTCGTTCACCGCCGTGCATCAACTCACTTTGGCGATTGCTCCGGGCGAGTTCATCTCGCTGCTCGGCCCCTCCGGCTGCGGCAAGACGACCACGTTACGCATGATCGCAGGCTTCGTGCGGCCGACCGGCGGCGCGATCGAGATGGATGGCGAGGTCATCTCGTCGCCCGACGGCGCGCTGCCCCCCGAGAAGCGGCAGATGTCCATGATTTTCCAAAGCTATGCCATCTGGCCGAACATGACGGTGGCGGAAAACGTCGCCTTCGGCCTGAAGCTGCGCCGTTTGGGCCGGGCGTCGATCCGCAGCAAAGTTCAAGCGATGCTGGAGACGGTCCGGCTCGGCCCCCTCGCCGACCGTTATCCGGCCGAATTGTCGGGCGGCCAGCAGCAACGGGTAGCGCTCGCCCGGGCCATGGTGATCGAGCCGCGCGTGCTGCTCCTCGATGAGCCGCTGTCCAACCTCGACGCCAATCTCCGCGAGGAGATGCGCTTCGAGATCAGGCGGCTGCACGAGACCTTTCATTTCACGACCGTCTATGTGACGCACGACCAGGGCGAAGCCATGGTCACCTCCGATCGCATAGCGGTGATGAATCTCGGCCGCCTCGAACAGATCGACGCTCCGCACGCCCTATACACCCGGCCAAAGACGCGGTTCGTCGCCGGCTTTATAGGCCGTACCAATTTCCTCGAAGGCCGGCTCGACGGCGAACGAATCGTTTTCGACCATTTCGACTTGCCGCGCGGACTATTCCGGGCGGACGGGCTTGGCGCGAACGGTGCGGTGCTGTTCTCGGTCCGACCCCATAGCATCTCGCTGCATCGCGGCCCGGGCGCGGCGGCCGATCCCATCCGGGTGCAGGTGCGGTTGGTCGAGCGCGCCTATCTCGGTCAGTTTTGGGATTACGTCGTCGCCCCGGCAGACAGCGGCATCCGCTTGAAAGTCGTGGCCGCGCCCTCCCAGGTGTTTGAGGTGGGCGAGACGCTGTGGCTGAAATTCGATCCGCAGCAGATGGCGCCGATCGCGGCATGATCGCCGAACCGCATCGGCATTGCTCGTCGGACGGCGTTTGGGGCTGCTTGTGGTTCTTCGATATGGCGCCGAATCATGGTGGGACAGCGGCGGGAATACTCATTGAGACTCGATCCCTATCGGCGGGACGGTTTAAGATGCCGAAACGCATGAATTGTTCAACGCCGCTCCTCGGCACCACCATGATTTCCGTTCATGGCTTCTGATCCGGCGCCCGCCCTTTCCGCGAGCGGCTTGGCAAGCGAGCGCGCAACGTCCGCTCCGGTCGCGATCCTGCTCTGCACCTACAACGGCGCGCGGTTTTTGCCGCAGCAGCTTAAGTCGTACGAAGCGCAGGATTTTGCCGATTGGCGGTTGTTCGTCTCCGACGACGGCTCGCGGGACGCGACGCCGTCGTTACTCGAAGAGTTTCAAAAACAACACGGCGCCGAGCGGGTGCAAATTCGCCGTGGGCCATGCCGGGGGTTTGTCGCCAACTTTCTGTCGTTGATCTGCGATCCGTCGATAGCGAGCAGCTATTACGCGTTGTCGGATCAAGATGACGTTTGGGCGGCCGATAAACTCTCGCGAGCGCTGGCGTCGCTCTCCGCCGCGCCTGCCGATGTGCCGACCGTCTATTGCTCCCGGACGCGGCTGATCGACGAGAACGGCGCCGACCTCAGGCTTTCGTTTCTGTACAAGAAGCCGCCGCACTTCCGCAATGCGCTGACGCAAAGCCTGGCCAGCGGCAACACCATGGTGCTCGACGAACAGGCGCGGCGGCTTCTGATGCGCGCCGGCGCGGACGTCGACGTTCCGTCGCATGATTGGTGGATCTACCTCGCGACCACCGCCGCGGGCGGCCGCATGCTTTACGACGGCGCGGCCACGGTCGGCTATCGCATGCACCCCCGCAACGTCATCGGCTCGAACCGGTCGGCGGGGGCGCAGATGCGTCGCGCCGGAATGTTGTGGCAGGGCCGCTACAAGAACTGGACCGAATTGCACGTCAGCGCCTTGGCGCGCCTCGAGGACGTCATGACCGATGAAAACCGCAAAACGTTCGAGCAATTCCGCCGCTCGCGCAAACGCAGCTCGTTGCCGCGCGCCTATGGTCTCATCCGCGCCGGCGTTTATCGCCAGACCTTGCTCGGCAATATCGGGCTGCTGGCGGCGGCGTTGGCGGGGAAGGTGTGATACGATTTACCAGTGATTGCTTCCGATCATCGGCCCGTCGGGGAGCGCCGTCGATCGCAACGGCTTTCTTTGAGCGAAAAGAAATCAGCGCGAAGCAAATTTGCCGGAAATCGTATGATATGAAACCGTAAAGCCTCGCTTGAGCGCCGCCGTCACACGGGCCTGCCCGGCTCGAGCGTCACGAAAAAATCCCGTCCGATCGATTCGATCGAAAATGCCGCGCCGGTCGCTGCCAGGAGCTCGCGTATTTGCTGTTCGCGGTAGAGGAAAAGATCGCAGCGGCTTTTGTAGCGCAGCTGGCGCTGCCAGGCGAGCGGCCCGCCCGCCTTGGGAAAACTGAAAAAGGCGCGCCGGCGGGTGATGGCGCACACGCGGTCGATGACCGCACGCGCGTCCCTGACGTAGTCCATGAAGCCCATGACGACGGCGTAGTCGAATTTTTCACCGATCGGATCGGTGAGGAAATCGCCGCTCACGAACGAGCAACGCTGCGCGACGCCGGACGCCTTTGCCGCTGCGCCGGCGATTTTCAGCATGCCGGGGGCGAAGTCCAGGCCGAGCACCCGCTCGGCGCCGGCGCGCGCCAAGGCCACGCTGTAATGCCCCGGGCCGCAGCCGACATCGATGACGCTGCAGCCTTCGATCGGCCGGCATCCGGCCAGCGTCCGCTCGTAGCGCACCAGCATGGAACGGCGAAACAGCCGGTTGATCAGCCCATCGAAGGCGCGATCGCTGTTGCCGTAGATCGCGTTGAAATCCACCGCATAGCGGTCGAAGAAGGCCGCGGTGCGCTCGGTCACTGCAAGGTCCCATGCGAGAGGTATCGGTCGAACGACGTGACGCGAAACTCGCGCAGGATGGCTTCGAGCTTCGCTCGGGTCGAGCGCAGATTCACATAGCTGCTGAACCGGCGCCGCATGCTCAGCGGCAGCCGAGGCTGCGCGGGATCGATCTCGCGCGGATGGATGTAGAACACGATCGGCCGGCCGTTATCCAGCGTACGGCGCGCCATGGCGCGGATCACCGAATAGGGAAACAGCCGAAGATAGCCGCCGCCGAAGAAGCACAGCCGCGTGCCCAGGACCGGCACCACGGTGATCGGAAACTCCGTGATGGCGCCCGCCGACGTCTGCACCGCATGGGGTTCGAAGCTGCCGCCGGCGAGACCGCCGGTTTGGTGGCGCGCCGGGAATACGGACGAATCGTAGCTGTAGCCGGCCGCCGCCACCTTGTCGAAGAACCATGGCGTGCGCTCGGTGACGGAAAATGCCGGCGCGCGGTAGCCGCGCACCGGACCGCCCGAAATATCTTCGAGCAATTGGCGCGACGTCACGGCGTCCGCAAAAAACTCGGCGGGCGACATGTCGTAGGCCAGCCGATGAAAATAGCTGTGCGAGGCGACCTCGTGGCCTGCCGCGGCGGCTTCGCGCACCAGGTGCGGAAATCGCTTGGCAAAATAGCCGACGAAGAAGCAGGTCGCGCTGCCGCCGCCTTGCGCCAAAAGTTCGAGCAGGCCGCGAAAGTTCTTCTCCAGCCGGCTTTCGAGATGGTCCCATTGCGATGGCGGCGGTTCCTGCCCGGTTCCGGACAGATTGAACCAATCTTCGACGTCGATCGAGAAAATGCTCTGCCGCACGTTTCGAAAAATCCCGCCGTTATCGCGAGCTTTCAAGCGGCAGCCGGCGCCGACCGCGGCGGTCTGCCGTTCCGGCATGAGCCTATCATCCGGCCTTGCGGCGAGCAAACAGTCGAGCAGTCATCACGCCGCCAAGGTGGCGCCCGCAGCCTTGTTTTCCAGATACCAGCGGTAGGTGGCGGCAATGCCGTCTGGCAGCGCGATTTGCGGCTTCCAGCCGAGCGCGGCGATGCGGCTCGAATCCATGAGCTTGCGCGGGGTGCCGTCCGGCTTGGTCGGATCGAACACGACCTTGCCGCGGTAATCGACCACGCCGGCGATGATCCCCGCGAGCGCGGCGATCGTAACGTCGCTGCCGGCGCCGCAATTGATGGGCGCGTCGCCGTCGTAATCGTCCAACAAGAACACCGCCGCGCGCGCCAGATCGTCGACGTGCAGAAACTCGCGCAGCGGCTTGCCGGTACCCCAGACCACGACTTCGGCGCGCTCGGCGGCTTTCGCCTCGTGAAACCTGCGAATGAGCGCCGCCATGGCGTGGCTGGTCAGCGGATCGAAATTATCGCCGGGGCCGTAGAGATTGCACGGCATGACCGAAATATAACGGCGGCCGTATTGCTTGCGATAGGCCTGGCAGAGCTTGATGCCGGCGATCTTGGCGATCGCGTACCACTCGTTGGTCGGCTCCAGCGCGCCGCTCAACAGCGCCTCCTCCTTGATCGGCTGCGGCGCGAATTTCGGATAGATGCAGGACGAGCCGAGGAACACCAGACGATCGACGCCGGCAAGATGCGCAGCATGGATCACGTTGGTCTCGATCACGAGATTGTCGTAGATGAAGTCGGCGGGATACGCCTCGTTCGCATAGATGCCGCCGACCTTGGCGGCGGCAAGCACGACCGCATCCGGGCGGTGTTGCTGCAGCCAGGCTTGGACGCCGGATTGATTGCGCAGGTCGAGGCTGTCGCGGCCGGCCTTGAGCACCTCGTCGCCGCGCGCCGCCAGGCATCGCGCGACCGCGGAGCCGACCATGCCGTTATGTCCGGCAACCCAGGTTCTTTTGCCGCTCATGCGCCCTGCACCACCGACATTCCACAACAGCTATCACGACCGCCAGCGCGGTCGCCAGCGCGAAGCTGCCCGGCTTGTATCATTCATCGATCGCCTTCACGCCATCGGCACCACCGCGTGCAGCATGTAGAGAAACAGCGAAACGCCCAATAGCCCGATCAGCACGGCAAGCGCCACGTCGAACCGCTCGCCCGGGCTGGGCAGCGCCGCGTCGGTTTCTATGCCTTTGGCAATCGTGACGAACCGATAGCCGGCGATGACGATGGTGACGACGCCGATGGCGATGAACGCCAGTCCGGCCGCATTGGCGAACGCCTGATTATGCGTCGCGATCCGGGGCAGCGCCGTACGCGGCGCGGCAATGGACAGAAACAGGTCGAACCGCTCGATGACGAAGCCGAAGGCCATGACCGCGATGGCGGTGCGAACCCAGGCGAGGAAGGTTCGCTCGTTGGCGGCATGGTCGCTGTAGCGCTTGATCATGGGCGGCCCCGGCGGTCGTGGCCGTGCACTATAGCGCACATGCCGGTTCCGCTCAGCCGCAGCATTGCGCGACCTTGCCGGCCGGCGATTGGGGAGGTCGGGGGCGGTGTCTGTTGGCGGCAGGCGCGGCGGTGTGGGCGTTCTGGCGCGATCCGGACAAGCAAATTCCCGGCGCTTGCGAAGCGCCGCGGCGCGCTGGCGCCACGACGAAAACGCGTCGGACCGACGGTTCTCA
Source organism: Xanthobacteraceae bacterium (assembly GCA_030038995.1). GTDB lineage: Bacteria > Pseudomonadota > Alphaproteobacteria > Rhizobiales > Xanthobacteraceae > BOG-931. The sequence continues at coordinate 12,299 of JASHQS010000276.1, forward strand.
ACTGTGAGTGTGCGTCCGACCGCGACTGCGCAGGTACTTGATTAACGGCGCATAAATCGGTGTCGGCTACCTAATGGGCGAGCGAGTGCCCGTTACGCGCAGAGACACCATGTTTCGAATTCTGTCTTGCCTGACCACGCAGCATGACTGGCGTCTGGTTGTCGTCGCCGGGGTGGTCTGTTTTCTGTCGAGCCTGACCGCGATCACGCTGTTCAACCGCGCGCGCTCGACCGCGGGACGGGCGCGCGCGATCTGGATCGCGGCTGCCGGCGCCGCAACCGGCTGCGGCATCTGGGCGACGCATTTTCTCGCCATGCTGGCCTATCACCCCGGCGTGCCGATCGCTTACAATATCGGGTTGACGGCGTTTTCGCTGTTGGCCGCGGCGACCATCACGGCCGGCGGGCTTGCGGCGGCGGTGTGCGCACCCTCGCGCACCGGCGCGGCGATCGGCGGCGGCATCATCGGCGGCGGCGTTGCCTGCATGCATTATCTTGGCATGTGGGCCGTCGAACTTCCCGGCCGCGTGGCTTGGGACATTCCGCTGGTCGTAGCCTCGATCGTCATCGGCATGGCGCTCGGCATGGCGGCGCTCGCGGTCGCCGTGTCGTGGCGCGGCGTCGCTGCGCTCTTGGTCGCCGCGCTGCTATTGACGCTCGCCATCGTGGCGCATCATTTCACCGCCATGGGAGCGGTGGAGATCGTTCCCGATCCGACGCGGACATTCACGGCGCTGTCGCTGTCGCCGGAATCGCTGGCCATCGCGGTCGCCAGCGTCGCCGTGGCGATCCTCGGCATGAGCCTGATCAGCGCATTCGCCGACCGCCGCTTGTACGACAAAGGGCAGTTGCTCGATCTGGCGCTCAACAACCTGACGCAAGGCGTGGTGATGTTCGACGCCGGCGGCCGTCTCATCGTTCGCAATCAGCGCTATTTGGACATGTACGGTTTGTCGCCGGAAGTGGTGAAACCCGGGGCAAGTCTGGTCGAGATCGTGCAACATCGGGCCAATACCGGCACGCTGCCGCGCGATCCGGCGCAATACTGTGCCGAACTCACGGCGAACATGGCCTCCGGAAAGGTGGTCAGCTTCGTCGCCGAAACGCCGGACGGACGCGCCATCTCGGTGGTCAACCGCGCCATTCCGGGCAGCGCCTATTGGGTCGGCACCCACGACGACATCACCGAGCGGCGTTCGGCGGAGCGCAAGAACGCGTTGCTCGTCGAGCAGGAGACGCGCCGCACCATGGTCGACGAGGCGATCGCCTGGTTCCGGCAAAGCGTCGAAGGCGTGTTGAAGACGGTGGGCGACAGCGTCGCGGCGATGAAATCGACGGCCGCGGCTTTGTCCGCCACCTCGAACCAAACCAGCGCCCAGACGGCGGGCGCCGTGGACACCTCCAACGAAGCGTTCGGCCGGGCCGACACCGCGTCCACCGCCGCGGAGGAATTGTCCGGTTCGATCGCGGAAATCAATCGGCAGCTATCGCGGGCGAGCGACGTCGTGCGCGCAGCCGCCGGCGAGGCGCAATCGACCAACGCGGAGATCGCCGGCCTCGCTCAGGCCGCGCAAAAGATCGACGACGTCGTCAAGCTCATCCAGAGCGTCGCCGGACAGACCAACTTGCTGGCGCTCAACGCCACGATCGAGGCGGCGCGGGCCGGGACCGCGGGCAAGGGCTTTGCGGTGGTGGCCTCCGAGGTCAAGGCGCTCGCGGTGCAGACCGCGAAGGCAACCGAAGTGATCGCAGCCCAGATCGCCGCGGTGCAGTCATCGACCCAGAGCACCGTGCGCGCCATCGCCAGCATCACCAGCCGCATGCAGGAAATTCAACAGTTCACCGCGGCCATTGCGGCGGCGGTGGAGCAGCAGCACGCCGCAACGGCCGAGATTTCCAAGAACGTTGCGGCGGCGGCCTCCGGCACCAAGTCGGTCGTGTCGGGACTGGAACTGGTTTCCACCGGGATTTCCGACATGCGCAATTCGTCCGACACCGTGCTTGCGGCTTCCGACGCGGTCGAGAACGCGGCCGAAAGCCTGCGCGGCAGCGTCGACGGTTTTTTGCGCAAGGTGGCCGTGTAGATCGGCCGCAGCCGCCCAAGGCTACAGCGTCTCGCCGCCGAAGGTCGCGCGCTCGACCGCGTGCGGCGCCCCAACTTCGCGGGAATCCTGCCTCCGCCTACGGCGACAATGTTGAAATGAAATTTTAGCAACGCGTTCCGACGCGCGACCATCCGGTAGCCCGCTCGCTGAACAGCCAGCGATCGGCTGCTTCAATAGCCGACCGCGGCAGCGCCGGGCGTGCGCGGATCGGCGGCGCCGATAAAAGCGCCGTCCGGCGCGATCGCGATCGAATTGGCCGAGGTGAACGGCCGCTGCGTTACCACATCGTCGCCGCGGGCTTGCAGCGCGGCGACGATCGCGCCGGGCAGGCCCGGCTCGACGAATACCCGGTCCGGCAGCCACTGATCGTGCACGCGCGGCGCCGCGACGGCATCGGCAATGGTCATGCCGCGGTCGATCACGTTGACGATGACGTCAAGCACCGCCGTGGTGATGCGGCTGCCGCCCGGCGAGCCGGTGACCAGAAACGGCTTGCCGCCCTTGAGCACGATGGTCGGCGTCATCGACGACAACGGCCGCTTGCCGGGGCCCGGCGCGTTGGCCGCGAAGCCGGTCAGGCCGTAGGCGTTGGGCGCGTCCGGCTTGACGGCAAAATCGTCGAGCTCGTTGTTGAGCAGCACGCCGGTGCCTTCGGCGACCAGGCCGAGGCCGTAGTTGAAATTCAGCGTGTAGGTGTTGGCCACCGCATTGCCGAAACGATCGACGATCGAGAAATGCGTGGTGTTGCGGCCTTCGGACTGCATGACGCCGCCGCCGCGGATGGCGCTCGCCGGGGTCGCATGCCTGGGATCGATGCCGGCCCGCCAGGCCGCGGCGTAGCTTTTCGAAGTGAGCCGCGCCAGCGGCGCCGCGACGGCATCCGGATCGCCGAGGAACAGCGCGCGATCCGCGTACGCGCGCTTCATGGCCTCGATCATGAGAAATAGCGCCTGCGCCGCATCCTCATGGGCCAGATCATAGCCTTCGAGGATGTTGAGCATTTCGATCAGCTCGACGCCGCCGGACGACGGCGGCGGCATGGCGACGATGCCGTAACCGCGATAGGTGCCGTAAAGCGGCGCGCGCTCCACGGCATGATAGTTTTTCAGATCGTCGGCGGTCATCACGCCGCCGGCCTTCTGCACGGCGCCGGCGATTTTTTTCGCGATCGGACCTTCGTAGAATGCGCGCGGTCCGCCGCGGGCGATGGCCTCGAGCGTATCGGCGAGGTCGCGCTGCACCAGGCAATCGCCCGCGGCGAGCGGGCTGCCGTCGCTTTTGAGAAAGATCCGCGCCGAGGCGGGCCAGCGCGACAGCCGCGACAGCGGGCCCGGCCCGGTGTCGAACGTCGCATCGACGACCACCACACCGTCGCGCGCCAGCGCGATCGCCGGCGCGATCAGATCGGCAAGGGTGAAGCGGCCGGAGCCGTATTTGCGTTCCGCCAGCGCCAGACCGTCGACCGTGCCCGGCACGCCGACGGCCAGCGCCGAATTGCGCGATTTCTCCGGATCGGCATTGCCCTGCGCATCGAGAAACGACGCGGCGGCGATGGCTTGCGGCGCGGTCTCGCGGTAGTCGATGGCGACGCTCGCGCCGTCGGCGCGATGGATCACCATGAGGCCGCCGCCGCCGATATTGCCGGCTCGCGGATAGGTCACTGCCAGCGCAAATCCGACTGCGACCGCGGCATCGACCGCGTTGCCGCCCCTTTTCAGAATGTCGAGGCCGACGCGCGCCGCCACGCCTTCCTGCGCCACCACCATGCCGTTGTGCGCGACGACGCCGTGCGCCTGCCCGATCTGCTCGTCGCCGCGCGCAGCGGCATTCGCCGCGACAAGCGTCAGGCATACCGCCACGATGAAGCACGGTGCCGAAGATCTGCGAACGTTGGTCATGGCGCGGAGCGGCGCGGCGCGGCTTACAACATCGACGGCAGAACGCGGTCGGGCGGACGATGGCCGTCCAGAAAGGTCTTGATGTTGACGATGACCTTCTCGCCCATGTCGACGCGGCCCTCGAGGGTGGCCGAGCCGAGGTGCGGCAGCAGCACGACCTTGCCGGTCTTGGCCAGCTTGATCAGCCGCGGATTGACCGCCGGCTCGTTCTCGAACACGTCGAGCCCGGCGCCGGCGATGGCCTCGGCTTCAATGAGCCGGCCCAGCGCGTTCTCATCGATGACCTCGCCGCGCGCGGTGTTCACCACGTAGGCCTCGGGCCTGATCAGCTTGAGCCGGCGCGCCGAGAGCAGGTGATAGGTCGCAGGCGTATGCGGACAATTCACCGAGATGATGTGCATGCGCATCAGCATCTGGTCGAGGCTTTCCCAATAGGTCGCGTTCACCTCCTGCTCGATGTGCGGCGCCACCCGGCGGCGGTTGTGATAGTGGATCTTGAGGCCGAACGCCTGCGCCCTGCGCGCCACCGCCTGGCCGATACGGCCCATGCCGAGGATGCCCAAACGCTTGCCCCAGATGCGGTGGCCGAGCATCCAGGTCGGGCTCCAGCCGTGCCAGTCGCGATCGTCGATGAGCACGCGGGCGCCCTCGGCCAAGCGCCGCGGCACGGCGAGAATGAGCGCCATGGTCATGTCGGCGGTGTCCTCGGTGAGAACGCCCGGCGTGTTGGTCACGGTGATGCCGCGCTGCACGGCGCTGGCGACGTCGATATTGTCGACGCCGTTGCCGAAATTGGCGATCAGCCGCAAGCGCTCGCCCGATTGGCTGAGCACCGAGCGGTCGATATGATCGGTGACGGTCGGCACCAGGACATCGGCGACCTTGGCGGCCTCGACGAGCTGCGCCTGGGACATCGGCGTGTCATCGGGATTAAGGCGCGCGTCGAACAATTCGCGCATGCGCATTTCGACGCTGTCCGGCAAGCGGCGCGTGACCACGACCAGCGGCTTCTTGCCCTGTGCCATTCATTGCCTCTTGCCGCAGGCCGGCAACGGGTCGGCAGGCCCGTAATGCTCCGGCCACGAGCCGCCTCGCCGATGGCCTCGGGGACCGGGCGCATCGGGAGAGAGCGTTTGCCGCATCCGCCCGTTCAGGTCTCCTTAACTCCGCTCGCCGAAACTTGAGCCGGGAGGTGGTTCATCGCTACCGTTCTACCAGATGGGCTGCGCTCTCACCAAGCGCGTCGGGTGCATTGCGCCTGAGCGCGCGTCGAACGAGCGTTGGGCATGCCGGCGCGCGACGCGGCATGGGAGGCCGATGATCGCCTGGTTCCGAGGCCTGTTGGCGGCGCTATTGACGTTCAGTTCCGCGGTCGGCCCGACCCGGGCAGGCAGCGAGCCGAGCGGATTGCCGGTGCCGCGCTTCGTCAGCATCAAGGCGGACCGCGTCAACGTCCGCGGCGGACCGGACAAGGACCACGACGTGGCCTTCATCTACACCCGCGTCGGCTGGCCGGTGGAGATCACCGCCGAGTTCGAGAACTGGCGCCGCATTCGCGATTCCGATGGCTCCGAAGGCTGGGTCTATCACTCGCTGCTGTCCGGCAAACGCATGGCGGCCGTGCAGCTGAAAGCCAAGACCGATCTGGCGCCGCTGCACGCCAAGCCTGATCCCGCCAGTCCGGTGACGGCGCGATTGGAAGTCGGCGTGCTCGGCGCAGTGAAATCCTGCACCGGAACCTGGTGCCACATCGCTGGCGACAAGTTCGACGGCTGGGTCGACCAGGACGACCTGTGGGGCGTTTATCCGAACGAAAAGATCGAGTGAAATTTCGTCATTCCGGGGCCGAGCGAAGCGAGGAGCCCGGAATCCATAAGCCCAGCACCGGGATTATGGATTCCGGATTCGCCGCTGCGCGGCGATCCGGAATGACGGAAGCATAGATGAGCCAAGCTCAACCCTGCTTCCGCCGCAGCCTGACGACCACGTCGATGCGCGCGATCTCGTAGCCCTCGGGCGGGGTCGGCGCCTTGCCGAGCAGCACGTCGGCCGCCGGGATGTCCAACAGATCGTTCTTGTCTTCGATGAAGAAATGGTGGTGCTGGGAATTGTTGGTATCGAAATAGGATTTCGAGCCGTCCACCGCGACTTGGCGCAACAGGCCGACCTCGGTGAATTGGTGCAGCGTATTGTAGACCGTGGCGAGCGACACCGGCACCTTGGCGCGGGTCGCCTCTTCGTACAGCATCTCCGCGGTGACGTGGCGGTCGCCTTTGGCGAACAAGATCCAGCCGAGCGCCATGCGCTGCCGCGTCGGCCGCAGGCCGACTTCGCGGAGCTTGGCCTTGACGTCGTGCCACGGGCAGCCGGTGAGCCCGCTATGCGCCGGGGGCACGCGCTGTTGCATCGTTGGACCGAGGCTGACCGGACGCGGCTCTGACATGCTGCACCACATGGCCCGCTGCGGCGGGCTTTGCAAGATCGTTGCAATTGAAATCATTATACGCGAGCCTGCGCCGGCCGCAACCATTCCCCTCCCCGGGCCGCGGCCGGTTTTCCCGGCCGGGGCGGGGGCCGGCGGCCGGATGCAGCTTTGCCGGCCCGGCCCCATATGTTAATCGATAAGGTCGCATGGGGCGGAGACGATGCGGATGCCGGAGCGCCGTTCCAATTTCGAATATGAAGACCTGCTGGCCTGCGGGCGCGGCGAATTGTTCGCCGAGGGCCCGCAATTGCCGCTGCCGCCGATGCTGATGTTCGACCGCATCGCCGAAATCGCCGAAGTGGGCGGCGAGTACGGCAAGGGCCTGGTGCGCGCGGTGCTCGATCTCAAGCCGGACCTCTGGTTCTTCCCGTGCCATTTCAAGGGCGACCCGGTGATGCCGGGCTGCCTGGGGCTCGATGCGCTGTGGCAATTGCTCGGCTTTTTCCTCGGCTGGGTCGGCGGCGCCGGCAAGGGCCGCGCGTTGGGCGTGGGCGAAATCAAGCTCTCGGGGCAGGTTCTGCCGACGATGAAGAACATCGTGTACGGCATCGACATCAAGCGCGTGATGCGCTCGAAGCTGGTGCTCGGCATCGCCGACGGTTGGCTTTCGGCCGACGGTTCGGTGATCTATCGGGCGCTCGATCTCAAAGTGGGGCTGGCTCAACACGCAGCGCCGCAGGCCAGCGGCGCCTGACTTCCCACTCCGCTGTCTTCGCGTAAGGTGAGGACGCAAGGCGTTTGGCGGTAAAAGGCGGACGAGGCAACGATGAGGCGCGTTGTGGTCACCGGGATGGGCATCGTCTCATCCATCGGCAACAACACGCAGGAGGTGCTCGCTTCGCTGCGTGAAGCCAAATCCGGCATCGTGCGCGCCGACAAATACGCCGAACTCGGCTTTCGCTGCCAGGTACACGGGGCGCCGACGCTCGACCCCGCCGAAGCGGTCGACCGCCGCGCCATGCGGTTTCTCGGCGGCGGCGCCGCCTGGAACCACGTCGCCATGGAGCAGGCGATCCGCGATTGCGGCCTCGAGGCCGGCGATGTTTCCAACGAGCGCACCGGCATCGTCATGGGCTCGGGCGGGCCGTCGACCCGCACCATCGTCGAAAGCGCCGATATCACCCGCAGCAAGGGTCCGAAGCGCGTCGGCCCCTTCGCCGTGCCGAAGGCCATGTCGTCCAGCGCCTCGGCGACGCTGGCGACCTGGTTCAAGATCAAGGGCGTCAGCTACTCGATCTCCTCGGCCTGCGCCACCTCCAACCACTGCATCGGCAATGCCTATGAGCTGATCCGGCACGGCAGGCAGGATGTGATGTTCGCCGGCGGCTGCGAAGAGCTGGATTGGACCTTGACGGTGCTGTTCGACGCCATGGGCGCGCTGTCGTCGAAGTACAACGACACCCCGGCCAAGGCGTCGCGCGCCTATGATGCGGACCGCGATGGCTTCGTTATTTCAGGCGGCGCCGGCGTTCTGGTGCTCGAAGAGCTCGATCACGCCAAGGCGCGCAACGCCAGAATCTACGGCGAAGTTGCCGGCTACGGCGCCACCTCCGACGGCGTCGACATGGTTCAGCCTTCGGGCGAGGGTGCGGCGCGCTGCATGCGCATGGCACTGGCTACAGTGAAGCCGCCGGTCGATTACATCAATCCCCACGCGACCTCGACGCCGATCGGCGATTTGAAAGAGATCGAGGCGATCCGCGAGGTGTTCGGCTCGGGCGACAAATGCCCGCCGATCTCTGCGACCAAATCGCTGACCGGCCATTCGCAGGGCGCGACCGGCGCGCACGAGGCGATCTATTCGCTGTTGATGATGAATTCCGGCTTCATCTGCGAGAGCGCCAATATCGAGCATCTCGATCCCGCTTTCGCCGACATGCCGATCGTGCGCGCGCGGCGCGACAACGTGAAGCTCGGCTGCGTGCTGTCCAACTCGTTCGGCTTCGGCGGCACCAATGCCTCCGTCGTGTTCAAGCACGTGGATGCGTAATGTGTTTTTCCGTCATTCCGGCCGAGCGAAGCGAGCGCCGGAATCCATAATCCCGGCACTGCAGCAAAATTCGCGAGACTGGGATTATGGATTCCGGGTCCGCGAGCTCCGCGCGCGCGCCGGAACGACCAATGGACGAGCAAGCAGGGTGAGCGGATGCAGGGGTTGATGCACGGCAAGCGCGGCCTGATCATGGGGGTCGCCAACGATCATTCGATCGCCTGGGGAATTGCGCGGACGCTGGCCGCGCACGGCGCGCAGCTCGCCTTCACCTATCAGGGCGACGCGCTCGGCAAGCGGGTCAAGCCGCTCGCCGCCTCGGTCGGCGCCGACCTGGTGCTGCCGTGCGACGTCGAGGACGTCGCTTCGGTCGATGCAGTGTTCGCCGCGCTTTCACGCGCCTGGGGAACGCTCGACTTTCTGGTCCATGCCATCGGGTCTTCCGACAAGACGCAGCTCACCGGCCGCTATGCCGATACCACGCGCGAGAATTTCTTGCGCACCATGCTGATCTCCTGCTTCTCGTTCACCGAGGTGGCCAGGCGCGCCGCTTCCATGATGACGAACGGCGGCGCCATGATCACGCTGACCTATAACGGCGGCTTGCGCGCCATGCCGAACTACAACGCGATGGGCGTTGCCAAGGCCGCGCTCGAAGCGTCGGTGCGTTATCTGGCGGTCGATTTCGGCAAGGACCGCATCCGCGTCAACGCCATTTCGTCGGGACCGATCCGCACCTTGGCCGGCGCCGGCATCGGCGACGCCCGCATGATGTTCGCCTTCCAGCAGCGCCATTCGCCGCTGCATCGCGGCGTCACGCTCGACGAACTCGGCGGCGCCGCGGTTTACCTTCTCTCCGACCTGTCGACCGGCGTGACCGGCGAAATCCATTTCGTCGATTCCGGCTACAACGTCATCGCCATGCCGCATCCGGACGCGCTGCGGGCGGATGCCAAGCAGGGGGCGGAAGAGCCGGCCAAGTAGCGCCGCTTCCGGCAATGGGCAGGCTTGCTGTTGTTAACTCAGGAGCGACCTCGATCTGTGTCTCTTTACATAGTGAAATAGTTTCACTATAATAAAAGCGTGCCGAAGCTCAGGCGGTTTCCCGGCTGCCGCATCGTGATCTATCCGCGCGGTCACCGGCCGCCGCACGTGCATGTGGAATTCCGCGACGGCGATCGCTGCAAAGTGGAGATCGAAACGCTTTTGGTGACCGGCACGGTGCGCCCCTCCCGCAAACTGATAAAGCCGCTGGCATGGATCGCGACGAACCGAAAATGGCTTTTGGCGAAATGGCAGGAAATCGTGCGATGACCAAGCCGCCTCTGATCCGGGCTGTGAAGGCGAAGGCCCCGGCGACATTGACGATCGTCTGGAGCACCGGCGAGACGCTCGCGGTGGATGTCTCGCGCTTGGTCAAGCGTTTCAAGCTCTACGCGCCGCTGAGGAACGCAGCGCTTTTCGCCAAAGCCAAGGCCGATCCCTGGGGCCATGCGGTGAACTGGCCCGGCGATATCGATATGAACGCTGACCAACTCTACGAACTTGCCCGGAATCAGGCCGGCGAATGGGGACCGGAACGCTTTGGCGTCTGGATGAACGACCACGGGCTTTCGCTCAATGCGGCGGCCGATGCGCTCGGGCTGTCGCGGCGCATGATCGCGCATTATCGCACTGGCTCCAGGCCGATCCCCCGCGTCGTAGCGCTCGCTTGCGAAGGACTAAGCATGCGATGGAAGAAGCGTGCGGCTTAAGCAGGTAGCCCGGCTTTCGCGCTTCGCGAAAGCCGGGATCGGCCGAAAGGACATTGCAGACTACCCCGGATTGCGCAAAACGCAATCCGGGCTACGTGCCAAATCGAGAATCCGATTGTCGAAAAATCCGATTTTGCCGCTATAATACAGCATGCAGCAGCCCGCTTCTTTTCGTCGTGCATTTGGTGGGTTTTGACGACCCTAATCCGCGTTTAAGCATTTCGGCGCCCGTATCGATGCGGTGGAATACGGTCGAAGTTGTGTGCAATCGGGAAATGCGGAACAGGCCGTTATCTATACGGTTGCTGATACCCCCAACGCTCGCACCTCGATTGAAGCTGTCATAATGGGAAAGGCGACATATGTGCAAACTTGCACTCGCCACGCTCGGAGGTCGAAATTGAAGCCGCCAATGAGCGAGCGTGGGAGGCGGCGCGACGGGGAGGATCGCAAGCGGTACTCAAATTCCTCGGATTGATAAAAGGCCCTCTTCCCACGATCAGACGTCGCAAGTTCCAGAATTGACATGCCCCAAGGACCCAAGCGGACGAGGCGTCACGCCGGCCTGGTCAGCCGCGTAGTTCATGTAACGCGAATTACGGCTTTGGCTTTGCTCGGAGCGACTGTTCCTGTTTGCACATCAAATGCAGGTTCCGACGATCATCTCCGGCAACAACAAATACAGCAACAACAAGTACAGCAACAACAAGTACAGCAACAACAAGTACAGCAACAACAAGTACAGCAACAACAAGTAGATAGGATAGTAAGACTAGCGCATGTTCCGCTCCGATCGAATCGCGACTCCTCGGTTCGTCATTGCCGGGCTTGACCCGGCAATCCATGCTGCGTCGGGGCCGCATGGATGCGCGGGTCAAGCCCGCGCATGACGGGGAAGTGGCGCTACATGAGCGGGATCTGCTCTAACAAAGCCGTTGGCTGACTGTGTAAAGAAACAAGCGCACACTTACGAGCTATATTCATCGCCGGAAAAGACTGATGTTGCAGCACGCGCTGCTGTTGGACTTTGTTCCAAGGAAGAAGGAGCATGCTCACAGCCGCACCAGATGCGACATGACCTCGCCGGCGAACAGGTCGAGCGAACGCAGCGCGTCGTCAAGCGACATGGTGCCGAGGAACAGACAGGTGAGCAGGTAGTTGACGCCGAGTCGGCGAGCCTGACGCTCAAGCGCGGCGCGCGCGGCCAGCGGCAAGCCGGAAATCACGGTGCCGTCGGCGAGACATTCTTCGTAATTCGCGCCGCGCGGGGTGTTCAGCCGCGACGACACTGTTTTGATTCAGCGATATTTTACCTTAATGCGAAGGGCGCCGCGGCCGGGGATGCTCCCTTAGCGATTATCTCCTATCACGTCGGTTCGGACATGATCCATTGCAGCGGATTGCGTGACCGGCGCCACACCATTGACGGCCCCGCGGCATGCGGCCCTGGCGTTCGACGCCGGCGCCGATGCGGCGGCGTGCCGCACCGACCAGGCGGGCGAAGCGCCGGCAACGCTCAATCTCTCGATCCATGAGGGGTTCGACGCCGTCGAAGCGCTGTGGCGCCGTTTCGAACGCGTCGCCGATTGCACGCCGTACCAGACCTTCGACTGGCTCGCGGCTTGGCAGCGCCACGTCGGCGTCGGCGAAGGCACGCGGCCGGTCATCGCGGTTGCGGCGTTTGCCGACGGCGAGCCGGCATTGCTGTTGCCGCTTGCAGTCGAGCCTTCGCACGCGTCACGGCGGCTGTCCTGGCTCGGCCAGGATCTGAACGACTACAACGCGCCGCTTCTCGCCAAGAATTTCTGGCAGCGCGTCACGGCCGATAGCTTTCTTGCCGCGTGGCGCGAGCTCAAGGCGCGCATCCAGCGTGACCCGGCGCTGCATTACGATTGGATCGAGCTGGAAAAGATGCCGGCGCTGGTCGGCGGCCAGGTCAATCCCTTCTGTCAACTGGCCATTGCGGCCAATCCAAGCGGTGCGCATGCGACCGCGCTCGGCAGCGACTGGAAGCAATTTTATGCCGACAAGCGCTCGTCGGCGACGCGGCGGCGCGACCGCACCAAGCGCAAGCATTTGTCGGAGCTCGGCGCCATCGGCTTCTTGACCGACACGGATGCGCAGTCCATCGCGCAAACGCTGCAAATCCTGATGCAGCAGAAGCGCCGGCAGTTCGCGCACAAGGGCATCGCCGACATGTTTGCGCGGCCGGGCTGGCGCGAATTTTTCCTCGACGTCGCCGTCAACCCGGCGACGCGCGATCTCGTCCATGTCAGCCGCGTCCAGATCGGCGCGCACTGCGCGGCGGCCAATCTCGGCCTTACGTTCGGCGGCACCTATTATCACATGCTCGCCAGCTACGATGACGGCGAGCTGTCGCGTTACGGACCCGGTGCGCTGCATCTGCGCGAACTGCTCGCTTACGCGATCGGCTGCGGCTTGCGGCGCTTCGATTTCACCATCGGCGACGAGCCGTACAAGCGCGAGTGGTCCGACACCGCGGCCACGCTGTGGGATCATCGCACCGTGGTAACGCCGCGCGGCTGGCCGGCGTTCTGCCGCGCCGCGCTGCTGCGCCCGCTCAAGCGCTTCATCAAACAAACGCCGTGGGCGTGGCGGATGGTATCACATGCCCGTGCGCTGCTCGGCCCGCTGCTGCATCGGGCTTCGCCGCAACCGCAGACGACCGCCGCTTCGCCAGCTTGCCACGCAAGCGCGCCGCCGCTCGCCTGCGTCATGGGCGACATGGACTTGCTGCGCCCGATCGCGGCGGCCGGCATCCGTTGCGCCGTCGTTGCCCGGCCGGGCTCGCCGTCGCTGTACTCGCGCTATGCGCAGGCGCGCCTGCCGTGGCCCGAATTTTCAGAAGACGTGGAAGGGCTGGTGGCAAAGCTCGCGGGCTTCGCAAGCGCGCAGCCGGAGCCGCCGGTCCTGTTCTATGAGGAGGACGCGCAGCTTTTGATGGTCTCGCGGTATCGCGACCGACTGGCGCCGGCGTTCCGCTTCGTCATCGCCGCGGCCGAACTCGTCGAGAATTTGGTCGACAAGGCGCGTTTTCAGGCACTGGCCGAGCGCTGCGGCCTGCCGGTGCCGCCGGCGCGCCGTTTTCATCCGGCGGCGCAAAATCCCGACAGGCTCGAGCTGCGCTTCCCGATCATTTTAAAACCGCTGACGCGGCTGGCGCGCTGGAACGACAATGCCGGTCGGTGCAAGGCGTTTGCGGCGAAAGACGCGCAGTCGCTGCGCACGCTGTGGCCGCAGCTTCTTGCGCTTGACGTCGATCTCCTGGCGCAAGAGCTGGTCCCCGGCGCCGAAGCGCAGATCGAAAGCTATCATTGCTACGTCGATCGCGGCGGCGGCATCGTCGCCGAATTCACCGGCCGCAAAATCCGTACCTGGCCGCCGGCCTTCGGCCACACCACCGCGCTCGAGATCACCGACGCCGCCGACGTGCGCCGCCAAGGCCGCGCCATCGCCGAGCGCCTTAAGCTCACCGGCGTCGCCAAGTTCGATTTCAAGCGTGACGCCGCGGGCGCGCTGCACCTGTTGGAGATCAATCCGCGGTTCACGCTGTGGCACCATCCGGCGGCGCTCGCCGGCCTCAACATTCCGGCACTGGTCTACGCCGATCTGACGGGAGTGCCGCGGCCGCCGGTGGGGCCGGCACGGCCGGGCGTACGCTGGTGCCGCGCCTGGAAGGATTTTCCCGCCGCCCGCGCCATGGGCGTGCCGCTTGCCGACTGGCTCATTTGGACTTGGCGCTGCGCGGCCAAATCGAGCCTGTCCTGGGACGATCCGCTGCCGCTGCCGCGCGCAACGCTGCGGCATTTGCTCGGTCGACGTTTCGCCGCGACGACGCATGAATCGGACTGGAACACGTCGTGAGGCTCGCGCTCGTTTCCGACATCCACGCCAACCTGGAGGCGCTGCAGGCGACGCTCGCCGATATCGCCGCGCGCGGCGTCGACCGTATCGTCTGCCTCGGCGATATTGTCGGCTACAACGCCAAGCCGGCCGAGTGCATCGCGCTCATCCGCAAGGCCGGCGCGCTCTGCGTCGCCGGCAATCACGACCTCGCGGTATGCGGGCGCATGCCGACCAGACATTTTCCCGCAACGGCGGCGCGCGCGATCGCCTGGACGCACCGTCATCTGTCCTGGGACGATCTGTTGTTTCTGGCCGGCCTGCCATTGAAAGCGAACGTCGGCGGCGCGCTGCTCGCGGCGCACGGCGCGCTGCATCCCGAAACCGAGTGCGCGACGGTGCGCCTCGACAGCGACGAGCGGCGATCGCAGAGTTTTCAAGCGCTGATCGCCGATCCATCCGGCGCGCGCATCGGCGCGTTCGGCCATACGCATCAGGTCGGCATTTACGAATTTCGCAGCGGCAGCACCACGCCGCGCGGCGAGCAAACAATCACGCTGCGCGACGATGCCTGTTATCTGATCAATCCCGGCAGCGTCGGACAACCGCGCAGCAAGGACAAGCGGGCGAGTTACATGGTTCTCGATCTCGCGCGGCGCACCGTCACGGTGCATCGCGTGGCCTACGACGCGGCGGCCACATGGGCGGCCACCCGGCAGGCCGGCCTCGCGCCGGCGCTCGCCTTCGTCCCCCGCCCGCTGCGCGGCGCCATCGCCGGCGGCTTGCGCGCGCTGCGGCTCGACCGGCCGGCGCGGCATTTGGCGGCCTATCTCGGGCTGTGAGCTACCGCTCGACGCGGTCGAGATTGGCGGTCACGCGAACGATGACGCGGCGGAACGCAGCAAGGTCGCAGGCGCTGACGTGCTTGCGCGGGGACAAGCGGATGATCGCGAACATCACCATGAGAATTTGCCGTGGCGGCATCGGCGTTGACAGCGCCAGCTCAGCGGACGGATAATTCCTTGGAAATCCATGCAATGGAAACTTGACGATGCAACAGCCGCTCCGCAAACAACAGCAACAAGATGCCGCAACACCGAATCAGGCCTTCGACCTGCGCTCGACCTTGCAATGGCTGCGCTCCAACGGCGAGCTGATCGAGACCGACAAGGCGGTCGATCCGGACCTGCAGATCACCGGGCTGCAGAAGCACATGGACGGCGGCTGCCCGGTCCTGTTCAACAACGTTAAGGACAAGCCGAACCATCGCGTCATCACCAATCTGTTCGGCGACATGGCGGTGATCAACCGCATGTTCGGCTGGTCGAGCGATGCCGACCGGGTGAAAAAACTGGCGCACGCGCTGTCGCACCCGCTCGAGCCGGCGGAGATTTCGCAGCACGAGGCGCCGTGCCAGGAATACGTCGTCGAAAAACCCGACGACGTCAACAAATGGCTGGTGCCGATCCGCCACACCACCTACGAGCCGGAGCTGACAGTCGGCTCCGGCATCCGCTGCGTCACCGGCCCGCAATTCGATGGCGGCTCCGACCTCGGCTACAACCGCATGAACTTCCGTTGGGGCAATGTCGGCACGTTTCAGATCTCGCCCGGCTCGCACATGTGGCAGGTGGTCAACAAATACTACAAAGAGAACGCGCCGGTGCCGATCACCGTATGCTTCGGCGTGCCGCCGGCCTGCACGCTGCTCGCCGGCGCCGGCTTCGACTACGCCGTGCTGCCGATGGGCTGCGACGAGATCGGCATCGCCTCGGCGGTGCAGGGCACGCCGATCCGCCTGGTCAAGGCGCGCACCGTGAA
This sequence comes from Xanthobacteraceae bacterium, assembly GCA_030038995.1. Lineage (GTDB taxonomy): Bacteria > Pseudomonadota > Alphaproteobacteria > Rhizobiales > Xanthobacteraceae > BOG-931. Next base: position 28,215 of record JASHQS010000276.1, read on the forward strand.
CGCCATGGCGCTCGCCGACTGCGAATTGGTGCTGGAAGGCTACGTCAATCCGCGCGACCGCCGCTTCGAGACCAAGGAGGCCGAGGACGCCGGCGTGCAGGGCCGCTATCACTTCCATCCGGAATGGGCCGGCTACATGGGCAAGTCCTACAAGGCGCCGACCTTCCACGTCACCGCCATCACCATGCGCAAGCCGGAAACGAAACCGATCATCTTCGCGCTCGGCGTCCACATGCTCGACGACCACAACATCGACACCACGGTGCGCGAGGCGGCGATCTACGAGTTGTGCAACCGGCTGCAGCCCGGCATCGTGCAGAACGTGGTGATCCCGTACTGCATGACCGACTGGGGCGGCTGCATCATCCAGGTCAAGAAGCGCCACCAGATCGACGAAGGCTGGCAGCGCAATTTTCTGGCCGCGATCCTGTCGTGCTCGCAGGGCATGCGACTCGCCATCGCGGTCTCAGAGGACGTCGATCCGTATTCGATGGACGACGTCATGTGGTGCCTGACCACGCGGGTGAACCCGCGGACCGACATCCTGAACCCGATCCCCGGCGGCCGCGGCCAGACTTTCATGCCGGCCGAGCGCATGACCGCGGGCGAGCGGCAATGGACCGCGTCGAACACCCAGTTCGAAGGCGGCATGGGCATCGATGCTACGGTGCCGTTTGGCTACGAGAACGATTTTCTCCGCCCGGTCTATCCGGTCGACAAGGTCAAGCCGGAGGATTTCTTCTCCAAGGACGACATCGCCAACGCCAAGAAGCGCATGCAGGGCTGGGTGCACTCGCTGGCGAGGACGGGGCGGTAGGCGCTGTAGCCCGGGTTGAGCGAAGCGAAACCCAGGATAGCACGCCGAGCTTTCCCCGGATTGCGCTTCGCGCAATCCGGGCTACTCGCTGCTCGTCAGAGGATCGCATATCTGCTATTTTGAGCCAGCCCGCTAAATCAGAGGCGCGCCATGAAATTCGCACGCATCACGATAAACCAAAACCAAATGGGTGGTGTGCCTTGCATCCGCGGATTGCGCATCCCGGTGGCGACGATCATCGGGATGATCGCCGATGGCATGACCGAAGCTGAAGTTCTCGCAGCTTACCCCGATCTCGAACAAGGCGATATTCGCGAAGCGCTGCGTTTCGCTGCCGACGCCGTGCGGGAGCGCGAGTTGCCGCTCATCGACAGGTGAAGTTCCTCATCGACAATGCTCTGTCGCCGATCCTTGCCGATGGATTGCGACGGAGCGGCCACGATGCCACCCATGTGCGTGACTACGGACTGCAGGCTGCCGAGGACGAGGCAATATTCGCGCTGGCGAGTAATGAGGATCGCGTCCTCGTCTCAGCAGATACCGACTTCGGTACCTTGCTTGCATTGAAACAAGATCAAAGTCCGTCAGTTCTCCTTTTTAGGCGAGGAACTGACCGCAATCCGCACGCTCAGCTTGACCTGTTGCCAGCCAACGTCGCTGGTCTTGAGCAGGCATTACGCCGAGGCAGCGTCGTCGTGTTCGAGCGAACGCGAATACGCGTGCGCGCGCTGCCAATCGGCGGATCATCTGAATAGCTTCAGTCGAGCAGCCTTCGGCGAGCGGTAACGTCCCTAACCCGACTCTCAGCCGGCGAGCGGCGAGAGGGAATCCTTCCACCTTTCCGCCAACGCCTTGCGGTCGAGCTTGCCGCGCTCGGTTTTGGGTAGCGCCTCGGCGAGCAGGATGCGCTTGGGCGCCTTGAAGGCGGGCAGCGCGGCGCCGCAGTAGCGCAGGAGCGCGTCGGCATCGGCGGCGGCGCCCGGGCGCGGCACCACGTAGCTGACGACTTCTTCGCCGTAGATCGGATCGGGCACGCCGATTGTCGCGGCTTCGATCACGTCGGCGTGCTGCATCAAGACCGAGTCGATCTCGAGCGGCGAAATCTTGGCGCCGCCGCGGATGATCAGCTCCTTCTCGCGGCCGCACAGCGTCAGAAAGCCGTCGGCATCGAGGCTGCCGAGGTCGCCGGTGCGGAAGCGGCCGCGGCTGTGGATCTTGATCTCGCCGTCCTCGCCCAGATAGCGGAACGGGTGATCCGTCATGCCGCCGACCTCGACATAGCCGATCTCGCCGGGCGGCAACCGCCGGCCGTCGGCGTCGACGACGGCGACGTCATGATAGGCGAACGGCCGGCCGACGGTGCCGAG
>JASHQS010000277.1 GCA_030038995.1 Xanthobacteraceae bacterium
CTCGGGGTGAGGTGAACATGGACTAGCCGCGGGTCCGAGAATAGATTCAGCGCAGACCAATGCCGAGGGGGGAGTTCATGTCCGTCGCCCGCCATCCGCGCCCGAAAGAACTCGAGGGCGTGCCCATCGAAGAAATCATGAAAAGATATGTCGGCCGCTTCAAGGAGAAGAAGCCGGATTGGGCCGCGTTCGAGGACGCCAAGATCGAAGGCTTCAAGCGCGCGCAGCACCGCTTCATCGGCGCCGGCGGCTCCGGCAAGCACGGCGATCCGACCGTGATCCCGGCCGGCAATTTCACGCTGTCGATCATGTATGTCGAGCCGGGCCAGGGCAACGCCGCCCACACCCACGAAGTCGAGGAGTGCTTTTTCGTGCTGCAAGGTTTCCTCGACGTATTCGTCGAGGACGAAACCGGCCGCCGCGTCACGACGCGGCTCGGCCCGTGGGAATGCATCTCGTGCCCGGCCGGCGTCATCCACGGCTACCAGAACGACTCGCTGGGGCCGGTCTATTTCCAGGTCATGCTCGGCCGCGGCAAGCCGGAAGCCATGGGCTACGCCGATGACGAACTGTACAAGCGCCGCGAGGGGCACCTGAAGGCGGTGTAGCCGGTCTCGTTATTCCGGGGCGCCGCGCGGCGGCGAACCCGGAATCCATAACCACAGCGTCGGGGATTATGGATTCCGCCTCTCGCTTCGCTCGGCCGCAATGACGGCCTTGGTTCACCCGTACGTCGGCGCGAATAATTTTTCGATCGGGATTTTTTCCGCGATCAGCCCCTGGTCGACCATGTAGCCGACCAGGGCCTCGAGCGTGATGCGATTGGGCTCGACGCCGTACGGCCAGCAATCGCCGCCGAACAGTTCGTCGATCTCCTCGACGTCGTCGGGCAGCCACGGCAGCATGTAGCGCAGCGTTCCGGAAAACCGCATCTTTTCCCGCGCTACGTCCTTGGCCTTGACGAACGCGCCGTAGAGGCTCGTCGCCACGAACGGATTGTTTTCGTAGACGTCGTTGCGGATGACGACGAGATGCATGATCGGAAAGATTTTGGTGCGCTGGTAATAATCCTTCTCGCGCGCCCGATAATCCGGAAACAGCCGCACCACGTCGGGATGGCGCTTGAGCGCGCGCGGCAGGTTCGAGCCGATGATGGCCTGGATGTCGCCTGACTCCAGAAGGTCGCTCAGCGATTTGCCGCTGTCGTTCGGCTTGACATTGACCGGCTTGAGCATCGGCATCACCGACGGATTGCCGTAGCCGCCCGGCTCGTTCACGGCGCCCTGCACCCATTCGATCTTGGCAAGGTCGATGCCGAGATCGTGCTGCATCAGGCCGCGGATGAACAAAGCCGCGGTCTGGGTGTAAAGCGGCACGCCGACCCGCTTGCCTTCCAGATCCTTGGCCGCTTTGACGAAGCGGCGGTTGACGACGATGAAGCCATGGCGGAACACGCGCGACGGAAACACCGGCAGCGCCACGAACGGCAGCTTCCTGGCGGCAAAACGGGTGACATATTCGGAGCTCGACATTTCGCACGCGTCGAACTCCAGCCGATTGGACATGCGGTCGAAGATTTCGCGCGGATTGTCCATCGCCAGAAAATTCAGGTCGATGCCGTCGGGTTGGACCTCGCCGGTTTGCAGGGCGAGCATGCGATCGTAGAGGCCGCAGGCGAACGTGATCGGCAGAGCGGGCATGGATTGTCACCGTGAGGACTACCAGGCGGGAGCTGCGCACTATCACACAGTTCGTTTGCCGGAAAGGAGTGGCGGCGCCGGCCTACCATCAGGCTTTTGGCAGCAGCTCGATGTCGAGCAACGTCACTGCAAACGTCAGCAAGCTCACTTCAGCCGCTTTGCCGCCTCTTCGACGATGCTCAGATCGGTATACTTTTTGACGTCGAACTTCGACCTGACGAAGCCAAGCTCGACTGTCATGTCGACGTTCTTCTGCAAAGCGTCGAGGTTCGGGATCATATCGGGGTCGTGATAGACGTCGCGCTTGGTGAACGCCCAATCGAAGATTTGCGGCGGCCGCTTGACCAGATCGCCGAGGATTTGCATCGCCGCCTGATGGTTGGCGGGATCCTCGTACCAGTGCACGATGCGCAGCGTGTCCGCGAAGAAGTCCACCAGCGCCGCCCGGTTCGCGTCGATGAACGGCTTGCGCGCCTCCCAGAGAATCATGTCGGTGACGCCGATCGCCTGCTTCTGCACGAACAGATCGCGGGCGATGCTGCGCAGCGCCGGGTCGTAGGAGAACGGCAGCACCGCGGGAATCAGCGCGACTTTTTTCTCCGCCAGCATCGCCCGCATGGCGGGAAACGGCGCCTCGACCACGGTGTAGTCGCGATTGGGCTCGAGTCCGTGCTTGTGCAGCATCGCCTTCATGGCGACGTCGACCGCGCTACCCTCGGCATTGGTGGCGACGACCTTGCCTTTGAGGTCCTCGACCTTGTGGACCGGGCTGTCTTTGAGCACCATGAATTCTTGCGAATAATAATCGTCGACGCCGTCCTGGAATTCGTCGGCGACAATGCGCAGATCGCTCAATCCTGCGTTCTCGATGGCGATGCCCAGCGTCGAATAAGCGAGGTTGGCGATCGATATCTGATTGTTGGCGAGCGCGGTGACCATCGGCGGGGTGCCGACGAAATGCTCCGGCACAAATACGTACGACTGGCCGAAATGCCTGGCGAGGTCCTTCTTCTGCAGCCAGATCGACGCCCAGTTGCCCGGCGCCACCCACCCCTCGGTGATTTTCAAAGGCGCGGCGTGGGCGACGCCGTCAGCGCTCGCGGCCAACGCCAAGCCGCAGACCACGGCGGCGGCCAACGCCATTGCGCGTTTCCTGGCACTCATCGGTTCCTCCCAAAACATGTCGGCGCCGTTGGCCGGCGCCCGGTCTGCCACGGCCGCTATTGCAGCCGCTTCGCGGCATCCGCGATGAGACTTAAGTCCGAGTGCGCCTTGACGTTCAAGCCGGCGTTGACGAGGCCGAGAGACTTGATCAAATCCACGTTTTTCTGCAGCGCGTCAAGGTCCGGAACCATGTTCGGATTGCGATAATAATCGTTCTTGGTGAAGATCCAGCCGAAGCGGCCGGCCGGCTGCTTGGTGAGTTGCGCGGCGATCGCCACGGCCGCATCGTGGTTTTTCGGGTCGAGATACCAATGCACGATGCGCAAGGTGTCTTCCAGGAAATCCACCAATGCGGCGCGATGTGCAGCGATGAACGGCTTGCGCGCGGTCCACATCACAAACTGCGAGCGGCCGATGGCGTCCCCGATCGAGAACAGCGGGCGAGATATTTTCTTCAGTTGGGGGTCGAGAGAGAACGGAAGCACGGCGGGAATGAGGTCGACTTTCTTCTCGGCGAGCATGGCGCGCATGGCCGGGAACGGCGCCTCGACCACGGTGTAGTCGCGGTTGGGCTCAAGCCCGTGCTTGCGCAGCATGGCGCGCATGGCAACGTCCACGCCGCTGCCTTCGGCGTTCGTCGCCACGACCTTGCCCCTCAGATCCTCCACTTTCTTGATCGGGCCGTCGGCGAGCACGTCATAATCGTCGGTGACATAGCCCGGTACGCCCTCCTGGAATTCGTCGGCGATGACGCGGATGTCGTCCATGCCGGCGTTCACGATCGCGATCGGCAGCGTGGAATAGGCCAAATCTCCGATCTCCAACTGGTTGTTGGCGATTGCCGTGATCATCGGCGGCGTGCCGGTAAAATGCACGGGCTCGAACGTGTAGGACTGGCCGAAATGGCGGGCGAGGTCCTTCTTCTGCAGCCACATCGACGCCCAGTTGGAGACCGGAGCCACCCAGGCGACGCGGATCGTCACCGGCGCCGCCTGCGCCGTTCCCAGGAGGGCAAGGGTGCAAAGGCCTGCCAGAGCGAATTTCATGGTGCGCATCAATGGTTCCTCCAGATCCGAGGGGAGCTTTGCTGGACCGGCGCTTGCGGCGGTCTATTGTTTGAGCCGCTTCGCCGCCTCCTTGACGATGCTGAGATCGGAATGAGCGTTGACGTCCAGTCTCGCTTTCACAAAACCGAGCGCCTGGACGGTGTCGACGTTTCGCTGCAACGCGGCGAGGTCGGGCAAAAGGTTGGAGTCGCGGTAGAAGTCCTGCCTGGTGAAGACCCAGCCGAAGCGGTCCGCCGGCTGCTTGGTAAGCCGCGCGAAAATCTCGGTCACTGCGCTGTGGTTTTTGGCATCCAGATACCAGCGCTCGATGCGCAGCGTATCCTCCAGGAAGTCGACGAGCGCCGCGCGGTGCGCATCGATGAACGGCTTGCGCGCCACCAATGCGATAAACTGGGAGACGCCGATCGCCGCTTTGGCGGTGAACAGCGTCCGCGCAATCTTCTCAAGCCCCGGCGCGAACACGAAGGGCGGCACGGCCGGGATGAGAGCGGCCTTTTGTTCCGCCAGCATCGCCTGCATGGCCGGGAACGGCGCCTCGACCTCGGTATAATCGCGATTGGGCTCGAGCCCATGCCTGTGCAGCATCGCCTTCATGGTGATGTCGACGGCGGCGCCTTCGGCGTTGGTCGCCACGACCTTGCCTTTGAGGTCCTCCACTTTGTCGATCGGGCCGTCCTTGAGCACCTCGAACAGGGTCGTATGATAGTTGTCGACGCCGTCCTCAAAGTCGTTGGCGATGACGCGCATGTCGTTCATGCCGGCGTTCTCGATCGCAATGGCGAGGGTGGAAAAGGCGAGGTCGCCGACCTCGATCTGGTTGGTGGCGAACGCCGTAACCATCGGCGGGGTGCCGACGAAGTGGACCGGCTCGAACACGTATGACTTGCCGTCGTGAACGGCGAGGTCCTTTTTGGCGAGCCAGATCGCGGGCAAATCGGCGATGGCGACCCAGCCGGCGCGGATTTTCACCGGGTCGGCTCGAGCCTGCCCGAGGCCGCTCGTCAGCGCGAGGAAACCCAGCGCTGCGACCATTGCACGCATCGTCTGTTGCTCCCCGGAAGCGGCCAATGTTCTACCGCGCAATGGCGGTGCGGGTCGTGTTCAAAGACGATTGTGGGCGCTGGCGCAATGCAGTGCAAGCGGATCGCTTGCCGCACCTGATCGTCAAGCGCCTCCCGCGGCGCCGAGTTTGTTTCAGCCGCTTCGCCGCTTTTGTGGGCGCAAGCCGGACCGGCGCAAGCATCGCTGCTGCCGCGCGTTATCGCGGCAACGGCCGCAACAGTCGCAACGGCCGGCTAGGCCGTCTCCTCGTGCCATACCAACAGTCGATGCCGCAGCATCGCCATGACCTTGATCAGAACAAAGCCGACGATCGCGATCTCGACCAGGCCGGCGAATACGCCGGGCGAGTTGGCGAACCGCGACGCGCTCATCATGGCGCCGCCCAGCCCGTAGCCGCCCATCACCATCTCGGCGATGATCTCGACAATGAGCGCGATCGGCAGCGCCACCTGCAGGCCGGTCAGGATTTGCGGCGAGGCCGCCGGCAGCACGACCTGCCACGTCAGCTCCCGCTCGTTTGCCCCCATGTTGCGCGCCGACCACAGCAGCTCTTTTTCAACGGCGGCGATGCCGGCAAGCGTCGCCGTCACCACCGGAAAAATCGAGTCGAACACCACGATGCAGATTTTGGACACGTCATAGACGCCGAGCCACAGGATGATCACCGGCAGGAAGGCGATTTTCGGCATCGGAAAGCCGACCGAGATGATCGGATCGAAGAACCAGCGCATCAGGCGAAAGCGCGACATCAGCGTCGCCAGCGTGATTCCGCCGACCGCGGCGATGAAGAAACCCACCATGGCGCGATAGAGCGTGACCGCAAGGTTGATCCAAAGAACGCCGGACGTTGCGTCGGCGGCGATATACTTGGCGACCACGGTGAACGGCGGCAGCATGAACATCGTCACCTTGCCGCTGCGGGCAAACAGCTCCCAAGCGATCAGCAGCATCAGGATGGAAAAAATGCCGGCGCCGCTGCGAAAAGCCGCGTCGAGCCGCCGCGTAGACGGGCGCGAGATGCCGGCCGGTCTTGCCGCCGGCGCGATATGATCCTCTATTCGCGCCATCGCAGCAGCCATTGCATGAGGATCTGATAGATGCGGTCGGCGGCGAAGCCGAGGAAGGCGACCGTGAGCACCACCGCGTACATGGCCTCGTAGGCGCCGGTGGAACCGAGATAGCCGATCAGGTAGCCGAATCCCTGCTGTGCGGCGATCAGTTCCGAGCTCACCATCAGGATGAACGCCAGCGCCAACGCGGTGCGGATGCCGTTGAGCAATTCCGGCAGCGCACTCGGCACGACCACGTCCCACATCAGGCGCAGCCGGCTCGCGCCCATGCTGCGCGCCGACCAGACCAGAACCTGCTCGCTGCCGCGCGCCCCGTTATAAGCGCCGATGGTGACCGGGATCATGCAGCCGAGAAAGATCAGCAGAATTTTGGAGCCGTCGCCGAATCCGAGCCAGATGACCGTCACCGGAATGAGCGCCGATTTGGGCAGCGGATAGAACAGTTGCACCAGCGGATTGATGAACGCGTCGAGCGTGCGCCAACGCGCCATGGCCATGCCGAGGCCGCCGCCGATGACGATGGCGAGGCCGAGGCCCGCGTACACGCGATAAAGCGATACCGCGCCATTGTTGACGAGTTCGCCGTCGCGCATCAGATCGACCCAGGCCACCGCCACCTTGCTCAACGGCGGCAGCGCCAGCGAATCGACGATGTTAAAGCGCGCCAGCGCCTCCCAGAACAGCGCCAGCAGGACGAGCGGCAGGTAGCGAAATGCAGCCGAAGTCATGGCCCGCTCCCCTCCCGTCATTCCGGGGCGCGGCGAAGGCGCGAGAGCCGGAATCCATAACCACCATCGTTTCCGGACAACGCCGCAGCGGTCGTTCGGTCCCGCCTGTGATTATGGATTCCGGCTCTCGTTCGCTGCGCGCGCTCGGCCGCAATGGCGAAAGTGGAAGTCACGGCGGCTTGTCCTCCTGCGCCTTGAGCGCCTCCACGCGCACCAGGTCCCACAGCTCGTCGACCTTCTCGACGAATTCCTTGCTGCGAAAGATACCCGGATCGCGCCGACCTAATTTGGTATTGACGATCGCCTTGATCCGGCCCGGCCGCGCCGACATCACCGCCACGCGGTCGGCGAGATAGACCGCCTCCTGCACGTCGTGGGTGACGAAGATAACGGTCTTGGGGGTGCGCTGCCAGATGCCGAGGAGTTCGGTCTGCATCAGCGAGCGGGTCTGCGCGTCGAGCGCGCCGAACGGCTCGTCCATCAGCAAGATGCTGGGATCGAAAGCAAGCGTGCGGGCGATCGCGGTGCGCTGTTTCATGCCGCCGGACAGTTGCGACGGGTAACTGTCCTCGAAGCCCCGGAGCCCGACCAGATCGATGAAGTCCTTGGCGCGCTGCTCGCGCTCCGCGCGCGGCAGGCGCTGCCGTTCAAGGCCGTAGAGGACGTTGCCGCGCACCGTCTTCCAGGGAAACAGGGCGAAGTGCTGGAAAACGATGCCGCGGTCGGGTCCGGGCGCCGCGACCCGCTTGCCCTCGACCAGGATGCGTCCGGTTTCGATCGGCAAAAACCCGCCGACGAGATAAAGCAGCGTCGACTTTCCGCAGCCCGAGGGGCCGAGGATGGCGAGAAATTCGCGCGGAATCACCTCGATCGACACATCGGCCAGCGCGCGAATCGGCCGGCCGCGCGGCGGCCGGTAGGTGTGATCAACCTTGTCGATGACGATCCGGGCTGCGCCGTCCATGCCGTCCCCAGGGGCTCCGGCACGGTCTTCTTGGCGCCGGGAACCAGACCCTAGCCGGTGTGGTGCGGCAGACCAAGCCGAGGCAACGCCGCGCCAACCGTCATTGCGGGTCGTCGCGCCGCGGCGACCCGCAATCCTCATCCGCCGTGCCGGGGTTGCGGATTCCGGGCTCGTCGTTGCGCTCGGCCCCGGAATGACGGCTTCATGAAAAGCCGCTATATCTGGAAAGAGGCTCGTCGCCCGCGGAAGACCCGATGGAACGCTCGTTCAAGAAGCAAGTGGATGCGCTGCGGCTCGGCGCCGGCGCGCTGTTCCGCGGCGAAGGCATTTTGGCCGTCACCAAGGCGCTGCTGCAATCCGGCGTCAGCTACGTCGGCGGCTACCAGGGCGCTCCGGTATCGCACCTGCTCGACGTCATGGTCGACGCCGAGGATTTATTGGCCGAGCTCGGCGTTCACGTCGAGACCTGCACCAACGAGGCCGCGGCCGCCGCCATGCTCGGCGCCTCGATCAATTATCCGCTGCGCGGCGCGGTGACCTGGAAATCGATCGTCGGCACCAACGTGGCGGCCGATGCGCTGTCGAACCTCGCCTCGCCCGGCGTCATCGGCGGCGCGCTGATCGTGCTCGGCGAGGATTACGGCGAGGGCGCGAGCGTCATCCAGGAGCGCTCCTACGCCTATGCGATGAAATCGTCGATCTGGCTCTTCGACCCGCGGCCCGATCTGCCGACCATCGTCCGCATGGTCGAGCAGGCTTTTGAGCTGTCCGAGGCGAGCCACGCGCCGGTGATGCTCGATCTGCGCGTGCGCGCCTGCCACCTCACCGGCGAGTTCGTCGCCAAGGACAACAGGCCCGGCACCTACAGCGGCCGGCACCGGCTCGAAGGGCCGCCGCGCTTCGACTACGGCCGGTTGTCGCACCCGCCGGTCACCTTCACCCAGGAGCGGCTCAAGATCGAGGAGCGGCTGCCGGCGGCGCAAAAATTCATTCGCGAGCGCGAGCTCAATGAAGTGATCGCCGGCGCCTGCGGCGAAGTCGGCATCGTCGTGCTCGGCGGCTTGACCAGCACTTTGCTGCGCGCGCTGGCGCGGCTCGACCTCGCCGACCTCTACGGCGCCTCGCGCATTCCGATCTACGTGCTCAACGTCGCCTATCCGTTGGTTCCCGACGAGGTCAAAACGTTCTGCGCGGCAAAGCGCGCCGTCCTGGTGGTCGAGGAAGGCTGGCCCGACTACGTCGAGCAGCAGATCAATGCCATCCTGCGCGGCGCCGACGTCCAGACGCGCGTCTTGGGCAAAGGCTGCCTGCCGCGCAGCGGCGAATATATTTCCGAAGTGCTGTTGCGCGGGCTCGCGGCGTTTTTCGCCGCGACCCGGCCGGCCGGCATCGATGCCGATGCCGTTGCGGCGCGCGTCGACGCCATTCTGGGGCACAAGCCCGCGGCCGCCGCCGCGCTCGGCGATATCCCGCCGCGGCCGCCGAATTTCTGTACCGGCTGTCCGGAGCGGCCGGTCTTCGCCGCCATAAAACTGGCGCAGCGCGAGCTCGGCCCGATCCACATCAGCGCCGACATCGGCTGCCATTCGTTCGCGACCTTTGCGCCGTTCTCGCTCGGCAATTCGATCCTCGGCTACGGCATGTCGCTCGCCAGCGCGGCTGCGGTCGGGCCGAACATGGCCAAGCGGCCGATCGCGGTGATGGGCGACGGCGGTTTTTGGCACAATGGCCTCATCACCGGCGTCGCCTCCTCGACCTTCAACAACGCCGACGGCGTGCTGATCGTGATGCAGAACGGTTATGCCTCGGCGACCGGCCAGCAATATCTGCCGTCGAGCGCCGCGCACCGCAGCGGCACGCCGTCCGGCATCAGCATCGACAAGGCGGTGCGCGCGCTCGGCGTCAAATGGCTGCGCACGGTGCGCACCTATAGCGTCGCCAGGATGGCGGCGACGCTCAAGGAGGCGATGCGCACCGCCGAACGCGGCCTGAAGGTGATCATCGCCGACGGCGAATGCATGCTGGCGCGGCAGCGCCGGCTGCGCGTCGAGAATGCCGAAAAGCTCAAGCGCGGCGAGCGCGTGGTGCGCACGCGCTACGGCGTCGATGACGAAATCTGCACCGGCGACCATTCCTGCATCCGGCTGTCCGGCTGCCCGTCGTTGACGGTAAAGCCCAATCCTGATCCGCTGCGCGACGATCCGGTCGCCGCGGTGGTGGAGAGCTGCGTCGGCTGCGGCCTGTGCGGCGAGGTGGCGCACGCCGCAGTGCTCTGCCCGTCGTTCTACCGCGCCGACATCATCAGCAACCCGACCTTTTGGGACCGCGCGCTGCATCGCCTCCGGCACGCGGTGATCGGATGGCTCGGCGGCAGCGTTGAAGCCGCTCCGTCGTCGCATGAGGAAAACAACCGAGAGGTTCGAACCCCTTCGCCCCAATTCTCTCCCCTGCGGGGAGAGGGAGCGCGCAGCAGCGCGCGTCAGGATCAAGTACGTCCCCTCACTATCCTCATCGCTGCGCTCGGCGGCGAGGGCGGCGGCGTGCTCACCGACTGGATCGTCGCCGCGGCGGCGAGCCAAAATTTTGCGGTACAATCGACGTCGATTCCCGGCGTCGCGCAGCGCACCGGCGCCACCACCTATCACATCGAGCTGGTGCCCGAGCGCGTGTCGCCGAGCGAGACTGCGCGCCGGCCGATCCTGGCGCTGGCGCCGGGCGTCGGCGACGTCGACCTCGTCATCGCCAGCGAGCTGATGGAAGCCGGCCGCGCCGTGGTCGGTGGCTTCGTCACGCCCGACCGTACCACGACCATCGCCTCGACCAGCCGTTCGTACCTGGTGGTGGAGAAGATGGCGATGGGCGACGGCCGCTACGATCAAGCGCGCCTCGTCCAAGCGGTACAGGCGCACTCGCGTGCGACGCTGCTCATCGATCTCGAAGCGATCGCGCGGCACAGCGGCGCCATGATCAATGCGGTGATGCTGGGCGTCATCGCCGGCGCCGGCGCGCTGCCGATCCCCGCCGCCGCCTTCGAGGCGGCGATCCGGGCCGACGGCAAGGCGGTCGAGGCCAACCTGCGCGGCTTCCGCGCCGGTTTGGCCGCGGCGCGCGACGGCGTGCCGGCGCAGCCGATTGCCGGCAAGCGCCCGCATGCCTGCATGGCGGCGCTCGCCGAACTCGAACGCGACGTCGCGCTCATGCCCGAAGCGGCGCGCGCGATCGCGAGCGAAGGCGTGCGGCGGCTCGCCTCCTATCAGGACGCGGCCTACGCGCGGCTTTATCTCGATCGCCTGGCGCCGATCGGCGACGCCGACGCCAAGGCGCAAGCCGGCGGCAAGCTTCTTGCTGCGACGGCGCGCCATCTTGCCGTGCGCATGTCGTATGAGGACGTGATCCGCGTGGCGCAGGCCAAGATCGATCCGGCGCGCATGGCGCGCATCGTCGGCGAGCTGAAGGTCGGGCCGGAACAGCCGTTCGCCGTCACGGAATTTCTAAAACCCGGCGTCGAGGAATTGTGCTCGATCCTGCCGCCGGCCGTGGCGAACCGCGTTCGCGCGCTGGCGGCCCGCCACCCCAAACTCGCGAGCGCGCACCTGGGGATGGCGGTGAAGACCACTGCGGTCTTCGGTTATTTGCGGTTTTATCTGCTCGTAAAACTGCGGCCGTGGCGGCGCCGGACCTGCCGCTATCAGGAGGAGCAGCGCGCGATCGAGTCCTGGCTCCGATGCATCGCCCAGGCGGCCCCCTTGTCCGCCGAGCTTGCCATCGAGATCGCCGAATGCGCCCGTCTCATCAAGGGCTACGGCGACACCCACAAGCGCGGCACCGGCAATTACCGCCTGATCGAGACCGAACTGATGCTGCCGGCGCTCGCCGGCGCCATGCCGCCGCGCGCGGCGGCGGACGCGATCGCCAACGCCCGCACCGCGGCGCTGCTCGATCCGGAAGGCGAGGCGCTGCGTAAATGCCTTGCCGAAATTCACTCCCGTTCGGCCCGCCGGATCGCGGCGGAATAACATTTGCCGACGGCGCTCCGCGCGGAACCAAATTCGCTCGCGCCGTATTTCCTCACAAGACACGCCGAGGATTTGGCCATGGCAAAAGCTGCAACTCGCCACAACACGCGGCCGCGCCGGCCGGCGCGCGGGCACGCTCGCGGCCGCCAGGGCGCGCGCTATTGGTCCGGCCGGGTCACCAGGCAGAGCGACGCGCTCGATCTCGAGGGCGGCGTTTTCAAGCTGCGGGATCCCAAGCGCATCGCCGCGTCATTGAAACGCTCGGCGGAACGAAGCCGCCGCCGCAAGGCCGAGCCCTACCGGTCGGCGTTGTCGATGCTGGTGTTTTACATCAACCGCGCCGGCAGGAATTTGCCTGCCAGCCGACGCCGCACGCTGGAAAAAGCCAAGATCGAACTGCGCCGGCAGTTCGGGCGCGAGTAGCCGCTTGGCTGGCGTTCAGCGGGGCAACGGAGCGGCGCCGGCTACGCGGCTTCATCAAGCGGCGCGTCCTCGACCTTGATCTCGTGATGTTCGCCGCAATGAACGCAGCGCACGAAAAGCGCGGTGAAGCGCAGCGTCGCGGCGGCCGGCTCGATGCCCTCGATCCCGGGATCGATCTCCCGGCCGGTGTTCGGACAGAAGAATCGCAGAGCACCCATGGCCGCCGCTCCCTCCGCTGCGGCCCGAAATCCCACGCGACTGTGGTTTATATTTGGTCAAACCGGCATTGATGGATGGAACTTTGCGGCGGAAAGCCGCGATCAGTCGGACAATTCAGGCGGCAAACATCGGCGCCCGGAGGTAAAACGAGCGGGCTTGCCGCGCGCTCGCCATCTTGGTTATGCTGAAACCGGCGCGGGCGTAGTTCAGTGGTAGAACATCAGCTTCCCAAGCTGAGTGTCGAGGGTTCGATTCCCTTCGCCCGCTCCAAAACGTCTCTTGTCCGGCCCGGAGACATGGGTGACAGAACGTACCTAAGACATGGGTGACGATCTCGTGCCGAACGGATTGTCGATGGTCTGCAAGATCCTCTGCTCCAGGTCGATATCGCCGAGATCACTTGCGTCGCTTGTAATGTTTGCCGGCGCCAAACGACGACTTGCGCCTGCCTGCGGCGACGCCTGACGGGAACGACGCTCCGGCCGGCCGCGCTTACGACACCGCGGCGGCTGCGGCCCGCCCGGCCGCGCGACCTGAAAATATACAACCACCAAGAAACGTTCCTTCCAGCGCCGCATAGCCGTGGACGCCACCGCCGCCGAAGCCTGCCGCTTCGCCTACCGCATAGAGTCCCGGCACCGGCCGGCCGTCGACCGCCAGCACGCGACTATCGAGATCCGTCTGCAGGCCGCCCAAAGTCTTGCGCGTCAAAATATGCAGGCGAACCGCGATCAGTGGACCGGCGGCGGGATCAAGCAGTCGATGCGGTCTCGCGGTTCGCAACAGTCTGTCGCCGAGGTACCGGCGCGTCGCGCGAATGGCCATGATCTGCATGTCTTTGCAATACGGATTGTCGAGTTGGCTGTCGCGGGCGACGATCTCGCGTTCAACGGTTTTCACCTCTAGCAGCGGTACGCCGCCGACCAGCGCATTCATGCGGCCAACGAGCTTTGCGAGATCGCGCTCAATGATGAAATCCTCGCCTTTTTCCATGAAATCCTGCAGCGGACGAGGCATACCCCTGGCCGCTCGGAGCAGGACGCTCCACCACTTTTTCTCCGTCAAATCCGGGTTTTGCTCCGAGCCGGATAACGCGAATTCCTTTTCGATGATCTTTTTGTTGAGGATGAACCAGGAATGATCGTAACCCGTTGCGGTTATGTATTGCAGCGCGCCGAGCGTATCGAAGCCGGGAAAAAGCGGCACCGGAAGTCGTTTGCCGCAGGCATCAAGCCAGAGCGGGGATGGACCGGACAAAATGCGTACCCCGTGCGCAGTCCAGATCGGGCTGAAGTTCTTTATGCCCTCGACGTAATGCCACATGCGATCGGGATTGATGATCGTGCCGCCCGCTGCCGCGGTGATCGCCAACATGCGGCCATCGACATGATCGGGGACGCCTGCGATCATTCGCTTGGGCGGCGTGCCCAAGCGCGCCGGCCAATTGTTGCGAACGAGTTTCTCATCGCCACCGATGCCGCCGGAGGCAATGATGGTCGCCGGCGCTCTCAGTTCGAAGCTGCCCACGACATCGCGCGAACTTTTTCGGCCGCGCCCGACAGGCGAGGGCGCCAGTATGTCGCCGCAGACGCCATCGATGCTCGCGCCGGCGATCAATCGGTTGACGCGGTGACGAAATTTCAGGATCAGCCGGCCGTCCTTTGCGGCGGAACGCACGCGGCGAACAAACGGCGCAATGATCCCCGGTCCGGTCCCCCACGTCACATGAAAACGCGGCACGGAATTGCCGCGGCCGGTTGCGTTGTAGCCGCCGCGTTCGGCCCAGCCTACCACCGGAAAGAACCGAACGCCGCGTGCGCGCAGCCACGATCTCTTCTCGCCGGCGGCGAAGGCGACGTAAGCTTCGGCCCATCGTCGCGGCCAGAAATCCTCTTCGCGATCGAAACCGGCCGTATTGAGCCAATCCTGCAGCGCCAGGGCGTGGCTGTCGTGAATACCCAGCCGCCGTTGTTCCGGCGAATTGACGAGGAAAAGACCGCCGAAGGACCAGAATGCCTGGCCGCCCAGCGACTGCTCGGGCTCCTGCTCGACAATGATGACCCGCTTTCCGGCATCCGCCAGTTCGGCTGCCGCGACCAGGCCGGAAAGTCCGGCACCAACGATGATCGCGTCGGCATCACAGCGCATAGTCCGGAATCCTGTCAGAGACCGCGAGCCGACCAACGTTAGCCATAAACCCCTTTCATGGGTCGGTGTCTCTTGCGGGCTGCAACTACGATAGCGGGCAACGCTACCGGGTCGCAACCGGACCTCGGCGCTAAGCTCCTTCTCACTTCGCCCGCGTCCACGCTTGCGACTTGCAGATGAAGCCTAAGGCGCAGCCTTTCAGCTCGGCACTGTTCGCGCTGGTCATCGTGAAATAACCCGTGTAGGTGTTGCCGTCCTTGGGGTTGTAAACTTGGCCTTTCCATTGATCGGCCGTGCCGCTCGGCTTTAAGCCGAGCACGATCTCGACGCCGAGCAGCGGCCGGCTGCGCTTGGCGGCGTCGGCATTGTCCTTGTCGGTCTTCGGCCTGCCGGTTTTCGGGTCGTTCGGTTCTTTCAGCCACACGATCCTGCCGCAGATCGCATCGCCGCAATTGGTGATGCGCACTTGGCTCTCGTTTCCTTGCGTATACCAGGTGCCCAACGGAGTTGCGGCGGGGCTTGCCGCGGCCGCGAGCCCGATCGCCTTCGGCCCCATCATCGCTGCCGCAATTGCCGCCAGCGAAAGCGCCGCCGCGGTCGCGCGATTCATTTTCATCAGATTCTCCGCGTTTGTGCCACGAAAGCCGGGATTTTCCCAAATGGCTCCCCGTCCGACGTGAATATTCGCGCTTTTGCCGAGCTTCTTGCAAGACGCAAGCGCCGACGCGCCGGCTGCGTTGAGCGTCGCCGGGCTTGAAAACAGAGTCTTTCACGCCGAGCGGACAAGCCGCGAGCGGCTCCAGAGGGTATGCCGGCCGTAGACTGCCACAAAATCCATGGATTGAATCAGCCTGATTGCATCCCGCTTTAACGGCGTTGCAAGATCATCTGCAGCCCATAACGGGGCCGCAGCGTGATCAGGCCTTGCGGCTCGACGGGATGGCCGGGATTGAGGCGCAGCCGATAGCGTTGTGCGATCGTGGCCAGGATCAGCATCGCCTCTTCCATCGCAAACGCCGCGCCGATGCAAATGCGCGGACCGGCACCGAACGGTATATAGGCGAAGCGCGGACGGGCCGCCGCCCGCTCGCGTGAAAAGCGCTCCGGCTCGAAACGATCCGGCCGCTCCCACAGCGACGGCTTGCGATGCAGGAGCCAGGGCACGATCAGCACCGTGGCACCGGGCGGAATACGATGACCGAGCACCTCGTCCGCGCCGATCGGCTCGCGCGCCAGCGTGTGCGCCGGCGGATAGAGTCGCATCGATTCCTCGATCGCCATGCGCGTGTAGTCGAGGTCGGCGAGATCGTCGTGGCGCGGCGTGCGGCCGGCCAGCACGTTCGTCAGTTCCGCATGGAGCTTGGCTTCCGCCGCCGGATGTTGCGAGAGCAGATACCAGGTCCAGGTCAGCGCCTGCGCGGTCGTCTCGTGCCCGGCCATGAAGATGGTGACGACCTGGTTGCGCACTTCCTGCGCCGTCATGCCGCCGCCGGTTTCGCTGTCGCGAGCGGCGATCAGGCGGGCGAGCAGGTCCTTCGGCTCGGCATCCGGCTCGTGGCCCCGGGCGGTCAGCAGCGCATCGACGGAGCTGCCGAACTCGTCGAGAATTCCGGCGGCATGCCGGGTCGAAAATAGCCGCGACAGCCATTGCGGGGCGTGCAGCAGGTCGAAGAGGCTCGGCCGCACGTTGGTCTGATACTCGCCGACGTCTCGTTCAACGACATCGACGATCTCGTCGGAATCGGAAGAAAACATCGCGCGCGAGATGATGTGCAAGGTCGTATGCATCATCGCCGCGGCGACGTCGACCGCGCTTTGCTCCGGCAGCGCGTCCCATTTGGCGAGCAGGTTTTCTGCAATGCCGGTCATGATCGGCGCATAGCCGGCGACGGTGCGCGGATCGAAAGCCGGCGCCATGATGCGCCGATGCCGGCGCCAGGTTTCGCCCTCGCTGGTCAACAGGCCGCGGCCGAGTCCCGGCTCCAGGATGCGCCGGGTGATCTCCGATTTCGTGTAATTGTCGGCATTGTCCAGGAGGATGTGCCGGATCGCGCCCGGCTCGTTGACGATGAAGGTGCGGCGCCATAGCAGCCGGCGCGCAATGAAGTCTTCGCCGGCATCCTCCGGCCGGTAGGTCGCCAGCGTGTTCTCGCGCACGACGCGCAGGAATTGCCGGAAAGTCAGACGCCCCGGCGGCCGCCGCGGCGCGGCAAGCGTCGGGATTCCGCTGGTATCGATAGCGCTCATAGCGATCCACAAGCCTCGATGTTGGTCGACTGCCGCGATCCGCAAGAGGCGGTCTTGGTATATACCAAAACGCAGTGTCAGGAGTACGCGAAAGACCCCGCCGCGCCGCGTTCCGCTCGCGCCACGCCGGCGCGGCCTGCCGCCGAAGACGAACACGCAACACGCTAGACTGGCATGAGAGATGCCAAAGCCTGTGCTTGACACATGGCGAAAGCGACGTACCCTCGATGCGCTGGACGGCTGGAGGCTGGGCGATGGGACGCGACATAGCGTGGGCTGCTGATGCCCCCCGCCAGCCGATCGAGTCACGCTGCCCGCTCCGAGATCTGCACCTTCGCTGTTCGCCAATGGCGGCAGCGCGCGCGCAGCATAGGCGGAGCGCGGCGCCCAAGGGAGGAAACTCATGAGTCTGGTAGCGAAGCTGAAGATCAGGCCGACGGCGGTCATCGCCGCCACGGCCGCGGTGGCGTTGGCCGGCTTCCTGTTTGCATCCGGCGCGAGAACGCAGGAACTCAAGCATTACGATTCCAACAACAAGAATTTCTGGCTGCATCCGCCGAGCGACTGGTTCATGGGCGATGAGACCAAGGAGCTGAAGGGCACCAACTATCTAAAGACCATGCCGCCGCCGACCGGGTTCACCAAAGAGCAGATCGAGGCCAAGCTGAAGGACATCAAACTGCCGCCCGGCTTCAAGATTGAATTATGGGCGAGCGGCGTCACCGATGCGCGACAGATGGCATGGGGCGATAAAGGCACGCTGTTCGTCGGCTCGCTGTTTGCCGGCGGTGGCACCGTTCACGCGGTCATCGACCAAAACGGCCAGCGCACGGTCAAGACCATCATCAAGGGTCTGCACCTGCCGAGCGGCATCGCGTTCCGGAACGGTGCGCTGTATGTCGCCGACGTCGACAAGATCTACAAATACGACAACGCCGAGGCCAATCTCGACCACATGCCGCAGCCGACGATCGTCTATGACGATTTGCCGCCTTACGTCCCGCATGGCTGGAAGTATCTGACGTTCGACAAGAACGGCTGGCTCTATGTGGAGGTCGGTCCGCCGTGCAACATCTGCCTGCCGCCGACGTCGACGGCGCAACTTCGGCACATCGATCCGGTGAACGGCACCGCTGAAATCGCCGCGCTCGGCATCCGCATGAGCGTCGGCGGCGACATCGATCCGCGCACCGGCGACTACTGGTTCACCGAGAACGCGCGCGACTGGCTCGGCGAGAACATTCCGAGCGACAAGCTCAACCACGTCGCGCGCGTCGCCGAGGATTTCGGCTATCCGTACTGTCACGAGGGCGACATTCCGGATCCCAAATTCGCCATGGGCCACAAATGCTCGGAATTCGCTCCCCCGGTCGTGAAACTGGGTCCGCACGTGGCGCCGCTCGGCATGAAGTTCTACACCGGCAATCAATTCCCGGCGAGCTACAAAAACAGCATCATCATCGCCGAGCACGGTTCCTGGAATCGACTCACATACGACGGCGGCAACCTCACGCAGGTCACCGTCGATCCGGACGGCCAGCACGCCAAGCAGGTCGTGTTCGCGTCCGGATGGATCGGACCCGGCAACCAGTATCGTGGCCGGCCCAATGACGTGCTGGTGGCGAAAGACGGCTCTCTGATGGTCGCCGACGACTTCAACGGCGCCATCTACCGGATCAGCTATAGCCGGTGATCCGGCGCCGGCGGTCGGCGATTTGATTGGACGGATCGCCGTCTCGATGGATCAGCCGGGCCAAGCCGGAAAATCCGGCTTGGCCCGGCTCATTGTGAACCTGCCATGACGAACGCTGTATTTCTTTCGCTCGGTTTCGGCGCGGCTGCTTGCTTTCTGCAATGCGCGCCAGCATCGGCAGCCGATGTGGCGGCCGGCAAGGCAAAAGCCGCGGGATGCGCCGTCTGCCACGGCGAGAACGGTATTTCGCGCACCCCGCTCGTCCCGTCGCTGGCCGGCGAGCCGGACGATTTCACGCAGTGGCAACTCGTGTATTTTCGCAGCGGCACGCGAAAGAGCGAGGTGATGGAGCCGATCGCCAAGCCGCTCGACAACGACCAGATACGCAATCTCGGCGCCTATTTCGCGTCGCTGCCGCCGCCAAAGCCGCCCGACGCGCCGCCCGACGCTCTGGCGCTGACGGGCGGCAAGCTTGCCGCGCAGCAGCGCTGCAGCTCGTGCCACGGCGAAGATTATGCGGGCATCGGGCCGACGGCGCGATTGGCCGGCCAGCGCGAGGACGTCCTGCTCAAGGCGCTGCGCGACTTCAAGTCGGGCGCGCGCGTCGGCTCCGGCGTGGCGTCAATGGCGGACGTGGTCTATGGGCTGAGCGACAGCGACATGCAGGCGCTGGCGCATTATATGGCGGCGCACCCGTAACCGCGCGCTCACTTGTCAGCGCAAAGCGCGCGGCTCGCGGCGGCTGCGACCGCAGCTCTCGCCGCAGAACACGGTCGGCCGCAACGACCAGAGTTCGGCCGTCAGGACCGAGCTTCCATGACATGAAGCTCAGGCAGAACCGATTCTATTTCTTTGCGGCGGCTCTCGAGGGACGGTGGCAGCTTCAGGTCGCGGCCGAGCGTCTCCGCCGGCTCATCCACCGTGAACCCCGGATCGTCGGTGGCGATCTCGAACAGAATTCCGCCCGGCTCGCGGAAATAGACCGACCTGAAATACTTGCGATCGAGCTGCGGGGTCGGCTTCATGCCGTGCTCGACAGTGAGTTTCTGCGCCATTGCGGCCTGGCTCGCATCGTCGGCCGCGCGGAAGGCGATGTGATGGACCGAACCGCGGCCTTGCCGGCCGGCGGCAAAGCCCTTTGTGGCGCGAATGTCGACCACGCCGCCGATCGTTTCGCTGGCGCGGTAACGCGCGAGCGCGCCATCCTCGCCGGCGGCCGTAAAGCCGAGGACATCGGTCAGAATGGCCGCCGTGCGCGCGCCGTCGTCGAGCATCAGGGTGACGCCATGGAAGCCGCGGATCGCGTGCTCTATGGGAATAGGGCCCGCGGACCATGCCGGCTCGGATTGCGCCCCGGTGATGCCGACGAGCGCAAGCCTCATGCCGTCGGGATCGGTGAAGGACAGGGCGGGTTCGCCGAAGCGCCTTTCGAGCGCCTCGTGCACGACGCCCTGCTCGATGAAGCGATGCGTCCAATACCCGATCGAGCTTGTGGGAACGCGGAACGTCGTCTCTTGCGTTTGGCCGGGGCCGACGCGCCCCGCCGCCGCATGTTCCCAGGGAAAGAAGGTCAGAACGGTGCCGGGATGGCCGACGCGATCACCGTAATAGAGATGATAGGTGCCGGTATCGTCGAAGTTCACCGTCTTCTTGACGAAGCGGAGACCCAGAACATGCGAGTAGAAATCGAGATTCCGCGCCGCTTTGCCGGAAATCGCGGTCACGTGATGGATGCCGGACATGGCCGAGTCCTTGCGTAATGCCCTCGCAGTCGATTGACCTGGATATGCGCCGGGAAGAAGTCAAGTCAGCCCAGGATCGACCGCCGGCATCCCCGGCAAACCCGGTTCCAAAATCGGCAAATGGTCGGCTCCTGGGGCACCGCGCCGCGAGGCTCAGTACCGGAAATATGGCGGCTATTTTGTAGCTGCAGCAGGGTCCGCGCGGCGGGGCGCGAGCGCGGCGATTGCGTTGGCGCGGCGCCCGAGTAATTTGGGGCCGTGGTCGGCCGCGCCGGCCCGGCCGCGGACAACGATAATCCTTCGGGAGGACGAACATGCTCGGGTTGATGCAGGATTGGCAACTGCTCTGCCATCGCATCATCGATCATGCCGCGCTCAATCACGCGGAGCGGCCGGTGATCTCGCGCTCGATCGAAGGGCCCATGCACACCACAAACTACGCCGAGGTCCGCGCCCGCGCGCTGCGCGTGGCGCAGCGGCTCGATCGAGACGGCATCAAGCTCGGCGACCGCGTCGCAACTTTGGCCTGGAATAGCTGGCGGCACCTCGAAGCCTGGTACGGCATCATGGGCATCGGCGCCGTGTATCACACCGTGAACCCACGGCTGTTTCCGGACCAGATCGCCTGGATCGTCAATCACGCCGAAGACCGCGTGATGATGCTCGACACGAGCTTCGTGCCGCTGGCCGAAAAGCTCGCCGACAAGCTCAAGCCGATCGAACGCTACGTGGTGCTGACCGATGCGGCGCATATGCCGGCGACGGCATTGAAAAATGCGGTGCCGTACGAAGCGTGGATCGCCGAGGTCGACGGCGATTTTGCCTGGAAGTCGTTCGACGAGAACACCGCTGCCGGCATGTGCTACACGTCGGGCACCACCGGCAACCCGAAGGGCGTCGTCTACTCGCACCGCTCCAACGTGCTGCACACCATGCTGTCGCTGCAGCCGGACGCCATCGGCATTTCGTCCCGCGACACTATCATGCCGATCGTTCCGATGTTCCATGCCAACAGTTGGGGCCTCGCCTTTTCCGCGCCCATGGCCGGCGCGGCTTTGGTGATGCCGGGAGCGAAGCTCGACGGCGCTTCGGTCTACGAGTTGCTCAACGACTACAAGGTCACCTGCACTGGCGCGGTGCCGACAGTGTGGCTGTTGCTGCTGCAACAGCTGGAAAAGACCGGCGACAAGCTGCCGTATCTGAAACGCGTGGTCATCGGCGGCTCGGCCTGTCCGCGCGCCATGATCAAGACCTTCGAAGAAAACTACGGCGTGCAGGTGTTCCACGCCTGGGGCATGACCGAGATGAGCCCGCTCGGAACCGTCGGTTCGATAAAGCCGCAACTGGCGGAGCTTAAAGGCGACGCGCTGCTCGACGTGAAGCAGAAGCAGGGCTACACGCCGTTCGGCATCGAGATGAAGATCACCGACGACAACGATAGCGCGCTGCCGTGGGACGGCAAGACCTTCGGCCGCATCAAGGTGCGCGGGTTCGCCGTCGCCAGGGCCTACTACAAGGCCGACGAGCCCATTCTCGACGGCGAAGGATTTTTCGACACCGGCGACGTCGGCACCATGGACCGCTACGGCTACATGCAGATCACCGATCGCTCCAAGGACGTGATCAAGTCGGGCGGTGAATGGATATCGTCGATCGACCTCGAAAACCTGGCGGTCGGCCACCCCAAGGTGGCGGAGGCGGCGGTGATCGGCGTGCGCCACCCCAAGTGGGACGAGCGGCCGCTTCTTGTCATCGTGCTCAAGAAGGGCGAGTCGGCGAGCAAAGCCGAGATGCTCGGCTATTTGGACGGCAAGGTCGCCAAGTGGTGGATACCCGACGACGTGGCGTTCGTCGACGAAATTCCCCACACCGCGACGGGAAAGATTCAGAAGACCGCGCTGCGCGCGCGGTTCAAGAATTACGTGCTGCCGGCCGCGGGCGAATAAGCAATTTCGTCCGCCTGGCGCCGCATGCGCGCAGCGATCGCTGCAGCGAACTTTTGGCGCGGAGGCGCCGGCGCGTATGGCGAAGTTCGAGACCGTAGAGGTGCTCGGCGGCTACGGAATATTCACTGCGCGCCGGCGGGCGCGGGTTTGGAGCCGAAAAGGTCGACAAGAAGGCCGCTCGGCCCCGGTCCGTAGGACGGCGAAGCGGTGTTGATGGCCGTCCCGTAGCCAGTGCCCACAACCGCCGGCGGCGGCGCGGCCCGGGGTGGCGCAGGCGAAGGGGGGTTGATGGCCGTCCCATAACCCATGTCCGAAACCAACGGTGGCCGCAGGCTTGTGGGATTGTTCGAAGGCGGTGGCGCAACTGGCATCTGCGCGGCGAGCATGTATCCGTCAAGCGTGTAGATGCCGGGCGGCGACGGGCCAGCGGCCGGCGTGGGCGCCGGTTTGGAGCCCAAAAGGTCGACGAGAAGGCCGCTCGGCCCCGGTCCGTAGGACGGCGAAGCGGTGTTGATGGCCGTCCCGTAACCCGTTCCCACAACCGGTGGGGGTGACGCGTCCCCGGGGAGCGAGGCCGAGGACGAACAGCCGGCCAGCATTGCCAGCAACCCAAGGGAAACAGCACACAGGTCGAAAAGCCGGTGGCGCGGCTCACCGCCTCTCACCCGTGCCACCGCTGCCCGCAACCCGTGCGTCCCCATGACCCCTCTTACCCGCGAGCGTAAAACAGAGCCCCGGCTTTGCAAATTCGACCGGGGCCAGTTGTAGGTAGAAGCCTCCTCGCCGCGTGGCGAGGAGGCTCAATATACCGCAATGCCGCATGCCTTCAAAGCCCACCTCGGCCGCCCGGCGGTCGATGACCTCGTCGGGCTTCACGCCGGCCGCGGCGGTGCCGCGTCAAGGCCGGTATGGAAGGCCGGTATGGAAGGCCCGATATCGAATCCGCGTTCGGCGCGGATCCATTTGACCAGATGCGCCGGCACGGCATGGCGAAAGTCGCCGTTGGCCGGTGCTGACGATGTCCTTGCCGCCGAAACGCGCCGGACTGCATTCGCCGGCAGCAGGGCGTCAGGTCAACCGAGCGCCTTTTTCACCCGTTGCGGCGTCATCGGCAGATGGCGCAGGCGTTTGCCGGTCAGTTGCGCCACCGCATTGGCTATCGCCGGGGCGACCGCCGGGATACCGACCTCGCCGATGCCGGTCGGCGGGTTCTCCGTGGCGACGATCATGGTGTGAATTGGCGGTACATCCGCCATTCGCAGTACCGGATAGTCGTTGAAGTTGGAGGCTTGTGCGATGCCGTCCTTGAATGCCAATTGCTCGATGAAGGCCGCACTCAGTGCAAGCACGACCGCGCCCTCAAGCTGAGCGTGGACGTGCGTAGGCTGCAGCACGATGCCTGGATCCACCGCAAGCCAATAATTGTGCACGGTGATCTTTCCGCTTTGCCGGTCCACCGATACCTCGGCGACACCGGCGGTGTACGTGCCGTGATAGTCGGAAAAAGCGATGCCCATGCCATGGCCCGGCCGCTTCTTGGAATAATCGGACATTTCGGCCACAGCCTTGATCACGGCGTGGGCGCGCGGCTGGAATTTGGTGAGTTCCAGACGGAGCGCCAGCGGGTCTTTTCCGGCGAGCTCGGCGACTTCGTCGAGGAAGGCCTCGGCAGCGAACTTGTTGTAGCCCGCACCGATGCCCCGCCATGGCCAGACGCGTATGCCGTTATTGGCGCGCACGCCTTCGGCGAGGGCGTGCGGAATATCATAGCAGGCCTGGTCCAGGCCCCGCCAACCGATGAGGTCGTCGCCGCCGCTTGCCTCGTAGGAAGGTGGCGCTGCAAGCGCCGAGACATTCTCCGCGACCAGCCGATGGTACCAGGCAAGCACGTCGTTGTTTTTGTCGACGCCCGCCTTGAGCACGTGATAGGACATCGGCCGCGGATGCACCGCCGCCAAATCGTCCTCGCGCGTGAGCAGAAGCTTCACCGGCTTCTTCACGATACTGGACAATATGGCGGCTTGGATCGCGATGTCGGGTCCGATACGCCGGCCATAGCCACCGCCGAGATAGTACTGGTGCACGGTGATCTTGTCCGGCGTCGTCTTGAGAATGCCGGATACGATGAAGGCAATGAGCGCGCCGAACTGCGTGCCGGTCCAGATTTCCGCCGACTTGCCATCGGCGGAAACGGAGGCAACCGCGTTCATCGGCTCCATTTGTGCGTGATAGCAGAACTCGGACCAGTAGGTCGCTTCCACCTGCCGCGTGCCGGGAAAGACGTCCCACACTTCGCCGACTTTGTAGGCCGTCCGCGCCGGCGCCTTTCGGTCCTGCCCGAGGCGGGCGTACTCTTGCTTCGCCGCCTCGGAATCGAAGCCCTTTGCCGGGCTCGCCGTGGTATCCCAAGTCACCTTTAGCGCCTTGCGGCCGGCCTGGGCTGCCGCCACGCTGTTGCCGACGACGGCGACGCCGAAGGGCAACGGAATGACCGCGGCAATGCCCGTCATCTTGCCGACGTCGTCGCTGTTCAGCACAGTCGCCTTGGCGCCTTCGGCCGGCGCCTCCACGACGCAGGCATGCACCATGCCCGGGACATCGGCGTCGATCCCGTACTTGGCGCTGCCGTTGACTTTGGCGGGCACATCGAGACGGCCGATGTTGGCACGGCCGATCAGCTTGAACTGCGACGGCTTCTTGAGATCGGCGGCGGTGACCTTCGGCGGCTCCTTGGGGACGGTGGCGAATTTCGCGATATCGCCGTAGCCGATGCGCCGTCCGGACTTGGAGTGGATGACGAAGCCGTTCGCGGTCGTAAGCTCGGCGGCGGGCACCTTCCAATGTACGGCGACATTGTCGATCAGTACCCGGCGCGCCTGGGCGCCGGCGATGCGAAGCGGCTGAAAGTAGCCGGGAACCGCGGTGCTGCCGGCGGTGATCTGCGCGCCGTTGAAGAACGGGTGCGGGTTGCCGTAGATCGGCGGAATCGGCGGAGCGAATTCCGCCTTCACTTTCGACCAATCGGCGTCGAGCTCTTCCGCAAGAACGAGCGGCAACGATGTGAACACGCCCTGACCCATCTCCGCCGACGGGCACATCAGCGTGACCGTGCCGTCCGTGCCGATGGTGATCCAGGCGTTCAGCGTGCTCGTTTCGGCGGCGAGCGCCTGCGCGCTCCGATTGAGCAAGCCGCCACCCAACGCAAAGGCGAAAGTCAGGCCGGCGGCGCCTTTGACAAAGTCGCGGCGCGCTATTCCGTTTCCGGTCTCGTGATCCATATGCGCGGTCATGGCTCAGCCCTCCCCGCTCGACGCCGCATCGGCATGTTTCGTGCCATGCTCGTTTTGCGTCATGCCGGCGGCCCGGCCGATCGCCCGGATGATGTGGTTATAGGTGCCGCAGCGACAGATATTGCCGTTCATCGCCTCGACGATCTGCGCGCGCGTCGGATGCGGATTGCGCTTGAGCAGCGCCGCCGCGGTCATGATCTGCCCGGATTGGCAATAACCGCATTGCGGCACTTGCTCTTCGATCCAGGCGCGTTGCAGCGGATGACTGGAATCGGGCGACAGGCCTTCGATCGTGGTCACCCGGCGCCCGGCCACGATCTGCAGCGGCGTGATGCAGGAACGGACCGGCTCGCCGTCAACATGCACGGTGCAGGCGCCGCATTGGGCGATGCCGCAGCCGAATTTCGTCCCGGTGAGTTTGAGATGGTCGCGGATGATCCAGAGCAGCGGCGTGTCGCCATCGGCCTCGACGCGCGCGGGCTTGCCGTTGATCGTAAACGCGATCGTCGCCATGAGTCCCTCCCCATCGATCGGTGCTCATTACGAATATGGCTTGCATTGGTCCGCGCCTCATAAGGGTCGGGCGCGGTTTGAACGTCCGCATTTCGGACGTAAGGCTATTGGTACGGCAATTTTAGAAGCCGTACAAGGTGGGAAGCGACGGCCATTCAATCGGCAAAGAAGCTCATGGGCTTGTCAGCCGACGGTCGGCAGACGCCCCCCCCGCCCGGTGGGCTGTCCTCAGATCGCCTGGAACTGTTGACCCTTCACCGACTCGACCAAGCCATAGAACACCTCATTGACCTTGGGCCAACTCGGCAGCTTCTTGACGTTGTCGAGCCAGCGCTGCACGTTCGGATAGGCCGAGAAGTCGCAGCGAATGACCTCGCCGAGCGTGACCAGGGCGGCGCCGAAATAGTCCGCGATGGTGATCTGATCGCCGCACAAATACGGCTTTTTCGGCCCGATCCAGTAATCATTGAGAATTTGCAGCCATCGCTTGGCGTTTGTCTGGCCGAACTCGATGGTCGCCGCCTGCGCCTCGTCGCTGCGCCGTTTCAGATGCGGGAATAGCTGCGGATAGCAAAGATTATAGGCCCATTCCCGGTAAAAGTTGGTGTTGAGCCAGTCCATGATTTCGTTGACCTTGGCGCGCTGTTTCAAATCCTTCGGATAGGCCGGCGAGCCGATCTTGTCAGCGAGGTATTTGAGGATCGCCGAACTTTCGGTGAGCCGCAGATCGCCGTCCTCGATCATCGGCACCAGGCTGTTCGGGTTGAGTTCGATGTATGGCGGCTTGTACTGCTCGCCGGTGAACAGGTCGACCGTGACCTCTTCGACTGGAATTTTATTCTCGGCAATGAACAGCCGCACCGGGCGACTCGTCATCGACACCGGATGCATGTAGAGTTTCATGGAAGGTCCTCCCAATCGCGCACTCTGCGCCAGCATAGCCCAGCTTAGGTCCGAACGACACCCCCGCCAGTCACGTTTGCTTTAGCGATCGCCGGCTATGCAGTGGACCGCCCGGGCATGAACCAGGATTCCGCGGCTCAATCCCGAATCCGGCGCGGATGGTAGCGGTTTCCGGAGCTTTCCGGAAGGTCCAAACCCGTTGGCGAGCGATTGTCTAGCCGGTTCTATCCGATGCGGCTTTCCGGTATACACGGGGGCGCTTTACAATGCGACGCGCGACCGGTCATCGCGCGGCCGGTCGAGGTGGTGCGACGCCGTCGATCGCAATCGCGGGTTAACGGAGACCAGACGAGCAGGTCTGACGGTCGCAATCCGATGGGCCCGGCCAAACAAGGACGAGGGAGTAGAGCATGCTCAAGAGCGTTGATCGTATCCTGATCACACATACCGGCAGCCTGCCGCGCGGTGCCGAGCTGAACGACCTTCTGATCGCTGACGAAGCCGGCGAGAAGGTCGATCATGCCAAGCTCGCCGCCATGATCGACCAGCGTGTCGCCTACGTGATGCAGAAGCAGCGCGAGGCCGGCGTCGACATCGGCAATGACGGCGAGCAAGGTCGGGTCGGCTTTCAGACCTACGTACCCAAGCGCATGTCCGGGTTCGGCGGCGAATCGAAGCGCCCGTTCGGCCAAGAATGGGTGCAGTTGCCGCTCTATACGCAGAAGTTCATGGCGCGGCTGCCCAAGACCGGCAAGGTGTTCGGCTGCCCCGAGTGCGTCGGCGAACTCAAATATCAGGACAACGACGCGATCAAGATCGAGCTCGCGCGCTTCAAGCGTCATGCCGCCGAGGTCAAGCCGCGGTTCCCGGAGATGTTCTTCGCCGAGCCGTCGCCGGGCATCATCGCGACGACGATGCTCAACGCCCATTATTCGAGCTATGAGGCGTATCTCGACGCCATCGCCCGCGAGATGAGCTACGAATACAAGGCCGTGGTCGACGCCGGCTGCGTCCTGCAGATCGACTCGCCCGATCTCGCCATGGAACGCGTGCTGCTGTTTCAGGACAAGACCGATGGCGAATATGTCAAGATCGTCGAGACCCACATCGCCGCCCTCAACAAAGCCCTGACCGGCATCCCGCGCGACCGCGTGCGGCTGCATGTGTGCTGGGGCAACTGGGAGGGCCCGCACATCTTCGACATCGGCCTTGAGCCGCTGCTTGATGCGTTCTACCAGGCCCATGTCGGCGCGATCGGCATCGAGTTCGCCAATGCGCGCCGCCAGCATGAATATGCGGCGCTGAAGAAGCACAAATTCCCCGACAACATGATCCTGTTACCGGGCGTCATCGATTCCAAGGTCAATGTGGTCGAGCATCCCGAAGTGGTCGCCCAACGCATCGAGCAGGCGGTGGCGGCCATCGGCGACCGCGAGCGCGTCATCGCCGGCGTCGACTGCGGCTTCGGCACCTTCGCCGGGTGGGAATGGGTTGCCGAGGACGTTGTGTGGCTAAAGCTCAAGACCCTGCGCGAGGGCGCCGATATCGCCTCGCAGCGGCTGTGGGGCAGGAAGGCGGCCTAAGCCCGTAGTTTATTGAACAGACTGGGCTCTTCGCCAGTTGGCAGGGTATTCGGCTAACGTGGCGAAGATGCATCGCAGAATCTCGAGTCGGCGATGCTCGATAGGCGGCGCCATCGCCATCCTCTGTCAGCGTCGACTGCAGGGAGCGCCCGCTAATGCCGCTGCCAATGACTATGACAATCTCGCCAGCAGGCCGAAGAACGCAGCGCCAGCCGGCCGCAATAAAATAATCTACTTTGCACCCGGCGGCGGCCCTTCGCTGACCGGCCCCTTCGACGTGCCGCCGATGCCGTTATTGTTCTGAGCGAGCGCCGTCGTGCCGACGCTGGCCGCCAGCACGAAGGCTGTAGCGGGCCGCTGTGGCGTCGCGTCAGCGACTTTCGATGAGGACGACTGCGAAGACACGAGCGAAATGTGACATTTTTACACCACCTGACGGAAAAATGGCGTTTCTCGGTGAATTATGTGACTTGGAAATGGTCATGCCGGTGCGCTCTAAGCTAGTATGCGGTCGTTAATCTTGACCGTGCCGGGCAATAGGCAGGAAGCGGCGCACCCCTGAGTGACAGGGCGCAACGCGACGGCAGGGCAGGGGAAACGACCCGACGGGCAAGAACAGGCGAGTCGGGGTGGAAGCATCTGAGCGGCCGGAAACCAGGGGGCCTGGGCCGGTTCAAAGTCAGGGGGATCCGGATGTCTAGAACTCGATCTTCACTCGCGCTGCTGGTTGGTAGCGTATGCGCGTTGGGCCTAGGTGTAACAGCGGCACTTGCAGCCGACCTGGGTCTCCCGGTCAAGGCGCCGCCGGCGCCGCCGGCGCCGCCATCAAATTGGTCCGCCTTCATCGAGACAAATGTGGACTTTGGCCAAGTCAATCCGCAGGGCCAAGCGGTCTATAAGGAGGGCGACTATAATGTCGTCGCCGGCGCGAACTTGGCCCTTTACAACAACAAGTCCGGCTTCATCAACAATTGGAGCATAGGCGGCCTCGGCATAGTGGATTTTGCCGCCAACTCAACGCTTGGTCCGGATGACTCGTTCTGGGCCAACAGCAATCCCACCCAGGGCGGTTCCGGCCTCTACTATATCTTGGCCGCGGACACGAGCGTCACGTTCGCACAGAACTGGACCTTGACCGAAACGTTTTACCACCTCGCCGGCATCAACGCGAACGGCGCTACGACAGGCGCGGGTAACCCCATAGGGGCGGTACAACCGGCAAACTGCACATGGCTCCACTTTGCCCCGGGAGCTCAGTTTGGCTGTCTCGATCTTCCGGCCTGGTACTGGAACGAGCTGAAGCTGTCGCTGCATGACGGGGCGATCACGCATTGGCCGATCTCATTCAATCCCTACATCACATGGTACGCTGAGCTTTATCCCTCCGGGCTCACGGGCGAACTGGGCACGACCACCTCGGCGGCCTGCTTTAGCTGCAATTCGGAGAGTTACGATTTCATCATCGGCATGACGCCGACGCTGGGTCTGATGCCGTATTTGCACATCCCGGTAACCCTGACAGCGCCGACATGGGTCACGGTCGGACCGTCATCATTCTGGGAGGGCAATAGTGGCAGCGGCCCCGGTAGCGCCTGCGTCATCAACGCGCCCAATTGTTCAAGCGGTAATATCGGCGTGTTCACCAGCGGACTTACCGCGACGTGGGCTTTGACATCGATCCCGGTGCAATACGGCCACTGGCATATAAAGGCCGGCTTCCAGTGGTACGATATCGTCAACAAAGCGCTGCAAGCAGACAACGAAGTCACTTATGGCAGTTCGTTCGGCTTGCAACAAAATATCGTAACCGGATTTCTGGGGCTTGGTGTAGGGTTCTGATCGGCCAACCCATCGGCACCAACCCATCGGCGCCCTTTGCATGACAGCGCCGAGGAGCTAAAATCAGAGGCGCGGGTCCCCCGGGACCCGCGCTTTTGCGTCACGGTCGGGTGGTGCGGGTTGCCGGTGCAGACGTCCTCAGCGCGAGGGAGAGAGCAGCCATGAGAATCGCTGTGATGACGGCTGCGGCAATTGCGTTATTGACGATACCTGCTCGAGCGCAAACATTCGTCCCCGGGCAGGCCCCGTGGCAGACTCTCCCCAAGATGGACAACTCCGAACCCGCGGACGAGCACCCGCCGGCCACCACGAAGGCCGACGACAAGGCGTACAAATCTGCGTTGGACAGCATTGCACCCAAGCAAGGCCACGATCCGTGGGGCAACGTGCGCCAGAAACCGCAGTCGAATAATTCGCGATAGCGGCCCGGCGCCTGCGGAGCCGCAGACCTGCGGATCCGCATTGGAGCAGCAGGCATGCGCTGCCTTGGCGCTAGAGCGGATTTCGATCTGATTGAGTGCGCAGCCCACTCCTTCCCTGTCATCGCCCGCGAAGGCGGGCGATCCAGTAATCGCAAGATTCAGGAGATTACTGGATGCCCCGCTTTCGCGCATAGGCGCTAACATAGCTGCGTTTCCCGGGCGCAGCGCAGCACGAAGCGCAGCGAAGTGGTGCGCTGCAGACCCGGGATCGTAACAAGTTGCGGAGTCTGGGACGGTCCCGGATCAGCGGTGCACCGCTTCGCGCTGCACCGCATCCGGGAAACAGAGGCCTATGTCAGCGCCTATGC
>JASHQS010000028.1 GCA_030038995.1 Xanthobacteraceae bacterium
ACCTTCATCGTCGGCTTTCCCGGCGAGACCGAAGCGGATTTCGTCGCGCTGCTCGAATGGCTCAGCGCGGCCGAACTCGATCGCGTCGGCTGCTTCCGTTACGAGGCCGTCGCCGGCGCCGCCGCCAACGCGCACGGCCATGCGGTGCCGGAGCCGGTCAAGGAAGAGCGCTGGAACCGGCTGATGGCCCATCAGCAGGCGATTTCGTTCAAGCGCCTTGCGCGCAAAGTCGGCCGCAACGAGGCCGTCATCATCGACGAGGCCGGCCCCGAAGGCGCCAAGGGTCGCGGCAAAGGCGACGCGCCGCAAATCGACGGCACGGTCTTCGTCAGGAGCCGCCGGCCGTTACGGGTGGGCGAAATCGCCACCGTGAAGATCGAGCGCGCCGAGGCGTATGACCTCCACGGCAGGGTGGTCGGCTACTGATCCGCAATATCGGGGCGCGCCCGGCAGGTCCCCGGCGAGGTTCGAGGCGCCGTGCCAAACCGCGCGAAATCCTCGCCAGTTGATCGAGCCGCGGCGCGCGCTCGAACAAGTCGATGGACGCATTCGCCGCAGCGCCGGCGAGCGCGTTGGCCGCGAAGGTCGGGCCGAGCATCATGGCGGTGCAAGCTGTCGTTTACGGCAGCCAAACGTGAGGGAGCCGGAAATCGTGCCAAGCGGGCTCTGATACCCGCCCTGCCCGCTTGTTTTTGCTGGTATTGCCCGACATTCGGCGCTTTCATGCCGGCGCGATGCGCTCGCTCGATGAATTTGCGTGCGGCAAGCTCGCGGCGCTGAAGAGGGTGCGGCGGCGCCGCATGCCGGCCATCGAGACGCCGCTGGGGTCTTTTGCGCCGTGACCGCGATCTTCATCACCGCGACCGGGGCCGATGTCGGCAAGACCTTCGTGGCAGCGTCCCTGATCGGCCATTTTCGCCGCATGGGCCGAGTCGTTGACGCCATCAAGCCGGTGGTGAGCGGCTTTGATCCGGCGCATGCGGCCGACAGCGATCCGGGCGTGTTGTTGCGGGCGCTCGGCGTGCCGGTAACCGCGGAAGCCATCGAACGCATCTCGCCATGGCGCTTTCGCGCGCCGCTGTCGCCCGATCTGGCGGCGCGGCGCGAGAGCCGCAGCATCGACGTCGACGCGGTGATCGATTTTTGCCGGGGTGCGGTGGAGCATCGGCGGGATATTTTGCTGGTCGAGGGTATCGGCGGCATCATGGTGCCGCTCGACGGCCAGCGCACTATGCTCGACGTGATGATGGCGCTGGGCCTGCCGCTCATTCTGGTGACTGGAAGCTATCTCGGCACCATCAGTCATTCGCTGACCGCGCTCGACTCGCTGTTCCGACGCGACATGGAGGTCCTTGCCATCATCGTCAGCGAGACCGCCGGATCGCCGGTGCCGCTCGATGACACGGTTGCCGCCATCGCCCGCTTTGCCGAACCGGTGATCGCGCTGCCGCGGCAGCGGCGCGATGACGGGCCGTCCGGGCGGCCGCCGCCTTTCGCCCGCATTTTCGATCAGCCGAGCCGGCGCGCCCGCTGAGCTGACGTTTTTGGCAATTGCGAAGCGGTGACAAGGTATTACGCGAAATTTTTAACCTGAAGAACGGTCTCGATCATGGCTTCCAGGTTGAACAGCGCATGGAGCACGAAAGTGAGCAGCGTCGAACCGGAGCGCCAGCGCACCCAGCCGAGGAACAGGCCGGCGACGAAGATTTCCAGTATTCCCGTCCAGTCGTATTGCAGGTGCGGCGCGGCCCATAGCAGCGCGATGACCGTGATCGCCGGCCAGGCAGAGCGCTCCGAGCGCACAAAGCCGCGGAACAGATAGCCGCGAAACGTAATCTCCTCGCCGGCTGGCGCCACCAATACGGTCGCAAACCACAACAGCGGCAGCCAGCCTTCGGCGGCGGCGGTGGTGTAGGACACTTCTTGAAACGGCGAAACCAAGGAGCGGCCGCTTTCGACCAGGACGAGGTCGGTGACGCCGATGATCACGAGGATGCCGGCGACGCCGACCGCGAGCGAGCGCAGCCGGGGCGGCCCGAGCGCCAGATACGCTATCGGATCGGCGCCTTTGAGCCGCACCGCCATGACCAGAACGGCGACCTGGACCGGATTGCTCGCCAACACCGACAGGGTGACGAGCGTGCCGTCGAACGGCTCGCTCAGCATCTCGCCGACATGGCCGTGCGCCCACCAGATAAGCACTGCCCACGCGGCGATCTGGCCGGCCGCAAAGGCGGCGAAGGCCCAGCCGAACGTCGCCAGATAGGCCAGCGCCGCGCGCGCCGGCTCCGCCAGGGAACGCGGATGCTTCATGCCGGCGCGTTCATGCGGTTGCCGCTGTCCTGTCGCCTACGGCAGCAGGATCGAGGAGCCGGTGGTGGCGCGGCTCTCCAGGTCGCGATGCGCCTTCACCGCGTCGCGCAGCGGGTATTTCTGGTTGATCGGAATTTTGACCGCGCCGCTGCCGACCACGGCGAACAGGTCGTTGGCGATGGCGAGCAAATCCTCGCGCCTGGCCGCATAGGTGTTGAGCGTCGGCCGGGTGGCGAACAGCGAGCCCTTGGTCTGCAGGATGTTGATGTTGAAGGCGTCGATCTGGCCGGACGCGCTGCCGAAGCTGACGAACATGCCGAGCGGTTTCAGGCAATCGAGCGAGGCCGGAAACGTTGCCTTGCCGATGCCGTCATAGACCACTTCGCAGAGTTTTCCGCCGGTGATGTCCTTGACGCGGGCGGCGAAATCCTCCTCGCGGTAGAGGATGGTGTGGTGGCAGCCGTTGGCCTTGGCGAGCGCCGCCTTCTCCTTCGATCCGACCGTGCCGATGACGGTGGCGCCCAGATGATTGGCCCATTGGCACAGGATAAGGCCGACGCCGCCCGCGGCCGCGTGCATCAGCACATTCATGCTCTTCTCGACCTTGAAGGTGCGGCGCACCAGGTACTGGGCGGTCATGCCCTTGAGCATCACCGCTGCGGCCTGCTCGTAGCTGATGCTCGCCGGCAGCTTTACGGCGCGGTCGGCCGGCACCAGGCGCTCGGCGGCGTAGCAGCCCAGGCCGGCGACGTAGCCGACCCGGTCGCCGACCTTGAGGTCGGAAACGCCCGGCCCGACCGCCACCACCTCGCCGGCGCCCTCGTTGCCGGCGACGAACGGCAAGCCGACCGGCGACGGATACATGCCCATGCGGAAATAGGCGTCGATGAAATTGACGCCGCAGGCATGCTGCTTGACCCGCACCTGGCCCTGACCGGGCGCGCCGATCTCGATGTCCTCGTAGGTCAAAACTTCCGGCCCGCCGGTTTTATGCACGCGCACCGCAGCAACCATTTCGCTCTCCTGTCACTTCCGCTCCCCGGCGGGACGCGCGATCATAGATAGTCGCCGAAGCGACGCAAGGCACCAATCGGCACGCACGCAAGGCCGACGATTACGGCAGCGGTCGCGATCTTGTGAAGCGATTTTCTCACCTCCGGCGCCATCCGTTGAACCTAACTCGCCGAGAGTTGCGTATCTTGAGCCGACGCTCGGCAAGTCTCGTAACCCAAATGCCTGCCACCGTACGATGATGGGGCGAGAATAAGCCGGTATTTCCGTGGCGACGAAGAGGTATGCCATGTTGCGCGCTGCGCTTGCGACATTGCTGGTTTTGCTCGCTGGACATGGCGCGTTCGCCGCCGAGGTCCGCATCGCGGTCCCCAGCCTCTATCTGCAAGACACTTTTTTGAAATCTCTGCTCGACTCGAAGGAACTGGCCGCGGTCGGCATCAAGCCGGTGGCGTTGTCCACCACGACCGAACAGGAGGCCCTGGCTGCGGTGAACTCAGGCGCCGCCGCGTTGAGCGTCTTCAGCGTCGCCGAGGCGGACCGCCGCGCCTTGGAAAAGTCCAGCTCCGAAGCGGCGCTGCTATCGCAACCGTTTTTGTTCAAGTCGGCCGAAGAAGTCGTGACGATGCAGAAATCGTTTCTCGGACAGGCCGCGCTCACCGATGCCGGGCAGTCGGGGCTTTTCCCTTTGCAATTGTGGAATCACAACGTGACCTATTTCCTCACCACGCACCCCATAGGCTCTGAAGCTGATTTCAAGAAGCTGACGATCGCAACCGACGCCAACGCCCACGATGTCAAGATCATCTCCGCTGTCGCCGGCACCGCGAAAGTTTCCGGCCGGGGAGGCACGTCGTCGGCGATGGCGGGCCCGGTCAACGGCTTTGAAACGCAACTCGACGCCGCGACCCAGGAGTTCGTCGCGAAATACGGCCACAAGCTTTACTTGACGACCGGCTGGCCGGTGACCGGCGTGCTGGCTGCGGCGCCGAATTATTGGCTGGGGCTCAGCGAAGCCGAAAAAAGGGCCTGGCAGGCGGCAGCGGCCGCCGCGCTGGCCGCGTCCGACGCCGAAATCCTGGCCAGGGAAGATACCATCCGCAAGAACCCGAACATCGAAGTGACGAGTCTGGACCATTCCTCGCAAATAGGGCTGGCGAAGCGGGCAGCCGGGAATGGCGTCAAAAAGCTGGAAAACAGCATGGGCTTGTGGAGCAAGGCCGAAACCGAGGTGCATAGTGCATCGCGCGGCGCGCCAGAACCGGCGGCCGCGCCGATGCCGAGCAGGCACGTCAACTCGCCAGTCGTTTTCGTCACCGATCGCGACGACGAGCATACCCTCGATTATGCGACGCGGTTCGGTTCGAAGCGCCTCGATCCTTTCGAGCTGACCTGCGGGGTCCTCGGCGCTCCCGCCCCGTCGATGGCCGAGCCGCCTCTCCCGCCAGCGCCGAAAAATCTCACCAAGGGCAATGACGACTGCGTTCGTCTGATCGTCGAACAGGCCAAGGCGAGCGGCTTCTCGAAAGCCCTGTTCTTGATTCATGGCTTCAACAATGATTTCGAGTATGTCGCCAGCCGGGGATTGAAGCTTGCAGCCGATCTCGACTATGCCGGCGTCGTCGTTCTTTGGAGCTGGCCATCGGAAGGCTCGGCCTTCGGCTACGGCTACGACGAGGATTCCGCGACCTGGAGCGAGCCGCACTTGGCCGACCTGGTGCGTGATCTGGCGGCAGCCGCGCCAAATCTGCAACTCGATTTTGCCGCCCACAGCATGGGCGGTCGCATCCTGTTGCAAATGCTGCGCGAGTTCGGTCAGGCGCGGGAGAAATTGCCGATCGGCGCCGCCATTTTCGCCGCGCCCGACGTCGCGCAAGATGTCTTCAAGGAGCAGATCCGGCTGGCGCGCAAAATTGCCAACATCCGCACGCTCTACGCCTCGGAATACGATCGCGCGATCGAGATTTCCGAAAGCTATCACAAGGCGCCGCGCGCCGGCAGCGGCGGCGCCGATATTCTCGTCACCGGCAACGTCGAGTCGGTCGACGCCGAGCTCAGTGGGCACTCTTACGTGTTTGACGAACCAAAGGCGATCCGCGATTTCAAGGAAGTCGTGAACCAGGAGATCGGGGCGTCAAGCCGCGGCTTGGAAGCGCGCGCCAAGAACGGCGCCACTTATTGGGTCATCGAACCCTGAACTAGCCGCGCCGCACGCCGACCGTCACGAAATGGACGGCGATTGCCGCGAGTGCCGCGCCGGACGCAAGGCGGCGCGCTCTCACGGATGGTGCCGGCGCAAAAAGCCGATGCCGACAAAGTAGACCGCCAGAATGCAGAGGATGGCCGTGATCCAAGAGCTCGGCTTGAGATTGCGCCACGCGGCGACGAGCGCCAGCAGCGCCCACAGCACCAGCGCCGCCATGGTCGGCATCCGCAGGCGCGCAATGCGCAGCGGATGGATGAAATGCACGGGCACGAAGGTGAGGACCGCGAGCGCGGCGACGATCGCTGCCGCGAGCCAGGCCGGCAGTTTCAGCAGGAACAGATAGAACACGGCGATATTCCAGATCGCCGGAAAGCCGCGGAAATAATAGTCGGCGGTCTTCATCCGGCGATCGGCGAAGTAGAGCGCGCCGGTGACGACGACGACAAGTCCCAGCGGCACCGCGGCGGCAGGCGGCAGCAAGCCGCCGGCGACGAGCGCATAGGCCGGCACGAACACGTAGTTCAGCACGTCAACCACGAGGTCGAGCACCTCGCCCGACCAGCGCGGCAGAGTATCCGCAACGCGCAGCCGCCGCGCCAAGCTGCCGTCGATGCCGTCGATGGCAAGGGCCAGGCCGAGCCACGCAAACATCGTCGACCAATGCGCGCCGGCCGCGGCAAGGAGCGCGACCAGGGCGCAGCCGGCGCCGCAGGCGGTGAAGACATGCACCGCAAAGGCCGCGGCAGCCGCGGGGCGCACGGACCATCGAGGTAATCCAAAGCGTTCCATCGCGCTTTAAACCTAGCGTGCGCACGGCTTCTGTCATTGCTAATTTGTGGTCCTGACGCGGCGCAATGGCCGAAAGGACCAGGCCGGGATGGCGGAGGCGAGTACGGCAGCAGGCAAACTCAACGCCGAAGTCGCGGTGGTCGGCGGCGGACCGGCGGGGCTCGTCTGCGCCGTCGCGCTCAAGGCCGCGGGCGTGGAGGCGCTGCTGGTGGCGCCGGCGGCAGAGCCGGACCATCGCACCACCGCGCTCCTCGCCGGCTCCGTCGCGGCGCTGACCAGGCTCGGCGCGTGGCAGGC
This sequence comes from Xanthobacteraceae bacterium, assembly GCA_030038995.1. Taxonomy (GTDB): domain Bacteria; phylum Pseudomonadota; class Alphaproteobacteria; order Rhizobiales; family Xanthobacteraceae; genus BOG-931. Next base: position 6,617 of record JASHQS010000028.1, read on the forward strand.
CTGCCGGCCGCATGCGGCGGCGCTCTGCGCCATCCGCATCGTCGACGACACGGCGCGGCTTCTTCGCGCCCCCGAAGTGTTGTTTACGGCCGCGGAAATCGGGCTCGATGCCTTCGGCCACAACATCGAGAACCGGCACCTCTTGGCCGCCCTCGAGGCGCGCGTCGCCGAGCTCGGAATTCCGCGCATCGCCGCCGCAGCGCTCGCGGTGAAAGTCGCCGATGACGCGGTCACCGTCGCTCACGCCTCCGGTGAGGCGCGGGTGCGCCTTGCGATCGGCGCCGACGGTGCGCGTTCGCTCTGCCGTGCCGCGGCCGGCATCGCTTCGCGGCGGCGGACCTATCCGCAGGCCGCGCTCACCCTCAATCTCGCCCACGCCCGGCCGCATGACGGCACCTCGACCGAATTCCACACGGAAAGCGGCCCGTTCACCCTGGTCCCCCTGCCCGGCCGGCGGTCGAGCCTGGTTTGCGTGCTGCGGCCCGAGGATGCGCAAAGGCTCGCCGCGTCAAGCGACGCTGCGCTGGCCCAAGAGGTCGAGCGCCGCGCCCATTCGCTGCTCGGGAAAATGACCGTCGAGCCTGGCCGCGGCCTGTTCCCGCTCGCGGTCGAGACCGCGGCGAGCATCGCGCGCGGCCGCATCGCGCTCGTCGGCGAGGCGGCCCATGTGGTGCCGCCGATCGGCGCCCAGGGCCTCAATCTCGGGTTGCGCGATGCCGCCGCCATTGCGGAGATCGTCGCCGCGGCGCGGCGGCAAAACCGCGACGTCGGCGCGGCCGCGGTGCTCGCCCGCTACGCGGCAGAACGCCGCGCCGACGTGGAAAGCCGCATGGTGGCGGTTGACCTTCTCAACCGCAGCCTGTTAACCGATTTCGTCGTGGCGCAGGGGTTGCGCGGGCTATCGCTTTATCTGGTCGAGCGGATCGGGCCGTTGCGGCGCGCTTTGCTGCGCGAGGGCGTGGCGCCGCGCGCCGCCCCGCAGCCGCGGCTGATGCGCGGCGAGCGGGTGTGAGCAGCAACTATGATTCGGTTTCCCGCTTGACGGCTGCGGTGCCGTCTTGCAAAGCGGTTTTTGGTTGAACTATTCGCCCAATGCACCGAATCCGCTTTCCGCGCACTCCGGGGTTTTGGCCATGAAAATCCTGGTGATCGACGATCACGTTCTCATTCGCCAAGCCATGGCGGGCGTTCTCAGGAAGCTCAAGCGCGATGCCGTTCTGCTCGAAGCGCCCAACGCCGCGGAAGCGATGCAGCGGCTCGCGGCGCACGCCGACACCGAACTCATCCTGCTCGATCTGACGCTGCCCGACCGCGACGGCTTTGCCGTGCTCGGCGAATTGCGCGAGCGCTATCCACGCGCCACGGTTGTGGTGCTCTCGGCCGAGCAGGATCCGGAAAAAGTGCGTCAGGCGCTCGGGCTCGGCGCCCGCGGCTACATTCCGAAATCCGCCAAGGCCGACGTCATCATCAACGCGCTGCGGCTGGTCATATCCGGCGGCACCTACATTCCGCCCGAAATTCTTGCCGGCGGGCTGTCGGCGCCGCCACCGGCACCCTATGCGGCGACCGACAATCCGCTCGCTTCGCCGGAGGCCGCCGGCCTCACCGGGCGGCAGATCGAGGTTTTGGCGCTGATCATGCAAGGCAAGAACAACAAGACCATCTGTCGCGTGCTCAACCTCGCCGAGCCGACCGTGAAGAACCACGTCACCGCGATTTTGCGCGCGCTGGACGTCTCGAGCCGCACCCAAGCGGTGATCGCGGTCAACAAGCTCGGCTGGAAGCTGCCGGAAATCCCGAAGCCAAACGCGGGGCCAGGGGCGACTTGACAACGTCGTCATTGCCGGGGACTTGACGCGGCGATGACGAGGTAGGGGCAAAGGCGCGCAGCGCCGCGCCCACGCGACATAGGGCGGCGGCGCCATGGCGACAAATCTCTCGATCGATTCGGATTTGATCGAGCGTGCACTTCAGGTCAGCGGCGAGCGCAGCAAAAGAGCGACAGTGACCAAAGCCCTGCAGGAATTCATCGCGCGTCGCCGGCAGAAACGGCTTTTGGATTTGATGGGCAAGCTCGAATGGGATTCGGCGTACGACCATAAAGCGAGCGCCGCCGCTATTGAACCCGTTTGTCGCGCGATGATTCAAAAACGTCGTCATTGCCGGGCTCGACCCGGCAATCCATGCAGAGGCGACGCTTTTTAGATTTGCCGTCACGCTTTGCTTGCGGCACTTCAGCATGGGCCACCGGGTCAAGCCCGGTGGCGACGAGGAGGAGAAAGCGCACACTAGGCAAAAGCGCAAATCGCCGTGCCCACGTTGTACGGCGACCTGAAAAACGCGTGGGCTTCGCTGCGCTCCGCCCACCCTACTTCACGTCACCGCGTCGCTTGCTGCGGCGCCTTGCTTGAGCGTGTCGGCGAGCATGGCGCGCAGCGCCGCGGGCTCGACCGGCTTGTGCAGAAGCGCAAAGCCGCCGGCTTCGGCCTGACGCACCACGTCGAGATCGGTGTCGCCGCTCATCAGGAACGCCGGGATCGGCGCGGCGACCGCCTCGCGCAGCCGCGCGATCGCCTCGATGCCGGTCTTGCCGTTGCGCAAGCGGTAGTCGGAAATGATCGCGTCGGGCGGCGCGCCGGCACGCTTAAGCCCATCGAGCACCGCCGATTCGTTCGTCCCGGTAACGACGCCGCAGCCCCAGCTCTTGATCAGGCTGCCCATGCCGTCGAGCACCAGCGGGTCGTCGTCGATTACAACGATGAGCTTGTTGTCGGCGGCGAGCGCGCGCGGCCGCGCGGAAATCTGCGGTGCCGCGACGCGGTCGGCGGGCGCAACGATCGGCACCGCGACCGCGAAGCATGAACCCTTGCCGAGCACCGATTTCACTTCGATCGGATGATCGAGGAGCCGGCACAGGCGCTCGACGATAGCGAGGCCGAGGCCGAGCCCGCTGCTATCGCGTTCGGCCTGCTCCAGCCGATAGAACTCGCTGAAGATGTTCTGCTGCTGGTCTGGCGGGATGCCGGGCCCGGTATCCCACACTTCGATGCGCAGCCGGTCGCCGCGGCGGCGGCAACCGACCAAGACCTTGCCCCGCGCGGTGTAGCGGATGGCGTTCTGCAGGAGATTGCCGACGATGCGTTCGAGCATGACGGCGTCGCTCCGCACCCACGCGTCGCTCGGCACGATGCGCAGCGTCAAATTCTTTTCGTGCGCCCAGCCGGCGTGGGTGGTCTCGATGCGGCGCAGCACATGCGCCGCGGGAAACGCGCTCCATTTCGGGTTGACCACGCCGGCGTCGAGCTTGGAGATGTCCAGAAGCGCGTTGAACAGCGCGGTCATGCCGGAGAGCGCCGCCTCGATGCCGGCGACGAGCTGCTTGCGCTCGGCGGCGTTGGTGCGCCCGCTCAACTGCGCGACGAACAGGCCGAGCGCATGCAGCGGCTGGCGCAGATCGTGCGTGGCGGTCGCCAGGAACCGCGACTTTGCCTTGTTGGCGAGTTCGAGCTGGCGGGTGCGCTCCTCGACTTTCTGCTCCAGCGTGGCGTAGGACTCCTGCAGCCGCTCGGCCATGCGGTTGAACTGGCCGCCGAGCGCCTCGAGTTCATCGCCGGTGTCGATGGAAATGCGCTGCGCCAGATCACCGCCGCCGATGCGCGCCGCCCCGGCATGCAGCGCCCGGATCGGCACGACCATGCGCCGCGCCAGCAGGAAGCCGGCCAAGATCGCAAGCGCCAACGCGACGAGAACCAAAGCGCCCGAGCGCAACGCCGAACTGTACAGCGGCGCGTAGGCCTCGTCATTCGGCAAGTCGGTGAAGACCAGCCAGCCGGTCGGCGCCACCTTGGCGTAGGCGCTCAACACGTGCTGGCCATACAAATCGACGCCGTCCAACGGCCGGTCTGGCACGCCATTCGATTCCGCGGCGCGCGCCATTCGCACTTGCGGGAACGCGGACATGTCGATCTTGCGCAGCACTTGACTGATGTCGGGATGCGCGATCAGCCGCGCTTTGTCGTCAACCGCGTAGGCATGCCCTGATTTGCCGACTTTGATTCGCGAGACGACGTCCCAA
>JASHQS010000278.1 GCA_030038995.1 Xanthobacteraceae bacterium
TGTTCTGGCAGATGGGTTCAACGCCCTATGTCGGCGGCGGCTTCGGGCATTTCTATGCCTATGCTCCGGTGAAGATCAAATACGCCATCGACCGTTTTACGATGGAGGTGAAGCGCCAGCTCGACGTGCTCGACCGGCGGCTTGCGGACAACCAGTTCGTCGCCGGCGACGAATATACGATCGCCGACATGGCGATCTGGCCGTGGTACGGCAACGGTATGGTGAACGGCGCCGCATACGACGACCCGCGCAAGTTCCTGCAGACGCACGAATATAAGAACCTGACGCGCTGGACCAAAGAAATCGGCGAACGTCCGGCCGTCAAGCGCGGGCGAATGGTCAATCACACCAGCGGGCCGCTTGAACAACAATTGCACGAACGACATGACGCCGGCGATTTCGCGACCAGAACGCAGGACAAGGTCGGCGCGCGCGGCTAACCCCATCGTAATCCCTCATATGTCAAGCCGACGACGCCAACCTCACTTCTGTTGCGCGCCGACGACATCAAAGCTCGTTGGGCGGATTAGCGCAGCAAGCGTAGCCCGGATTGCGCGAAGCGCAATCCGGGGACGGCGATGAAGCTCGCGGCATTTCCCGGATCGCGCGTGGCGCGATCCGGGCTACGGCTCTTGCGACTCATAACCGAGTGAGCGGCGGCGGTTTGCACGAGCGGCTGGAGCGAAAAATGAAAAGTCTCGCAGAATCAATGCCTCAGCCGCTCGTGACGCGACAAGCTTGACAATCATTCCGCGATCGTTTCTTAGGCGCGCCGCTCGCTCCTGAGGGATGCCTTTCGCGAGGGTGCTCCTGTAAGGCGGAAGCGAGTGCGGTTCCTGCGGGCGGAGCGACACACTCCGCCCCCGGGCGGTCCGGGTATCGACCCCCTCGACATTACGGTCGGGGTGCCAGGTGCTTGGCTTAGGCGCGAGCGATGACCGGGTAACGCCCGGCCCTCCCGCTTGCGTGACGCGCGGCCTGGACCGAATCGCGTGCAGCCGAAAGCCGCGCGAGGAAAGCCGCGGTGGAGCGCCGAGAGGCGAGCGCACCCGAAGCGCATTGCGGCGGTAACGTCGCAAATGCGTGGCGCGCGCCGCGCCCGCAGCGTGTTGGGACGGCAACGTCGCAACGCGTGGCGCGGCTCCTGACTACGCGCCTGTCGGCGCTCCGCCTCCCTCTTTTATTTGCTCGGGAGGCAACGCTTTCGTGCCGTGCCGTGGCAAAAACTCGGGCGCATTGCGTCGCGAGAACGATCTCTCATGTCGCGATTACCGGCTTGCCGGCTTGACCGGCCTGACCCGGCAATCCATGCAGAGCTGCCGCTTCTGCGATTCGCCGTTGTGCCTCTGTTTCGTCTCGTCAGCATGGACCATCGGGTCAAGCCCGGTGGCGACGATAATAAGGATGCGTCGCGAGAATGAAATTCGTTCACCCTCCCCCCGGCAGGGCATGCGTCGGCCGAAGGACGCGCCGTGGCTGATTTCGATCTCGCGGTGATCGGCGGCGGCATCAACGGCGCCGGCATCGCGCGCGACGCCGCCGGGCGCGGCCTGCGCGTCGCGTTGTTCGAGCAGAACGACCTCGGTTCCGGCACCTCGTCGGCGTCCTCGAAGCTGATCCATGGCGGCCTGCGCTACCTCGAACACGGCGCATTGCGGCTGGTGCGCGCAGCGCTCGCCGAGCGCGAAATTTTGCTGCGTGCGGCGCCGCACCTGATCCGGCCGCTGCGCTTCGTGCTGCCGCTCGATCCGGCGCGCCGCTCGCCGCTGCGCATACGGCTCGGCCTCGTGCTCTACGACTGGATCGGCCGGCGCCGGATTCTGCCGCCAACGCGCGCGCTCGATCTCGTTACCGATGCGGCCGGCCAGCCGCTGCGCAGCGCGTTCCTGCACGCGTTCGAATATTCCGACTGCTTCGCCGACGACGCGCGACTCGTTGTCCTCAACGCGGTCGATGCCGCCGCGCGCGGCGCGGCGATCTACACGCGCGCGCGCCTGCAACGCGCCGAGCGCGGCGACGTCTGGCGCCTCGTCGTCAACGCGCGCGGCCGCCGCGACGAGGTGACGGCGCGGGTTTTGGTCAACGCCGCCGGCGCCTGGGTCGAGTCCGTGGCCGCGGCCGTGCTGCGGCAACAACCGGCGCGCCCGCAGGTACGGCTCGACAAAGGCAGCCACATCGTGGTGCGGCGGCTCTACGACCACGACCGCGCCTATATCCTGCAGGCGGCCGACCGCCGCGTCGTATTCACCATCCCGTTCGAGCGCGATTTCACCCTGATCGGCACCACCGACCGGAGTTTTGCCGGCGATCCGGCCACGGTCGCGCCCGCGGCGGAAGAAATCGATTATTTGTGCGGCGTGGTAAACGGCTATTTCCGCGCCGCGATCGCGGCCGCCGACGTGGTGTGGGCGTTCGCCGGGGTGCGCGCGCTCCATGACGACGGCGCGCGCAAGCCGCAGGACAGCGGCCGCGACTATACGCTGAGCCTCGACGAACGCTTCGGCGAGGCGCCGCTCTTGACGGTCTATGGCGGCAAGCTCACCACCTACCGCCGGCTCGCCGAGGACGCGCTCGACCGGCTCACGCACTTTTTCGCGCGCTCGCGGCGCTGGACCGCGCAAAACCCCTTGCCGGGCGGCGATTTCCCCTATGACGGCATCGCCGCGCTCACCCGCCGCACGCTGCAACGCTGGCCGTTCCTCACCGATGACCACGCCCGGCGGCTCACCCGCGCCTACGGCACGCGCGTCGATAACGTGCTGCGCGACGCCGCCAGGCTCGACGACCTCGGCCAGCGCTTCGGCGCCGATCTCACCGCCGCCGAGGTGCGCTACCTGATGCGCCACGAATGGGCGGTCAGCGCCGACGACGTGCTGTGGCGCCGTTCGAAACTCGGCCTGCGCTTGAGCGCGGCGCAGGCCGCCGTGCTGGCCGCCTTCATGGCCAAGGAATCCGCAAGCTGATGCGGCCAGCGGCTAGAGCAGATTCCGCTCATGTAGCGCCACTTCCCCGTCATGCGCGGGCTTGACCCGCGCATCCATGCGGCCCCGACGCAGCATGGATTGCCGGGTCGAGCCCGGCAATGACGAACCGAGGAGTTGCGATTCGGTCGGAGCGGAACGTGCGCTAGATTACCCGCGATCGTTCAAATTTTATCGATCGCTTTCATTCGAATTTTATGCGTAGGCAAGCAGAATAACGCCGAAAATTGCTCCCGCACCGGCAAAATCAGGCCCGCCATGATGCCGCTCAGCGCCGAAATCTCCCAACGGCTTGCCGCTCTCAAAGTCCTGGTCGTCGACGACGAGCTCACCATGCGCAAGGTGGCGCGCTCGCTGTTGCAATCGATCGGCGTCAAGACCATCTTCGAAGCCGTTGACGGCCGCGCCGGCCTCGATGCGGTCCGCATCTATGCTCCGGACGTCGTCATTCTCGATTGGGAAATGCCGGGCCCCAACGGACCGCAATTCGTGCGCCAGGTGCGCTCGCCCGACAGCTTTCCGTTTCCCGACGTGCCGATCATCATGCTGACCGCTTACGGCGAGCGCTCGCGCGTGGTCGAAGCGGTGCGGCTCGGCGTCAACGAATATCTGCTCAAGCCGGTATCCACCTCGGCGCTGCTCGCCCGGCTGGTCGCCATCCTCGCCAAGCCGCGCCGCATGGTGAAGCGGGGCGATTATTACGGCCCCGAGCCGCGCGCCATGGCGAGCTACAAGCCCGATCCCGACGCCGGCCTCGATAGCCAGATCGTGTTCGTCAATTGAGCTTGCGGCCTCGCCGCCGGCGCCGCCGCACCCCTGCGCGGTGATGAAAACAATCCCGGGTGTTTGATCGGTGCATTTTACCAAGCCGCAACGCGCCTGTGCTTTGATCATCCGGCGCAGGCGGCGGCTGCCGCTTCCTCAAGATCAAGCTCCGGCTGCACCGCTCCGCCATGGCCACGACCAAGAAGGAAATTGCCGACCTCATCCAGTCGCTCTCGGTGCTGGTGGTCGACGACAATCAGTACATGCGCAAGATGGTGCGCAACCTCCTGGTCAATTGCGGCATCAAGGACATTTACGAGGCGGCCGACGGCATCGCGGCGCTCGACACCATCCGCACCATGGCGCCGCAGGTCGTGATCCTCGACTGGGAAATGCCGCTTTTGAGCGGCGCCGAACTGGTGCGCATCGTGCGCTCGCCGGGCGTGTTTCCGATGCCGGACATCCCGATCATCATGCTCACCGGACATTGCGAACGCTGGCGCGTGGTCGAGGCGGTGCGGCTTGGCGTCAACGAATATCTGACCAAGCCGGTTTCGGCGAAGGCGATCTACGACCGGCTGGTCTCGATCATGGCGCAGCCGCGGCCGATCGTGCAGCTCGGCGACTATTACGGACCGGAGCCGCGCAAGCTGTTATCCGCGGCAATCGAGGACGACGCGCCGGCCGAGCGGACGGCGGTGGCCGCGGCCGACTGAGGCTTGCGGCCGCAGCCGCGGCCCGCGTCGCCGCCGCTCGTCGCGTCGCAAAAACGCGGCCGTTCGCATTCCCACCTTTCCGCCACATGCGCTAGGTATCGGCATGGCGCGCGGCCGGACGCCGCGGCGTCCGCGTTGGGGACCAGATGCACTCCGTCGGAGCGAAACCGGGCTCGGCGCCAGCGGCGGGCACTGCGCGCGCGCTGTTGTGTATCGAAAGCCTCACCAAGCGCTTCGGCGATTTTGCCGCGGTCGACCGGCTTTCCCTCGACATTCGTGACGGCGAGTTCTTCGCCCTGCTCGGCCCGTCCGGCTGCGGCAAGACCACGCTGTTGCGGCTCGTCGCCGGCTTCGAGCGGCCGCATGCCGGCCGCATCCTGCTCGACGGCGTCGATCTCGCCGCGGTGCCGCCGCATCGGCGTCCGGTCAACATGATGTTTCAGAACTACGCGCTGTTCCCGCATCTCTCCGTCGAAGCCAACGTCGCCTTCGGCCTCAAGCAGGAAGGCTTGCCGCGCGACGAGATCGCCGGCCGCGTCGCCGACATGCTGGCGCTGGTCAAGCTGCAGCATTTCGCGGCGCGCAAGCCGCACCAATTGTCCGGCGGCGAGCGCTCGCGCGTGGCGCTGGCGCGCTGCCTGGTCAAACGGCCGCGCCTGCTGCTGCTCGACGAGCCGCTGGCGGCGCTCGACAAGAAGCTGCGCGATGCGACGCGCTTCGAGCTGATGGCGCTGCAGCGCCAGCTCGGCCTCACCTTCGTCATCGTCACCCACGATCAGGGCGAGGCGATGATCGTCGCCGACCGCATCGGCGTCATGGAGAGCGGCCGTTTGCTGCAGGTCGGCGCGCCGGCCGAGATCTACGAGCGGCCGAATTCGCGCTGGGTCGCGGACTTCGTCGGCGAGGTCAACCTGTTCGCGGGCCGCCTCGGCGACGACCGCTTGAGCGTCGAGGGCACCGCGGCCGGCCGGCTGCGGCTGGCCGCGCCGGTTGCGGCCGAGCCGCGCACCACGCTCTGGGTCGCGGTGCGGCCGGAGCGCCTGCGGCTGTCGGGCGACCAGCCGGCCGCCGGCGAGGAAAACTGCGTTGCCGGAACGGTCGCCGAAATCGGCTATCTGGGCGATGTGTCGGTCTATCGCGTCCGCCTTGCCGACGGCTCGCTGGTCAAGGCGGCGGCGGCCAATAGCGGCGGCGCGCCGGCGCCGCGCCCGGACGAGCCGGTCTATTTGCGCTTCGCGCCCGACGCGGCGATCGTGTTGACGCGGTGAGATCATGATCGACCCAAAGAGCCGGCCGGCCCAATCGTCGCTGGCAAAAAAGCTCGTGGTCGCGCTGCCCTATGCGTGGCTGGCCGTGTTCTTTCTGGTGCCGTTCCTGATCGTGCTCAAGATCAGCTTGTCGCAGAGCGCGATCGCGCTGCCGCCCTACGCGCCGGTGCTCGATCTTAACGCCGGCTGGCGCGGCATCGCGCAGTTTTTCGCCGGCCTGTCGTTCGACAATTACCGCCTGCTCGGCTCCGACCCGCTTTATCTGTTGTCCTACGTCAAGAGCTTGCAGATCGCCGCGTTCTCGACGCTGCTGCTGCTCGCCATCGGCTATCCGATCGCCTACGGGATGGCGCGCATGCCGCGTCGGCTGCAGGCGCTGCTCACCGTGCTCGTGGTGCTGCCGTTCTGGACGTCATTTCTGATCCGCATCTACGCCTGGATGAACATTTTGCAGCGCGACGGGCTCCTCAACAAGGCGCTGCTGGCGCTGCATGTGGTGCGCGAGCCGCCGGTCTGGCTCGCCACCGACACCGCGATCTATATCGGCATCGTCTACTCCTACCTGCCGTTCATGGTGCTGCCGCTCTATGCGGTGCTGGAAAAGCTCGACCAGTCGCTGCTCGAAGCGGCCGCCGATCTCGGCTGTCCGCGCTGGAAGGCGTTCTGGCAGGTGACGCTGCCGCTGTCGTCGCCCGGCATCGTCGCCGGCGTGCTGTTGTGCTTCATTCCGATCGTCGGCGAATTCGTCATCCCCGATCTGCTCGGCGGCTCGCGCGCGCCGATGATCGGGCAGACGATCTGGACGGAATTCTTCGCCAACAAGGATTGGCCGGCCGCCGCCGCGGTCGCGGTGGTGCTGGTCTGTCTTCTGGTCACGCCGATCGTGCTGTTTCAGCACCAGGCGATGCGGAGCAGCGAGCAGAGCTGATCATGCGCAGAGTGACGGCCTTCAACCTGTTCGCCATCGTGCTGGGCATCGTCTTTCTTTACCTGCCCATCGTCATTCTGGTGATCTATTCGTTCAATGCCTCGCGCCTGGTCGCGGTCTGGGGCGGCTGGTCGACGCGCTGGTATGGCGAGCTTGCCGGCGACGCCGCGATCCTCGACGCCGCCTCCATCAGCCTGCGCGTCGCCCTGGTCGCGGCCAGCCTGGCGACGCTCCTTGGCACCCTCGCGGCGGTGGCGCTGGTCCGCTTCGGGCGCTTTCGCGGCCGGCTTCTGTTCGCGTCGATGATCTATGCGCCGCTGGTCATGCCGGAGGTGATCACCGGCCTGTCGCTGCTTCTGCTGTTCGTGGCGCTGGCGATCGAGCGCGGCTTCTGGACCGTGGTCATTGCCCACACCACGATGGCGGCCTGCTTCGTCACCGTCATCGTGCAGTCGCGGCTTGTCGATTTCGACATGAGCCTGGAGGAGGCGGCGATGGATCTCGGCGCGCCGCCGCTGCGCACCTTCCTCACCGTCACCTTGCCGCTGATCCTGCCGGCGCTCGCGGCGGCCTGGATGCTGGCGTTTGCGCTGTCGCTCGACGACCTGGTGATCGCAAGCTTCACCACCGGCCCGGGCGCGACCACGCTGCCGATCCGGATCTATTCAGAGGTGCGGCTCGGCGTGAAGCCGGAGATCAACGCGGTGTGCAGCATCTTCATCGCCGTCGTCTGCATCGCCGTGCTTGCCGCTTCACTCGCCGCCAAGCTCACCGCGGCGCGCGGCGCGCCGACCCGGCTGCGAACCGGCGACTTAAGTAGGCTGGATGCTGGCTGATACGATTTGCGACGGGTTGATGCGGGTCGGGTTTTCTTGTCGATCAGAGCAAGCCGTCGGTCGCAACGGCACAACGCGACGGGCTACGATCCGAGCCGATCATTCGGCTTCCGTATCAGCTCAATCCCGGCTCTCGCCTGGCGGCCGGAACAGATAAAGCACAAACCAGACCGGCACGATGACGAGCGCGCCGAGCAAGAGATTCGGCAGCGCCCAGGCGAGGCCGGCGCGCGCCAGCTCCTCGAGCCGTGCGGTCGATAACCCGGCCGCGCGCATCAGCTCATCCGGCGTGAGGCCGAAATGTTCGAGGATCGTGCCGACGATCAGCGACGCGACCAGCACCTTGACCACAGTGCGAGTAAGTCGCCCGAGCATGTCGGCTCCGTGGCGCGGCAAAGTTCCCTGATTCGCGCGGCCGAATCATAGAGCATGATCCTGAAAAAAGCCTGCCCGGCCGCGCCGCTCGAGGACAAGGTTCCAGCTTGAGTTATAGAAGGTGACGCCGCGGGGTTTTACTGCGCCCCCGCCGGTGCCGGCGCCGCGGCAGGCGGCGGAGCGGCAAACAACTGGTCGATCACCGAGCGCACCGCATCGCCCGCCGAATGCTTTTTGACCGCTTCGAGGAGCGGCGCTGCGGCGTCCGAGTGGCGGATCAGGCTCGAAGCGTCCGGCAGCACCAGCGGATCGTCCCAGGGGCCTTCCACCGCGAACGGCAGTTCGAACGCGTCGGCGGTATCGGCCGAAACCAGCGTCGCCTTGCCACGCAGGTCGAGATCGCGGCTTGGCACGGACGCCTGGCCGGCCACCTTCAGCCGCACCGAAGGACCGTCGACGTGGAGGTCGACGATGGACACCATGCCCTGCTCGACCTTGACGTTCAGCGCCAGGTGGTCGAACGGAGTGCGCCCATTGCGGAAGTCGCCGTTGCCGGACAGCGGCCGCTTTTCCAGCCGCCGCAGCAATTGCTCGACGTTGATGCCGGTGAGCGCGCCGGCGTGGGCGTCGACGCTTGCCGTGCCATTGAGCGTATGGGTGAGCGCCCAGACCGAATTGCCCGAGCCTTCGACGTCGAGCGCCAGCGTACCGCGGCCTTCCAGCTTGTGCAGGCCGAACAACTGGCCGAGGCAGCTTGCGAGATCGACGTCGACGAATTGCACGTGGGTGCTCGCGGCGACGCCGCCAGCGGCGCTGCCGAGCCCGAACGAGCCTTGCGCCACGCCGCCGAACGACTGCGATTCGCCGATCGTCACGTTGAGCTTGCCGCCGCGCATGCTGAGCGCGACCGCCGTGCGGCCGAGCTGGGCATTGGCGATTTTGATGCTGTTGGCGGACAGCCGCAGATCGAGATCGAAGGCCGCGAGGCCGTCCAGCGCGATCGGCAGCCGATCCCAGGTGCGGGTGTTGGCGGCCATCACCCGAACGCCGGACACGTAGGGCGTGAAATCGAGCGAGTCCGAAGCCAGCGTACCCTGCACGGCGTGATGGCCATCGGTGGCGAGCGTGAGCACGCCTTCCGCCCTGTTGCCGTCGAGTTCGACATCGACGTTGGTCAGCGACACCACGCTCGCGTCCATGCTGCTCTGGGCGCGCAGCGCGAAACGGCCGAAGCCGCCGAACGGCAGCCGGCGCCTGCCGGTCCATTGCAAAGCTTGGCGCAGCGACGGCGAATCGGCGCCCAGCGTGCCTTCGAGCTTGAGCGTCGGCTGATCGCTGGCGGCGCCGTCGAACATGACGTCGAGCGGCGCCGAGGCGAGGCGGAATTTCACGCCCGAACGCTGACCGGTCAGCGCCGCGAGAAAATCGCTCAGCGTCAGGCCGACGTTGACCGGTTTGCCGTTCCAGACGAAATGGCCGTTGGCCGCGAAGCTGCGCGAAATCGAGGGCCACGCCAACTGGACGTCCAGGTTGTCCAGGCGTTCGGCAACGCGCTGCGCGGCGTCGCGCACCGTGACGGTGCCGTCGTGGATGGCGACCTCGGAAAACAATCCGCCGCGATCGGGGCCCGGCTCGACCGCCTGGGCAAAGGACTTCAGGAGGCTTGACCAATTCGACTGGCCGTCCTGCGCGAACGTGATGTTGACGGTTGGCTGCGCGAGCGTCACGTCGGCGATCTCGATCCGACCGGCCAGCAGCGGAAAATAGCGCAGCCGCGCCGTCAATTCTGCCGCGGCCAGCGGCGGCGTCGCGTCGGCTCCGTCGCCGAGCACCACGTCATGGAAGCTCGCCGTGGCGTGCGGGAAGAGCGAGACCGAAATGGTGCCGCGGAACGTCGGGCTCATCCCGGTGGCGGCCTGGATTTCTTTCTTGACCGCGTCGCGGACCGCCTCGGTCGGGATCAGGAACGACAGCCCGATCAAGGTGACAAACGCCGCCGCCACCAAGGCGGCAACGGCAATCGCTAGGCGCTTCAAGCCATTAGCCGCGGTCACGGGACGCGTTTTCCGATTGGTGCGAGGCCGGTCGATGGTAACCGATGGCAGGCAAGCGGCAAAATGACCGGCTTCTGTGTCGGATTCGTGGCCGGGCGTTGGGCGCAAGCACCCGGGACAGACTCGGGACAGACTCGGGACAGACTCGGGACAGCCGGAGAAAATCGGCTCCCGGCAGGCGGCCGGCCAAGCCGACGCCGGCGGGGGCACCGCCCTCAGACGGCGCTGGCGCGGCCGCCACTCAACGCATCGCCTGCCGCGGCGACCCATGCACCTGCGAGCGCGAGACCTCGGCGACCATTTTCTCGATGATGGCGTCGCCGAACGAGTTGAAGTCCTTGGCCACGCGCACGAACGCGGTCGGACCGCCGATCACGTTGCGGCGGTAGTAATTTTCAAGCCCGCCCGGCGGGTTGGTGTGGTCCGGATTCCACGACATCGGATTGGCGCTGAGGATGGGCAGACCGTTGATGGTGATGCCCTTGGCGACGGCCTCGTCGCGCAGCGCGGTGACGTCGCGGCCGGCGTTGTTGGTGCCGTCGCCCGAAACGTCGATGGTGCGGCGCGCCGCATCGTAGGGCGCCGCGGCGAGCTGCGCCATGGCGAAGGCGATGCCGCCGCTGATCGAGGTACGGTCCGCGAACGAGCGCGGCGCTTCCAACAAGCGGTCGCCGAAGCTCTTGGCCGCCGCGGCATCGCCGATCATGGTCCAGTCGATGACCACTTTCTGGTTGCCGACCCCCGACCACTCGACGAAGGTCAGGCCGATGCGGCCGTAGCGGCCCGAGGCGATGGCGTCGAGGACGCGCGGATTGGCCAGCGCCGCCGCATAGCCGTTGCGCTGCAGTTGAAATTTGTTCGCATCGATGCTGCGCGACACGTCGGCGGCGAGCACCAGGAGCAGATCGACTTTATCGGCCGCGAAAGCGCGCGCCGGCGCCAGCATCAGGCCGGCGAGCAGCAATGCGAACAACGTGCGGCTGAGGCGCATCAGCAGAGCCTCGCTGCGGAAAGCGGCGGAAATCCGGCCGGCGCGAGCCTATCGCTTTTCGTTTGCGATTTGTCGGGAAGGGACGCAGGGAGGCGCTGAACCGTGCAAACTGCGGGCGCTTCTTGGCGCGCTGACATCCGCCCAAGGCGCGACCGCGAGGCCGTGCGGTTCACTGCATCACTGCGCCGCCATCGGCGTCACCGCAAACGCTATCTCCACCAGCGTGCCGGCGTTCGGGGCGCTCTTGATGCGAAACGCGGCGTGGTTTGCCTCGGCCAGCGCTTTGGTGAGCGGCAGGCCGAGGCCGCTGCCGGAGCCCGCGTTCGGCGCGGTCGCGGTGTGGTGGAACGGATCGAGCGCCGCTTCGATGTCGGTCTCGCGCATGCCGGCGCCGGTATCGCGCACGCGCAGGACCGCCTCGCCGCCGTCGGCGGCCGCCGTCGAGACGATCACTTGGCCGCCCGGGCCGGTCAATTTGATCGCGTGCGAGAGCAGATTGATGACCATCTGGCGCACCGAGCGCGGGTCGGCGACGATCGGCGACAGGCCGGGCGCCAACGCGCTGCGGATGATGATACGGGCGCGGTTGGCCTGCGGCTGCATGACGGCGACGCATTGCCGCGTGACGTCGTTGAGATCGAGACTGGTGAAATTCAGATCGAGCCGGCCGGTCTCGACCTTCGACAGATCGACCAGATCATTGAGCAGCGAAACCAGCTGCGTTCCGGCGCTGTGGATGTCGTTGAGATACTCGCGGTAGCGCTCGTTGCCGATGGCGCCGAAACGCTCGGCCATGATCACTTCGGCAAAGCCGATCATGGAATTAAGCGGCGTGCGAATCTCGTGGCTCACCTTGGCGATGAAGTCGGCCTTGGCGGCGGCGGCTTGCTCGGCCCCGCGCCGCGCCGTGCGCTCGAGCGCGGCCTTGAACTCGCGGACTTCGTCTTGCGCGGCCGCGAGCGCGGTCTGCAGCGCCCGCTGGCGGTCCTCCGCTTGGCCGCTCGTCACGATCAATGCCAAGGCCGCGCCGCCGCCCCACGGCACCGCGATTAGCCGGCCTTCGACCGCAAGCCGCTCGCCACGCCGCGTCACGACGAAAAGTCGCTGGGCGCCGCCGCTCTCGCTCAACGCCTCGGCGTCCGGTTCGGCGAACAGCGCAGCCAAGCCGCCCGCGGCCGCGAGCGCGTCGAGCGAGTCGTAACCGCTCCACTCGAGAAAAGCGCGATTGGCGTAGAGCAGCGCATCACGGCGATAGACCAGAACGCCGGCCGGCACGCGGTCGAGCAGGATGTGCCCGGCCGCCGGCTGTTGCTGTGGTGTCTCGGCCATTGCCGGTCCGGCATCGGCGATGATGCTTCCTCGAGCGGCGCCAGCCGGTTCGTCGGCCTGGCCGCGCAGCCGCGCCGTCAATTCCTGTGCCAGCTCGCGAAATGCGTTGCGTTCGACCGGACTAAGGCTCGGCAGCTTCGGCTCGGTCGCCGCAGCCGTGCGGAACGGCACCACGTTGGCGGCCGCGGCCAGCGGTGCGGACGGCTCGGGTTGCGGCGGCGAATCCGGCTCAACCCGTGGCGCCGCCGGGCGGGCCGCTTCAGCCGGCTGCGGCGGCGGCATGAAGCCGATCGGCCGCGCGCGGCGCGCGCGCAGCAATTGATTGATGCGCGCCACGTCGCGGCACACGCCGAAACCGCGGTAGCCGTCGAAGCTGCGATCGCGATCGAACACCGGCAAGGCGGACAATTCGACGGCCAACCGCTCGCTGGAATCGTCGATCGGCCAGGACACCTCGATGCCGCTCCAGGTTTCGCGCGTCGCCATCGCGCCGGCGACCTGATTTTGCGGATCGAGCTTCAGTTCGGCGGCGAGCTCGCTCCACAGCCGGCCGCACGCCGCGATGCTGCGCCGGCCGACCAGCTCGATGAACTCGTCGGAGCCGATGACGAAGCGGCCGTCCGCGTCCATCTGCCAGACGAAACGCAGCGGATGGCGGCGCTCGGAAGCTGCTGCGGCCCCGCGCGCATCGGCAGCCGGTGCCGGCGCCTGCGCATCGGCTGCGGCCGTGGCCACGTCTGGCACGACCGGCCCAGCCTCGGCGCGCGGTTCCGGCGGCGGCAATGTCAGCACAAGCACGCGCGACTCGCCTGCGCCCAAACGAAACACCGTCGCTTCGGCGCCGCGCTGCCCCACATGCGCCGTTCCCCTGGCATGACCCGAGGCAAGGGCCGCACTCGCAACGGCTTCGATGCCGAGCGCCGAAAAGCTCCTGGCGTCGTTGAGCAGCGCCAGCGCGCTCGATCCGGCATGCAGCAGCGTGCCGTCCTGCGCAAACACGGCGAGTGCGGCATCATCGGCAAAAAGCCGCCGGGCGCGTTCGGCCAGCGGCAGGGTCGGGCCGGCCGGCTCGGCCGCCGCAATGAGGATCGCGGCCGAGCCGTCGAACAAACCGATGCGCGAAGAGATGCAGGTCAACGCGCCGAAACGGGCGCCAAAACCGCGCAGCCGTTCGAGCCGCTCTTGCCCGGCCGGCAGACGGTTTGCGGCCAGTCGCGCAACTTGCGTTGCGGCTGCGCTGTCGGTGCGGAATTCGAGCTTGGCCGCCGCAGCGGCATTGGCGGCGCCGAAAATCGCCGCGCCGACCGCGTTGGCCCAGACCAGGCGCGCGCCGTCGTCGCTCCACAGCCAAGCCGGCTTGGCGCTCGTCGCTAAAGCCGCGAGCGACGGGACGTGCAGGAGGGCGAGCTCGGTCTCGATGGGGCGCATGCGACGGAACTCGTTGCCTAAGCAATTCTTAATAATGCGGGCGCTGTGCGGCGTCCATGGCGCGCAAAACCCGCCGGGCCGGCATGGCGCGATAACCTTAATGGGTCTGCGGATCGGCGGCTGGCGCGGCGAGCGGCGCGGCGCTGCCTTCGCGGCGGGTCTTCGCGCTCGCACTGCGCATCGATCGCCTCGGGAGGACCGGACATGGCAAAAGATCCATTCGAGCAATTCGCCGTTCCCGACGAACTGCGCTCGTTTGCCGAGCAGAGCGTGGCGCAGGCGCGCAAAGCCTTTGAGGGTTTCATCGAGGCGGCGAACCAGGCGGTCGGACAGATGCAGGACCGCGCCGAGGCGGCCCATGGCGGCGCCAGCGAGATCGCGCAGAAGTCGATGCAATACGCCGAGCAGAACGTCGCCTCGACTTTCGAATTCGCGCAGAAGCTGATGCGCGCCAAGAACGCCGCCGAGGTCATGGGCCTGCAAACGGAGTACCTCGGCCGGCAGATGCAGGCGCTGTCCGCCCAGGTCCACGAACTCGGTCAAAGTGCCGCCAAAATGGTGGTGGATGCGGCACGGTCCAAATCCTGAAAGTGGCCCTCCGAAGTTTCCGGAGGACCGGCTGCTTGGCTGAAAAAGCTTAGCAGCGATAGTGGCTTATGAAAATTTTTGTGCGATGCAAAATTATCTATTGCATTGCACCAAATCCATGCTATATGGACGTTCAGGAAAGCCCAGGCCTGGAAATGTAGCGCGTTCGGCCGGTGGGTTTCGCGATGCAGCCGGCCTAGTGCGAAGGACGGCGAAGCGAAGCGAAGGTATCCAGTGAACACCCCAACAGCAAGCACCCAAGAGCAACGACAATAAGGACACTTGTCATGGCGGAAGCCACAACTGCAACTCCCCCCAAGTCGAAGAGCAAACCAGCGGCCAGCGCCTTCGAGATGCCGAAATTCGAGATGCCGAAATTCGAGATTCCCAAGGTCGAGATGCCGGCGGCGTTCCGTGAGTTCGCCGAGCGTGGCGTCGCTCAGGCCAGGGACACCTACGAGAAGATGAAGGCGGTCGCCGAAGAGGCCACCGACGTGCTGGAGACCACCTACTCGACCGCCACCAAGGGCGCGTCGGATTATGGCCTGAAGGTGATCGAGACGGCGCGCGTCAATACCAATGCGGCGTTCGACTTTGCCGGCGAACTGATTACCGCAAAGACGCTGTCGGAAGTCATCGAGCTGTCCAGCACGCATGCGCGCAAGCAGTTCGAGGCCTTCGCCCAGCAGAGCAAGGAACTGGGCGCGCTCGCCCAGAAGGTCGCGGTCGACACGGCCGAGCCGATCAAGAACGGCGTGAACAAGGCGTTCAGCAAGGTCGCCTGAGGCGGCGACCTGCGCGCATCGAAGGAAAGCCCGGGTTTGCCCGGGCTTTTGCTTCTGCGCAGCGGCCGCCTTCTGCGGCGGTCGTAACCCTTGACGAGACCGCTGCTGCGGGCCGAAAAGGCGCCCCGGTTGGGAATTGGTAACCTTAACGGCTTTAGACTCCAAAGGCATTGCGGCGCATGCGTTCGCCCGGGCGGCTGGCATAAATTTCCGATTCGACATGGCTCTGCCGCAGTGCAACAAAGCGCGAAATTTGCCGATACCGCCTCTTGCGCTTGGACTTTGGATAACCATGATGGAGGGCCTTTCGTGCGGTGCAACCGGGACGCGCCCGCGGGGAGTTCCATGATCGGTCTTGTGCTTGTCACCCACGGCCGGCTGGCCATCGAGTTCCAGGCGGCGCTGGAGCATGTGGTCGGACCACAAGACCAGATCGAGGCGGTGACCATCGATCCGGAAGACGACGTCGAGGCGCGCCGCAAGGACATCATCGCGGCGGTCAAACGCGTCGACACCGGCGACGGCGTCGCCATCCTCACCGACATGTTCGGCGGCACGCCGTCCAATCTCGCCATCTCGGTGATGAGCCAGCCGAAGGTCGAAGTCTTGGCCGGCATCAACCTGCCCATGCTGGTCAAGCTCGCCAAGGTGCGCGCCGACTGCCCGCTCGGCGAAGCGGTCGCTGCCGCCCAGGAAGCCGGGCGCAAATACGTCACCATCGCGAGCCGCGTGCTGACCGGCAAATGAGCGAGTCGGCCCGCAGCGGCGGCGCGCCCAAGGCCGATGAACCGTCGCCGGGTGCCGGCACGGTGAGCCGCGTCTTCGTCATCAACAACAAAAAGGGCCTGCACGCGCGCGCCTCGGCGCAGTTCGTGCAGACGGTGGAGAAATTCGACGCCGAGGTGCGCGTCACCCGCGGCAACGAGACCGTCGGCGGCGACTCGATCATGGGGTTGATGATGCTTGCCGCGTCGCCCGGCACCTCGATCACCGTCGAAGCGAGCGGCAAGGAAGCCGCCGAGGTGATGCAAGCCCTGGCGGCGCTGATCGCCTCGCGCTTTGGCGAGGAGGGTTAACTAACTCGGCGTCTGATCCGGGCGCAGCATGACGCGCAACGCGTTTTTGACCAGCGATCAGAGAAAGCCGTCGATCGCAACGGCGGCCGTGTGTTTCGAAAGGACTGTTTTGTCAAGGGTGCGCGGGGTCTCCATCACGCTAAAGCGCGATGGGGCGCCCCGATGCGCCGCCTTCGGCGGTCAAAGACCCTCGACAAAGCAATCCCGTCGAAACTTTTGCTGGCCGTTGCGATCGACGGCTGAATGCGACGCAAATGTAAATCCGCTCATTCCCGCGCAAGCGGGAATCCAGATGGCTCACTCCTGCGTTCGGAATAATCAAACTGGATCCCCGCTTTCGCGCATAGGCGCTAACATAGGCCTCTGTTTCCCGGATGCGGTGCAGCGCGCAGCGGTGCACCGCTGATCCGGGATCGTCCCAGACTCCGCAACTTGTTACGATCCCGGGTCTGCAGCGCACCACTTCGCTGCGCTTCGTGCTGCGCTGCGCCCGGGAAACGCAGCTATGTTAGCGCCTATGCGCTTTCGCCGGGACGAGCGGGTTGATTGCGCATCGCGCTGCGACTAGACCGCCGCAACCTCCGCCGCGGCCTTTTTCAGATCGGCGACGAACGCCCGGTACGCCGCGCGCTTGTCCGCCTCCGCCTCGATGCGTAAGAGCGACGACGGATGGACGGTGACGAACAGCTTGGTGCCGTCGGCGAGCGTGAGCGGCTTGCCGCGCACCTTGGCGATGGTCAGCGTCTTGCCGGTGAGGCTGCGCGCCGCAGTGACGCCGAGCGCGATCACGGCGGCGGGTTTTATCAGCTTGCGCTCGTCGTCGAGCCAGATCTTGCAGCGCTCGATCTCGTAATTGTTCGGCCGCTTGTGCAGCCGGCGTTTGCCGCGCATCTCGTGCTTGAAATGTTTGACGGCGTTGGTGACGAAGGTTTTTTCGCGGGCGATGCCGGCGTCGTGCAGCGCTTGGTCGAGCATGCGGCCGGCCGGGCCGACGAACGGTTTTCCGGCGAGGTCCTCCTTGTCGCCGGGCTGCTCGCCCACCAGCATGAAGGTGGCGCGGCTCGGGCCCTCGCCCGGCACCGCCTGAGTGGCGTTCTTGTAAAGCGGGCAACGCGTGCAGCCGGCTTCGGCCGCGGCGAGCTGGCGCAGCGAGGTG
Organism: Xanthobacteraceae bacterium; assembly: GCA_030038995.1. GTDB lineage: Bacteria > Pseudomonadota > Alphaproteobacteria > Rhizobiales > Xanthobacteraceae > BOG-931. The sequence continues at coordinate 17,277 of JASHQS010000278.1, forward strand.
ATCGGCTCAAGCGTTTCGGCGTCCATACCAGCACAATGCGGACGCGCCCTACCCGGTTCGAAGACAGCACATAAAGGTATCTTTATGTGTTTATTGCCGCGGCGCCGGCGCCCTGCTATAGCCGTCGCCAGCGCTTTCATCGCCGTGAGCCCAATTCCTGATCCGCAAAGGGACCCTTATGAGCACTTCGACCAAGCCGAAGCCGAAAACCGCCGCCGTGGATTACGTGGTCAAAGAGCTTGGCCTTGCCGAGTGGGGGCGCAAGGAAATCGCCATGGCCGAGACCGAGATGCCCGGCCTGATGGCAACGCGCGAAGAGTACGGGCCGGAGCAGCCGCTGCGCGGCGCCCGCATCGCCGGCTCGCTGCATATGACCATCCAGACTGCCGTGCTGATCGAGAC
>JASHQS010000279.1 GCA_030038995.1 Xanthobacteraceae bacterium
CCGCACCGCCGCCATCGCCAAGGCGTTCGGCATGAAGGTGATCGCCTGGAGCCAGAATCTCACGGCGGAGAAATGCCGCGCGGCCGGCGTCGGTTACGCCGGCAAGGACGACCTGTTCCGGCAGTCCGATTTCATCACCATCCATGTCGTGCTGTCGCCACGCACGCGCGGCCTGGTGACCGCCAAAGAACTCGGCCTGATGAAGCCGTCGGCGTATCTGATCAACACCTCGCGCGGACCGATCGTCGAGGAGGCGGCGCTGCTGTCGGCGCTGCGCGAGAAGAAAATCGCCGGCGCCGGGCTCGACGTGTTCGACATCGAGCCGCTGCCGCTCGACCACCCGCTGCGCAAGATGGATAACGTCGTGATCACGCCGCACCTCGGCTACGTCTCCGAGCAGAATTACCGCGCCTATTTCGCCGGCGTGGTCGAGGATATTTCCGCGTTTTTGGACGGCAAGCCGGTGCGGGTGATTACTTAAGGCGGACGGCGAATGGCACGTAGCGCGAATGGCGAAATAGCGAATAGCGAATAGCGCAGTTCAACCATTCGCCATTCGCTACTCGCCATTCGCGATGGAGGAACTGCACCATGAGCGCCGACACGCTCATCGATTTTTACTGCCACATCTCGCCGGTGCGTTTTCTCGACGAGATGAACAAGATCGCGCCGAAGCTCGGCAACATCGCGGCGCGGCTGCGCAACGTGCGCAAGATCCACGATCTCGACGCGCGGTTTCGCGAGATGGACGAGTTCGGCGACTACCGCCAGGTGGTTTCGCTGCCCAATCCGCCGATCGAGGATTTCGCCACGCCCGGCCAGGGGCTGGCGCTGGCGCGCATCGCCAACGACGCCATGGCGGAGCTCACCCGAAAACATCCCGACCGCTTCCCCGGCTTTGTCGCAGCGCTGGCGCTGACCGACGTGATGGGTTCGGTCGAGGAGGCGCGGCGCGCCATCAAGGACCTCGGCGCCGCCGGCGTGCAGGTTTTCACCCCGCTCGCCGGCCGGCCGCTCGACGAGCCTGCCTTCGAACCGCTGTTCGCCGCCATGGCGCAACTCGACCGGCCGATCTGGCTGCATCCGGCGCGCACCGCCACCATGCCGGATTATGCGGCCGAGCAGAAATCGCGCTTCGAAATGTGGTGGTGCTTCGGCTGGCCCTACGACACCTCGGTCGCCATGGTGCGGCTCGCGTTGTGCGGCCTGTTCGACCGCTATCCCGATCTGAAAATCATCACCCACCATCTCGGCGGCATGATCCCGTATTACGACGGCCGCATCGGCCCCGGACTCGACGTGCTCGGCAGCCGCACGTCGGACGAGGATTATTCGCGCATCCTGCCCGCTCTGAAGCGGCCGCATCTCGACTACATGCACGACTTTTACGCCGACACCGCCATGTTCGGCGGCGGCGTCCACGCGCTGCGCGCCGGCTACGAATTCTTCGGCGCCGACAAGGTGGTGTTCGCAACCGACACCCCGCTCGGCCCGATCAAGCCGGCGATCGCGGCGCTGCAACGGCTCGACATTGCCGCCGCCGACCGGCGCAAGATTTTTTGCGGCAATGCGCAGACGCTGTTGAAGAAGAAATTCGACTGACCCGGTATCGCGCCGACGCCGCGTTTGCGCGATAATGCCGGGAAGTTCCAACGCACGGGCAGCGAATTCTCGGCAGCGGCGGATTGCCGGCTTTGCATTGCGCAGATAATGGAGATCGCCATGCGGATCAGTGCGCGTAACAAGCTCCGGGGAAGGATCATCGAAATAAAGAAGGGCGCCACCACGGCGCATGTGCGCATCGACGTGGGCGGACAGATCGTGACGGCGGCCATCACCAACGAAGCGGTCGACGATCTGAAACTCGCGACCGGACAAATTGCCTATGCGCTGATCAAGGCGAGCGATGTGATGGTAGGTATCGACCTGGTCGAAAACGCTGCGCCATGATGTTCACGCGCCGCACGCTGCTCGCCGGCTCGACGGCGTTTTTCATCGCGCCGCGCGCACGGGCGGCGGCGGTGACCGATGCCACGGGACGCGCGATTGCAGTTCCAGGGACCGTCGCCCGCGTCTTTCCCGCCGGTCCGCCTGCCGCCATCCTGCTCTACACGGTGGCGCCGGACCTTCTGCTCGGCTGGACGCGGGCCAACCGGCCGGACGAATGCGCCTTTTTGCTGCCCGACATCTGCAAGCGGCCGACGGTCGGCCGGCTGACCGGACGCGGCAATACGGCCAATCTCGAATCGGTGCTGGCGCTCAAGCCTGATCTCATTATCGACGTCGGCTCGACCAGCACCACCTTCGTGTCGCTGGCCGAGCGCGTCCAGGAGCAGACCGGCATCCCCTATGCGCTGCTCGACGGCCGCTTCGCGGCGACGGTGTCGACGTTGCGCAAGGTCGGCGAGCTCATCCACCGTCCGGCCGCGGCCGATGCGCTTGCCGCTTACGCCCAACAGACCATCACCACCATCAAAGCGCGCGTCGACGCAATTCCGCAATCGCGGCGGCCGCGCGTTTATTACGCGCGCGGGCCGCGCGGGCTCGAGACCGGGCTCGGCGGCTCGATCAACGTCGAGACCATCGAATTTCTCGGCGCCCGCAACGTCGCCGGCGAGCGCAAAGGCGGGCTCGCCGTCGTGTCGATCGAGCAGGTGCTGGTCTGGAATCCCGACATCATCGTCACCATCGATCGCGATTTCGCCGCCAATGTGCGCAACGACCCGCAATGGGCGGCGGTTGCGGCGGTGCGCGCCGGCCGCGTCTATCTGTCGCCCACGCTGCCGTTCGGCTGGGTCGATTTTCCGCCGTCGGTGAACCGCCTGATCGGGCTGTGGTGGCTCGCCGAAATTCTTTATCCCGCGCATTTTCCCGAGGATCTGCGCGCGCTGGCGCGCGACTTCTACACGCGCTTCTACCATGTCACCCCGAGCGGCGCCGACATCGAGCGTGTTTTGGCCGGGCGGGACTGATAATTTGCCGGCATGGTCCGCTCCCGTTCCGCCGCACCCGGCCTCCTGGTTGCGTTCGCCGTGCTCGTCGCCGGATTGCTGTTGTCGTTCGCCGTCGGCCGCTATCCGGTCAGCCTGGGCGATCTGATCCACGTGATCGTCGCCAAGCTCGGTGGCGGCGCCGCGGGCGTTCCGCCGGCGGTGGAGGACGTGATCTGGCAAGTGCGCGGGCCGCGCGTTCTGGCGGCGGCGCTGGTCGGGGCGGCGCTGGCAATTGCCGGCACGGCGTTTCAGGGGCTGTTCCGCAATCCGCTGGTGTCGCCGGACATTCTCGGCGCGTCGTCGGGCGCCGCGCTCGGCGCCGTGCTCGGCATCTATTTCTCGCTGGACGTGTTCGCGATCGAGGGCTTGGCGTTCGCCGGCGGGCTTGGCGCGGTTGCGGCGGTCTATTTGATTGGCGCGGCGGTGCGCGCCCGCGATCCGGTCCTGGTGCTGGTGCTGACCGGCGTGGTCATCGGCGCGCTGCTCGGCGCCGGCGTCGGGCTCATAAAATATCTCGCCGATCCCTACAACCAGCTCCCGGCCATGACCTTTTGGCTGCTCGGCAGCCTCGCCGCGGTGAGCGCGCTTGATCTCGTTCGGCTGTTGGTGCCGATCGCGCTCGGCACGCTCGTCCTCGTCGCGCTGCGCTGGCGCATGAACGTGATGTCGCTCTCCGAGGAGGAAGCCCGCGCGCTCGGCGTGCCGACCGCGGCGCTGCGCATTGCCATCGTCGCCGCCGCGACGCTGGTCACCTCGGCGAGCGTCGCCAGCGCCGGCATCATCGGCTGGGTCGGGCTCGTGGTGCCGCACATCGCGCGCACGCTGGTCGGCCCGGATTTCGCCCGGCTCATTCCGGCGGCGGCACTGCTTGGCGCCGGCTTTCTGCTCGCCATCGACACGCTCGCCCGCACCGCCGCGCCGGTCGAAATTCCGCTCGGCATTCTCACCGCGTTCGTCGGCACGCCGTTCTTCATCTGGCTCCTGACGAGCGTCGCAAAAACCTGGTCCGTGTCGTGATCCTGTCCGGCCATGGCCTCGCCATCGGTTACAAGGATCACGTGGTCGGCCGCGACCTCGATATCGCGCTCGCGACCGGCGAGGTGCTGGCGCTGCTCGGCCCCAACGGCGGCGGCAAGACCACGTTGTTGAAGACGCTGCTCGGCCTGCTTGCGCCCAAGGCCGGCGAGGTGCGGCTTGGCGACCGCGCGCTTTCGAGCTATGCGAGCCGCGAACGCGCCCGCCTGATCGCCTATGTGCCGCAGTCGCACGCGGCGACCTTTGCGTTCACGGTGGAAACCGTGGTGCTGATGGGCCGCACCGCCCATGGCGGTCTGTTCAGCCGGCCCAGCGCCGCGGATCACGCCGTTGCAGGGCGCATGCTGGAACGCTTCGGCATCGCGCACCTGTGCGAGCGGCCCTACACCGAGATTTCCGGCGGCGAACGGCAGCTCGCGCTGCTCGCCCGCGCGCTGGCCCAGGAACCGCAATTCGTCGTCCTCGACGAGCCGACCGCGAGCCTCGATTTCGGCAATCAGGGCCGCGTGCTGCACGAAATTCGCGCGCTCGCCGCTTCGGGCCACGGCGTCTTGTTCACGACCCACGACCCGAACCACGCGATGCGCGCGGCCGACCGCGCGTATCTGTTGCGCGCCGGTGCGCTGGTCGGCCAAGGCGCCGTGCACGCAGTTCTGCAGCGCGAGCAGCTCGAAGCGCTCTACGATGCGGCGGTGCAGCGCATTGCCGACCGCGACGGCGGGCAGAGCGCGTTCCTGCCCGGATGAACCAATTTACGAGTGCTGGCTCGGATCTGGCGGTCGCAGCACGCCGTCGCACGCGTCAATCTCGAATCAATCTAAAATCATCATGGGCTATCGCCACAGCTCTTTGCTGGCGAGCCGCGCGCCTTCGGCGAGCGCCTGCAGCTTGGCCCAGGCGATCTGCGGATGGATGCGGCCGCCCAGCCCGCAATCGGTGCCGGCAATGACGTTGTCGCGGCCGACCACCTGCGCGTAGCGCACGATGCGGTCGGCGACGACCTGCGGATGCTCGACGATGTTGGTGGCGTGACTGACGACGCCGGGAATGAGCAGCTTGCCGTCCGGCAGCTTGGCGTCTTGCCAGACCCGCCATTCGTGCTCGTGGCGCACGTTGCCGGCCTCGACCGAATAGGCGCCGGCATTCACGCTCAACACCAGATCGACGATGTCGTGCAGCGGAATGTCCGTGGTGTGCGGCCCGTGCCAACTGCCCCAGCAGATGTGATAGCGGATGCGATCGGCCGGCAGCCCGCGCAAGGCGTGATTGAGCGCCTCGATGCGCACCTGCTCGAACTTTTTGAATTCGCCGAGCGGCGGCTCGGGATTGATCATGTCCCAATTGTCGGGGAGGCTCGGGTCGTCGATCTGCAGCACGATGCCGGCATCGACGACGGCCTGGTATTCGTCGCGCATGGCGTCCGCCGCAGCGCTGCCGCTCGATTCCGGATCGAGATAGAACTCGCCGAATTTCTGCCAGTCGCGCCGGTTGGCGAACGAGGTCAGCGCGACATCGGCGACGGTCGATTTCTTGTGCTGGGTCTCGTGCGCGGCGGCTGCCGCGCTGCCGGCCGGCGAAAATCCCGACATCCGCG
>JASHQS010000280.1 GCA_030038995.1 Xanthobacteraceae bacterium
TCATCGGACACCCTGGCCAGGCCGCCATCGCCAGCAAAAAAACCGCCCGGGGTGACCGAATGCAGCGGCGGGCAAGCCGCGGCGGCATGTCGCTGCGGCATTGCCGATTCACTTTCCGGCTCGTCGGGCATGGCGTCCTGGCATCCGCCTCGCGGTAAATTAGGTTACCCCGAAATTCAGGACAAGGGACTTCAAGAACACGGCGCGCGAGGCGATCCGGCTGCGCACGCGGCCGCGGACGAACGGCACTCAGACAAACCGTCAGCGCGCCGCTCTCCTGGGCTGCGACAGCAACGGGCCGTAGCCGACGGCGAACGTCCAAAACGCCGCGATCCAGGCCGCCGCCGCGGCGTGCAGCAGCGCCGTGGTCGCCGGCTCGAACGCGGCGGCCACGCGCAGCACCGCCGCCGTCACGATCAGAAAGTAGATGGCTTGCGTCGATCGGCCGGCGACCAGCGCGTGCCCGGTGTGACCGAGGCTGGCCCTGGTCATGATGGCAAGCGTCATGGTGCCGATGGCGCCGACCGTCCAGCAGTGCAGGCCGCCGCTCAGCGGTATCGCCCGCGGCATCGCGATCGCGCCGGCGACGATCACGAAGCCGGCCGGCACGAACGCATAGCCGAGGTGAAGAATGAAGAGCAAAGGATCGCGCAACGTGCGGTAGCCGGCCCAGCGGGCAAGCCGCGCCGCCTGGCCGGCGCCCGCCGCCAGCAGCACCGCCGCCGTGCCGGCCCAGCCCGGAACAGCGAGCCAGAGCGCCAGCGCGGCAAGCGAAACTGCCAATACGGCGACGTCGAACCGCCCGAACGGGGCCGGCAGCCGGCCCGGATTCTCGCGCGCCAGCCAATTATGCGTGAAGCTCGGGATGACGCGGCCGCCGATCAGCGAGATCAGCGCGATGGCGGCGGCGATACCGATGCGCGTGCCGAGCGCGGCGACGCCGGTCAGGTGGTCCTCGACGTGAAAGACCACGTTGCCGGCGAAGAAGACGACGACGATGAGCAGCGGCGGCAGATTGCGCCAATTGCGTCCGGCAAGCACCTCGCGCGCCGCCGCCGCCGCCAGCAGCAACAAAAAGCTGCAATCGATGACGGCCGCCGCGAGCGCGCCGATTAATTGCGACACGCAGATCGCCACGCGGCCCGCGAGCCACAGCGCTGCCAAAGCCGCCAACGGCCCGCCTTGCAGCGGCAGGCGTCCGGTCCAGTTGGGAATGGCGGTGAGCAGGAAACCGGTGACGATCGCGGGAACGTAGCCGTACAGCATTTCGTGGATGTGCCAGTCGAGCGGCGAGAACGTCGTCGGTATTTTGATGTCGCCGAACAGCAACGGCAGCCAGATCAGGATGCCCAGCCCGGCGTAAGCGGCGCCCAGCAGAAAGAACGGCCGAAAGCCGTAGCTCAGGATGGCCGGACCTGAATAAGCGCGAAGGCGCGGAATGGGACTCATCGGTTTTCGCTCGAGACGACGCGCATGGCCTCTCCGTCAGATCACCAGCCCCGACAACCAATAACACCCGGCCGCGACCAGCGCCGAGGCCGGCAATGTCACGATCCAGGCGATGACGATGTTGGTGGCGATGTTCCAGCGCACCGCGGAGACCTTCCGCGCCGCGCCGACCCCGATCACCGAGCCGGTCACGGTGTGGGTGGTCGAGACCGGAATGCCGAGGAAGGTCGCAACGAACAGCAGCGTGGCGCCGGCGGCCGAGGCGCAGCAACCCTGCACCGGCGTGAGCCGCGTGATCTTGGAACCGACGGTGTTGACGATGCGCCAGCCGCCGATGAGCGTGCCGAGCGCCATCGCCACCTGGCAAACGAGCACCACCCAGAACGGCACGTAAAAGTCATGGCCGAGGTGGCCTTGCGAGAACAACAGCACGGCGATGATGCCCATGGTCTTCTGCGCGTCGTTGCCGCCGTGGCCGAGCGAGATCAGCGACGCGGCGGCAAATTGCAGCCATTGGAAGGGGCCTTCGACCGCGCGCGGATTGGCGCGCACGAACGCCCAGGAGATGGCGAGCACCAGCGCCAGCGCCAGCAGAAAGCCGAACAGCGGCGAAAGCACGATGAAGGCGCCGGTCTTGATCACGCCCGGCCAAACGATCGAGGCGAGGCCGGCCTTGGTGACACCGGCGCCGACGAGGCCGCCGATCAGCGCGTGCGAGCTCGACGACGGAATGCCGCCCCACCAGGTCACCAGATCCCAGACGATGGCGCCCATCAGCGCGCCGAAGATGACGCGGGCGTCCATCGTCGCCGCCGACACGATGCCGACGCCGACGGTGCGCGCCACGTGTACGCCGAAGATCAGAAAGGCGGCGAAATTGAAGAACGCGGCCCAGACCACGGCGTAGCGCGGCCGCAGCATGCGCGTGGACACCAGCGTCGCGATCGAGTTCGCGGTGTCGTGCAGGCCGTTGAGGAAATCGAACGACAGCGCGACAATGATCAGTCCGGCGAGGACGGGCAGGCTCAGGAGAGCGTTCATCGCTGCGCGCTGCTCAAAGCTGATCGACCACGATCGAGCTGATTTCGTTCGCTACGTCCTCGAACCGGTCGACGACTTTCTCCAGATGATCGTACAACTCCGAGCCGACGATGAAGCGCAGCGCATTGCCCGGCCCGTCGGGCTGGCGGTTGGCGACGAACAGCGCCTTGATGCCGCGGTCGTGAACCTCGTCGGCCTGCTCCTCGATGGCGATGATGCGCGCGGTCAACGCATTGAGCCGGCCGGCATTGCTGCCGATCGAGCTTAGGAGCGGCACCGCTTCGACAACCAGCTTGGCGGCCTGCACGATGATCTCCGCCATCTCCCGCATCGGCGGCTCGAAGGCTTTGACCTCGAACATGACGATGGTCTTGGCGGTCTTGTTCATCTGATCGATGGCGTCGTCCATCGAGCTGATGAGGTCCTGGATGTCGGTGCGGTCGAACGGGGTGACGAAGGTGCGGCGCACCGCGATCAACACCTGGCGCGTCACCTCGTCGGCTTCGGCCTCGCGGTCGAAAATCTCCTTGCAACAGCGCTCGATGCCGTCGCCGCCCTGCAAGAGCCCGCGCAGCGCTTCGGCGCCGGCCAGGATGATCGCGGCGTGCCGCGCGAACAGGTCGAAGAAGCGCTCCTCCCGCGGCATCAGCGCCTGGAACCAGCCGAGCATCCCGCGCCTCGCGTGTCGTTGGGCAGTCGAATCGCGCCCGGATGGTAAGGCTTGCACGTCGATGGCTCAAACGCCGCTTGTCGGCCTTGGGATAAGCGTCGAAGCTTCGTTTTGTGCCGTCGACTCGACGGCGGGCGCGTGCAGCGCCAAAAGCTGCGGCGGCGCGGCCTTGCGGTTTTCCGCGCGCTTCGCCACATGAGGAAGCCGGTGAGGACCGCATGCGCCGTTTGCAAAAATTGGCCGGGAAGAGCTCGGCGAGGGCGGCCGCTAGGCGCCCCGCGCGTGCGGGTGCCGGCGCGGCGGCAAGATCCGCTCTCGGCGCTTTGCCGGAGTGGAATCTCGCCGACCTCTATGGCGGGCTCGCCGATCCGGCGATAGCGCGCGATCTCGACCGCGCCGACGCCGAATGCGCCGGCTTCGAGGCGGCCTATAAGGGCAACCTCGCCAAGCTCGCGGCGGCGCCTGCCGCCGGCGCCGCGCTCGCCGAGGCGGTGCGGCGCTACGAAGCGCTCGACGATCTCATGGGCCGGCTCGGCTCCTATGCCGGGCTTGTCCACGCCGGCGACACGCTCGATCCGGCGCGCACCAAATTTTACGGCGACGTGCAGGAACGGCTGACCGCGGCCTCCACGCGCCTTCTGTTCTTTACCCTCGAGCTCAACCGCATCGACGATGGCTTGCTCGAAGCGGCGATGGCCGATCCTGCGCTCGGCCATTACCGGCCGTGGCTCGAAGACGTGCGGCGCTACAAGCCCTATCAGCTCGAGGACCGGATCGAGCAGCTGTTTCACGAAAAATCGGTGACGACCTATACGGCCTGGAACCGGCTGTTCGATTCGACCATCGCCCATCTGCGCTTCACGGTGGCCGGACGCGCGCTCGCCATCGAGCCGACGCTCAACCTGTTGCAGGACCGCGCGCCGGCCAAGCGCAAGGCCGCCGCCCAAGCGCTCGCCAAAACGTTCCAGCAAAACGTGGCGCAGTTCGCGCTGATCACCAATACGCTCGCCAAGGACAAGGAAATCTCCGACCGCTGGCGCGGCTTTGCCGACATCGCCGAGGCGCGCCATCTCGACAACCGCGTCGAGCGCGAAGTGGTCGACGCATTGGTCGCCGCGGTGCGCGCCGCCTATCCGCGCCTGTCGCACCGCTATTACGCGCTCAAGGCCAAATGGTTCGGCAAAAAGACGTTGCCGCATTGGGACCGCAACGCGCCGCTGCCGCAGGCGCCGACGCGGCCGATCGGCTGGGACGAGGCGCGCGACACCGTGCTCACCGCGTACGGCGCGTTCTCGCCCAAGATGGCGGCCATCGCCGAGCGGTTTTTCCAAAAGCGCTGGATCGATGCGCCGGTGCGGCCCGGCAAGGCGCCGGGCGCCTTCTCGCATCCGACCGTGCCGTCGGCGCATCCCTACGTGCTCATCAACTATCAGGGCAAGCCGCGCGACGTGATGGTGCTCGCCCACGAGCTCGGCCACGGCGTGCACCAGGTGCTGGCGGCGCCGAACGGCGCGCTGATGGCGCCGACCCCGCTGACGCTGGCCGAGACCGCAAGCGTGTTCGGCGAGATGCTGACGTTCAAGAAATTGCTGGCGCAGACGGCGGACAAGAAAGAGCGCCAGGCCATGCTCGCCGCCAAGGTCGAGGACATGATCAACACGGTGGTGCGGCAGATCGCGTTCTACACCTTCGAGCGCGCCGTCCATACCGAGCGCAGGAGCGGCGAACTGACCGGAGAGCGCATCGGCCAATTATGGCTCGAAGTGCAGCGCGAAAGCCTCGGCCCGGCGATCGAGCTGAAGCCCGGCTACGAGACGTTCTGGGCCTACATTCCGCATTTCATCCACTCGCCGTTCTACGTCTACGCCTACGCGTTCGGCGATTGCCTGGTGAACTCGCTCTATGCGGTCTACGAGCGCGCTGCGGCAGGGTTCGCCGAGCGCTATCTCGCCATGCTGTCGGCCGGCGGCACCAAGCATTATGCCGAGCTGCTCGCCCCGTTCGGCCTCGACGCCCGCGACCCGGCATTCTGGCAGCGCGGATTGGGCGTGATCGAGCGCATGATCGACGAGCTTGAAGCTTTGGACGGGCGCTGAGGCGCGCGCGCCGGCTGATGACGCGCGCGAGGCCGCGTGCTAGCACGGCGCAGCCTTAAACAATCGCGAGACCGATGGACGCCGTTTTCACTGCCGGCGCCGGCGCGAGCGCTACGCCGATCTGGTTCGTGACCGCGCAGAATTATCCCGACGTGCGTAAGCGCATCGGCGCCGAGGCCTGCGCCTTTGCCGACGCCGCCGGCTTCAAGGCGAAGCCGGGCCGGCATCTGCTGTTGCCGGGCGAGAACGGGCTCGGCGGGGTTTTGTTCGGCCTTGCCGCCGCCGCCGAAGCCCAGGACCCGTTTCTGCCCGGGCGCCTGCCGCAGCAGTTGCCCGACGGCGTCTATCGCTTCGCCAACGAGCCGCCCGACGCGCGGCTCGCGGCGCTCGCTTTCGCGCTCGGCACCTACCGCTTTGCGCGCTACCGCAAGGCCGAGGCGCGCAAGTTCGGCCTCGACCTGCCGCAAAGCCTCGACCGCGACGACCTGGCGCGCATCGTCGAAGCCGTCGCCTTGGCGCGCGACCTCATCAACACGCCGGCCAACGACATGGGGCCGGCCGAGCTCGAAGCCGCCGCGCAACAGCTCGCGGCGCGCCACGGCGCCGCCTGCACGTCGATCGTCGGCGACGATTTGCTGGCGCAGAATTTTCCGCTGATCCACGCGGTCGGCCGCGCCGGCTCGACGGCGCCGCGGCTCATCGATCTGTCCTGGGGCGAAGCCGGCAACAATCCGCGCATCACGCTGGTCGGCAAGGGTGTCTGCTTCGACACCGGCGGCCTCGACATCAAGTCCGAATCCTCGATGCTGCAAATGAAGAAGGACATGGGCGGCGCGGCGACCGCGCTGGCGCTGGCGCACATGATCATGGCGCGCGGCCTCAATGTGCGGCTGCGCGTGCTCATTCCCGCGGTCGAGAACGCGATCGCCGCCGCAAGCTTCCGGCCGCGCGACATTTACCCCTCGCGCAAGGGCATCACGGTCGAGATCGGCAATACCGACGCCGAAGGCCGGCTCATTCTGGCCGACGCACTGGCGCTCGCCGACGAGGAAAAACCGGCGCTGATCGCCGACTTTGCCACCTTGACCGGCGCCGCGCGCACCGCGCTCGGTCCCGACGTGCCGCCGTTCTTCACCGACGACGATGCGCTTGCCGACGAGCTGATGCAATGCGCCGCTGCCGAGAACGATCCGCTGTGGCGGCTGCCGTTGTGGCGGCCCTACGAGGCGATGCTGGAATCCAAGGTCGCCGACATCAACAATGTCGGCGGCAGCCATGCCGGCGCCATCACCGCGGCTTTGTTCATGCGGCGCTTCGTGACGGTGCCGTCGTGGCTGCACGTCGACCTGTTCGCCTGGACCGCGTCCGCCAAGCCCGGCCGCCCCGAGGGCGGCGAATGTCAGGCCGCGCGCGCACTCTACGCGCTGCTCTGCGCCCGCTACGGCTGAGTGCGTTCGATATTATGAGGGCGGCTTCCTCCACCGCTCGTCCCCGCTTTCGCGCATAGGCGCTAACATAGCTGCGTTTCCCGGGCGCAGCGCAGCACGAAGCGCAGCGAAGTGGTACGCTGCAGACCCGGGATCGTAACAAGTTGCGGAGTCTGGGACGGTCCCGGATCAGCGGTGCACCGCTTCGCGTTGCACCGCATCCGGGAAACAGGTCTATGTTAGCGCCTATGCGCGAAAGCGGGGACCCAGTTCGTTTGCTTCAAGATGGGAGTGTTTGATCTGGATTCCCGCTTTCGCGGGAATGAGCGGAAAAAGATAATGCCGGAGTTTGATCCGCGGCTCACGCCGGCCCGCGCCGATTTGGCGGCCAGCGAGCTTGAGGGCAAGGTGCCGGCGGCGCGCTATGTTGCGGGCCGCGTTCTCGAAGTCGTGGCGCCGGCGGCGCCGCTGCGCCGCGCCCCGCGCCCGGATGCGGCGCTCGA
>JASHQS010000281.1 GCA_030038995.1 Xanthobacteraceae bacterium
GGGTCAAGCCCGGCAATGACGAACCGAGGAGTCGCGATTCGATCGGAGCGGAACATGCGCTAGTTTGCGCCGGATGGTCCCGGATACGCCGCATCCAGTATCTGAAAGTCCTGCGGTGTGAGCGTCAGTGAAAGCGCCACAGCATTCTCCTTGACGTGAGCCGGGACGCCGGATTCGGGGATGGCGATGACATTGCCATTGCGAATGACCCAGGCCAACGCCACTGCGGCCGCCGCGCAGCCGTGGGCAGCACCGATTCGTGCCGGCGTCGGGTCGCCTATGACCAGGTTATTGTCGCCGCCGAGCGGCGAATACGCCATCACCGGCATATCGTGCTGTTTGCACCATGGCAGAAGGTCGCGCTCAATGTCGCGGTTGTTGAGGCTGTAAGGGACCTGATTGGTCGCGCAGCTCGGGCCGTCCGGGACACGGAACAGCTCTTCCATTTGGCTGGTGTTGAAGTTGGACACGCCCCAAGCGCGAATCTTCCCCGTGGCGCGCAGCCGTTCGAACCCTGTGACAACGCCGGCGAATAGTCGGCTCGGCACTGGCGAATGCAGCAAATAGAGATCCAGATAGTTTGTACCGAGACGAGCAAGGCTCGCCTCGCAAGCGCGGGCCATGCCGTCGCCCGTCACCTCATAGGCTTCCACTTTGGAGACCAGAAATACGCGGTCACGCCGGCCGGCAATCACGCGACTGATCAATTTCTCGGAAAGTCCATCGCCGTAATTCCCCGAGGTGTCGATCAATTGCAAGCCAAGGGAAACACCCAGGCGCAGCGCTTCTTCTTCGACTGCTGCCGGATGCCTGCCCTGGCCGAGATGCCAGGTGCCCTGACCGAGCGCCGGGACAATGGTGCCGTTCGGTAATTTTACGGTGCGTCCTGCAGCGCTTGTCGGCGCGCCGGCGTCTTGGGCAGCCGCCGATTGACCGGACGTTGCCGCAACGATTGCACCCGCACTGGGTGACGATAGGCCGATTGTTGCGCACAAGGCATTAAACCGACGCCGATCGAGCAAATGCTTCCTCATGTCCTCGATCTCCATACCAGGCACACAAGCGAATTGTCGCGGGTTGAAATATAACCCCTCTGCAAGGCGCCTGAAACAATGTCGAGATCGACCGGCGCCACGGCGGCAAATGCCGCCACGCCGACGACGGCTTCGGCGATCACCTGATTGCTGTTGCTCGATAGCGGCGCGCCGATCAATGCCCGCAACGTCGATGGCGGCACGCACGAAAAGGGACAAACAGGCAAGCCGGGCTCGATCTCGCGGCCAACGCCGAACTGCGCGCCAAGCTCTCGGCCCAGCGAGGCTACTGCAGCTGTAGTCCGGCGATATAGGTCGCGAGGGCGGCGATATCGGATTCGGATATGGCCTTCATCAGGTCGGTCATGCCGGGGTTGTTGGCGCGGGCGCCGGTGCGAAAATCGGTCATGGTCTTGGCGAGGTAATCGCGACTCTGGCCGGCCAGGCGCGGCTGCGTGCAGGCGCCCTTGAAGCCCTCCTGGTGGCAACTGGTGCTGTTTCCATCGACTCGCGAACGTCGGTCTGGAAGATCCAGGCCACGCGCAGCCTTTTTACGTTGCTGCGCTTGATATCGCTGTTCGGATAGAACCGTTGCTGCTTGTAGTCGTCATTGGTGGTGAGAAAATTTCTACGATCGGTCGCGGCGCCATTGAGCATCGCCTGGGTGACGGCAGTCGCCAGAGCCGGTGCTTGCACGACGGTTGCGGCTGGCCGTGCCGCTGGCGCAGGAGCAGGCGCCGGAGGCGCCGGCGTTTCCGTTAACGGCTGTTGCGCGCTCGCACTGGCAAAGCCGCCGATCGAGAGCGCAATCGCGCCGGCGATCAGCGACGAAGTGTTGAATCGCTTCATGGGCTTACCGCCCCGAGGGCGCTTGTCCGGCAGCACCGGTCATGGCGCCGGCCTGCGTTGCTTCAAGCGAACCCGAGCGTGACAATGCTGCTATCCGCTGTCAAGGGAACACGCGTGAGCAGGTTGTAAGTGGGCAGGTTGTAAAAGGAGACTGAGGTGCCAAGGCGTGAGCGGCCGGTTCGTTGTGCAGCACAGCAAATGAGCGCTCGGTCGCACCGTTCCCGGATTCATCAATCGCGTTCTCCCCATTTTGGCGGCGAAAGTCGCAATCTGTCGTATTCAGTAGAAACTGCCTGGAACAGATGGTTAATCGCGTCTTAACCTCGCCGCTCCTATGCTGGCGGATCGGTGATCCGGCGGGCGGCCCCGCTGCGCGTGATGTATAGGATGACCCGCCAATCTCCCGCTCCGCCTGTCCGCGTGCAAAACGCGCGCTCGCCGTTCGTGCGGCTGCGCGAATTGCTCGACGGCGTCGCGCCGGGCAAGCCTGCCATCAGCCTCGCGGTCGGCGAGCCGCAGCATCCGATTCCACCCTTCGTCGGCTCGATCATTGCCGCGCATCTTGCCGAATTCGGCCGCTATCCGATGAACAAGGGCCTGGATGAGTTCACCCAAGCCGTCGGCAAGTGGCTCGACCGCCGCTACGTGCTGCCGCGCGCCGTCGACCCCGCTTCCGAAGTGCTGGTGCTCAACGGCACCCGCGAAGGCCTGTTTCTCGCGGCACTTGCCGCCAAGAACTGGGTCGGCCGGCGCGCCGGCCGCCCGGCGGTGCTCATCCCGAACCCGTTTTACGCGGCCTACGCGGCGGGGGCAGTCGCCGCCGATTGCGAGGCGGTCTATCTGCCGGCGACGCGTTGCACCGGCTTTCTCCCCGACCTCGACGCGCTGAGCGATGAATTGCTCGCCCGCACGGTCGCCGTCTATCTCGCCTCGCCGGCGAATCCGCAAGGCGCGGTCGCCGACCGCGATTATCTGAGCCGGCTCACCGCGCTGGCGCGCCGCTTCGGCTTTTTGGTGCTCGCCGACGAGTGCTATTGCGAGATCTACAGCGAGCATGCGCCGGCCGGCATGCTCGAAGCCGCCGGTCCGGATTTTGCCAACGTCGTGGTGTTTCACTCGCTGTCGAAGCGCTCGAGCCTGCCTGGCTTGCGGGTCGGTTTCGCCGCCGGCGACCGAAAGTTTCTGCAAGCCTATCTCGAATTGCGCAACGTCGCCGCGCCGCAGGTGCCGATGCCGCTGCAGCGCGTCGCCATTGCCGCCTATGGCGACGAGCGCCATGTCGAGGACAACAGACGGCTGTATCGGGAAAAATTCGATCTCGCCGACCAGATCGTCGGCGACCGCTACGGCTATTGCCGGCCCGCCGGGGGCTTCTTTCTCTGGCTCGACGTCGCAGCGCAGGGCGGCAGCGAGGCGGCCACGATCGCATTGTGGCGCGAGGCCGGCCTGCGCGTCGTGCCCGGCCGCTATCTCGCCCGCGAGCAGGCCGACGGCAGCAATCCCGGCGAAAACTTCATCCGCGTCGCCATGGTGCAGAACAAGGAGATCACCGCCGAGGCGTTGCATCGTCTGGTCGAGGTTTTCGGATGAGATGGGAGCCGGACGACCGCCTCGATCGTCATTCCGGATCGCCGCGAAGCGGCGAGTCCGGAATCCATAAGCCCGGCGCCGGGGTTATGGATTGCGGGCCCCTCGCTGAGCTTGTCATCGGGCCGGCCCGGGGTCCCCATCGCGCAAGCGCGATGGGGTGCCCCTCTTCGGGCCGGACCCGTTGGCTTGGCCCCGGAATGACGAACCAATCGTTTCGGTGAGGCCTGGCGAATGTCGCTGATCGACCGCAGTCTCGACGGAATGGCGCTCTTGTCCGGACAGCTCGGCGCAGCGCTGGCGCGCCGGCTGCGCGAGCTTGGCGGCATCGCGCTGCTCAGCCTGGCGATGATCCTGGCGCTGGCGCTTGCCACTTGGTCGGTGCAAGACCCTTCGCTCAGTCACGCCACCGATTCCGCCGTGCACAATCTGCTGGGCCGGCCCGGCGCGATCGCGGCCGATCTGTTGATGCAGCTCCTGGGCCTCGGCGCGTTGGCGCTGTTGCTGCCGATCGCGGTATGGGGCTATCGGCTGCTCGGCCACCGGCCGCTCAGCCATGAGCGGCTGCGCGTCGTGCTGTGGCTCGTCGGCGCGATCGTGACTGCCGCGTTTGCATCGTCGTTGCCGCGCAGCCCGCATTGGCCGCTGCCCTCCGGGCTCGGCGGCGTCATCGGCGATGCGTTGTTGCGCCTGCCGGCAGCGCTGTTTCACGCGCCGCTGCCGCAACCCTACCGGCTCGCCGAATCGATCGGGCTCGGCGTCGCCGCGCTGACCGCCTTCGCCGTCGCGGCGGGCATCGTCTGGCGCAACGTCGACGAAGACTTCGCAGACCAGGAGGAGGACGAAGAAGAGAACGAGCGCGACGACGACCGCGGCTGGATTTCGCTCGGCCTGTTGGTCCACGCGTTTTTGAGCTTCCGCTCGCGTATCGCGCGCCTGTTCCGCGGCGGCGCGTCGACGCTGCGTAACCGGCGGGGCGACGTCGCCATGCCGCCGCGGCGGATCGAGCCGCAGTTCGACAAGCCGGCGCAGCAGCATGCAGGAACTGAAGACGACGAGGACGGGACTGACACGGCGCCGCAAAGCCCGCATAAGCCGCGCGCGGTGCCAAAACGGCCGCGCCGCGTAGCCGACGGCTATGTGCTGCCGTCCATCAACCTGTTGGCGGCGCCGCGGCCGGGCGAACGCACCACATTGAGCGCCGAGCTCATTCGCGACAACGGCACGGCACTCGAAGGCGTGCTGGCCGATTTCGGCGTGCGCGGCGAGATCATCAATGCGCGGCCGGGGCCGGTGGTCACGCTCTACGAGCTCGAGCCCGCCCCCGGCATCAAATCGTCGCGCGTCATCAGCCTTGCCGACGACATCGCCCGCTCCATGAGCGCGCTGTCGGCGCGCGTCGCCGTGGTGTCGGGACGCAATGCCATCGGCATCGAATTGCCGAATCCGACCCGCGAAAAGGTTTATCTGCGCGAATTGCTCGTCTCACGCGACTACGCCGCCACCGAGGCGCGGCTGCCGCTCTGCCTCGGCAAGGCGATCGGCGGCGAGGCCGTGCTGGTCGATCTGCAACGCATGCCGCATCTGCTCATC
Source organism: Xanthobacteraceae bacterium (assembly GCA_030038995.1). Lineage (GTDB taxonomy): Bacteria > Pseudomonadota > Alphaproteobacteria > Rhizobiales > Xanthobacteraceae > BOG-931. Next base: position 5,064 of record JASHQS010000281.1, read on the forward strand.
GCCGGCACCACCGGCTCGGGCAAATCGGTCGCCATCAACACCATGATCCTGAGCCTGGTCTATCGGCTGCATCCCGACCAGTGCCGCTTGATCATGGTCGATCCGAAGATGCTCGAACTGTCGGTCTATGACGGCATTCCGCACCTTTTGGCCCCCGTCGTCACCGATCCGAAAAAGGCGGTGGTGGCGCTCAAATGGGCGGTGCGCGAAATGGAGCAGCGCTACAAGAAAATGTCGAAGCTCGGCGTGCGCAATGTCGACGGCTACAACGCCCGCGTCGCCGAGGCCAAAGCCAAGGGCGAGAAGCTCACCCGCACCGTCCACACCGGCTATGACCGCGAGACCGGCGAAGCGATCTACGAAAACGAAGAGCTCGATCTCGAGTCGCTGCCCTACATCGTCGTCATCGTCGACGAGATGGCCGACCTGATGATGGTCGCCGGCAAGGACATCGAAGGCGCGGTGCAGCGGCTGGCGCAGATGGCGCGCGCCGCCGGGCTGCACGTCATCCTGGCGACGCAGCGGCCGTCGGTCGACGTCATCACCGGCACCATCAAGGCCAATTTCCCGACCCGCATCTCGTTCCAGGTCACCTCCAAGATCGACAGCCGCACCATTTTGGGCGAGCAGGGCGCCGAGCAGCTGCTCGGCCAGGGCGACATGCTGTACATGGCCGGCGGCGGCCGCATCAGCCGCGTGCACGGGCCGTTCGTCTCCGACGAGGAAGTTGAGAAGGTGGTGCGGCACTTGAAGTCGCAGGGCGTGCCGCAGTACCTCGAAGCCGTCACCGCCGAGGAGCCCGAGGGCGGCGACGATGCCGCGGTGTTCGACGGCACCGCCATGGGCACGGCGTCGGAGGCCGAAGGCGCCGACCTCTATCGACAGGCGGTGCAGATCGTGCTGCGCGACCGCAAGGCTTCGACGAGCTACATCCAGCGCCGGCTGCAGATCGGCTACAACCGCGCCGCCTCGCTGATGGAGCGCATGGAGCAGGAAGGCGTGGTCGGCCAGGCCAATCACGCCGGCAAGCGCGAAATCCTCGTCGAGGGCGGCGACGACGAGACCTATTGAGATTCGGCGACTCGCTCTTTACGACGGGTGGTGGCCGCGAATTCGCCATAACGCGCGGGTAGCGGGTCGGTTCGCCGCGGGGCGCGCAAGCGGGAGAGGGACATGGCTGGTCGAGGCGCGGCGATTGTTGTCGTGGCGATGGTTTGCGGCGCGTTTTTGGCGGCCGGCTCGGCCTTTGCCGAGAGTGTGCCGCTGCCGGTCCCGGCGCCCGAGCCCAAGGGCGGCGCGGCCCCTGCTGCTGCGGCGCCGCCGGTGTTCACGGCTCCGGCCTCGGGTGATCTCGCTCCGGCCCCGGCTGCGGGCGACAGCAAGGGCTTCTTTCCGTTCTCGCTGCCGTTCGGCAACAGCGCGCCGACCGGGCAGGAGGCCGCTTTCGATGCCAAGCAGCGGGCGCTGCTCGACCGCGTCAGCCTCTACCTCTCCAATTTCCAGACCATGGTCGGCAATTTCGTGCAGGTCGGGCCCGACGGCAACCGCACCGAAGGCACGTTCTATATCCAGAAACCCGGCAAGGTGCGCTTCGAGTATAATCCGCCGAGCCCGATCGACGTGATCGCCGACGGCTCCTCGGTCGTCGTGCGCGACCGCAATCTCGCCACCCAGCAGCTGTGGCCGCTGTCGCAAACGCCGCTGCGCTACCTGTTGGCCGATCACATCGATCTGCTTCGCGATACCAACGTCGTCAGCGTTTCCGCCGATGACAAATTCATCACCGTGGTGATCGAAGAGAAGCAGGTGATGGTCGGCACCACGCGGCTGATGATCATGTTCGACGCCAAGACCGCAGAGCTCAAGCAATGGACCGTCACCGATCCGCAGGGCCTCGACACCACGGTCGCCGTCTACAATCTCGACTCGAACAAAAAGCCGGACCCGAATTTGTTCGTCATCAATTATCAGCGCAATCCGGGGAGTTTCAGTAATCAGTAGGGCTAACGCTGGAAGTCTGAAGTTGGAAATCAGAAATCAGAGGGATAGCGGAACTGATCGTGGATAAATATATTCCGATTTCCGACTTCTGATTTCCGACTTCCGACGCCATGCGTCTCACCCTGACAACCTGGAACATCAATTCGGTGCGGTTGCGCATCGATCTGGTTGCCAAATTCGTCAAGGCGGCCCGGCCGGATTTGCTCTGCCTGCAGGAGACCAAGTGCCCGGACGACAAGTTTCCGCTCAAGCGCTTCAAGCGGCTCGGCTACGATCACGTCGCGCTCAACGGCCAGAAGGGCTATCACGGCGTCGTCGTGCTCTCGCGCCTGCCGTTCGAATCGACGTCGGTTGCCACGTACTGCGGCAAGAGCGATTGCCGGCATCTGTCGGTCGTGCTCGGCGAGCGCGCCGGCCTGCGCGATCCGGTCGCGCTGCATAATTTCTACGTGCCGGCGGGCGGCGACGAACCCGATCCGCGCATCAATGCGAAATTCGCCCACAAGCTCGCCTTCCTGGATGAGATGTGCGGCAGCGCCACGTTGCAAGCGGCCGGCGGCGCGCGCGGCATCATCGTCGGCGACCTCAACGTCGCGCCGCTCGAATGTGACGTTTGGAGCCACAAGCAGCTCCTCACCGTCGTGTCGCACACGCCGATCGAGTGCGAGAAGCTCATGGCGGTGCAGAAGGCCGGCGGCTGGGTCGACGCGGTGCGCCGCTTCGTTCCGGAGCCGACAAAACTCTTCACCTGGTGGAGCTATCGTTCGCCGGATTGGGCCGCGGCCGACAAAGGCCGCCGCCTCGACCATGTTTGGACCTCCGCCGCGCTCGCCGACCGCGTCTCGGCAATCAAGGTATCGAAGGATTCGCGCGGCTGGGTGCGTCCGTCCGATCACGTCCCGGTGACGGCGACGCTGGAACTCTAGGAGCGGAGCGAGCACAGAACCGCGGCCGGCAAAGCCGAGTTGAATAAGCGATTTGAACTTTCATTGCGGGGAGCGTCCGCCGAGCTGGTGCGGGCCTACCTCGACGGCAAGGCCAAGACGGTTGCCTGAATCACCGCCGTTTCCGCGTAAAATTGTAGAGCAGGGCGCCGACCAGAGCGGCGCCGCAGGCGAGCGCCGCGGCGTCGATGAGCCGGCTGCCGGCGAGCACGGTGATCAGCGCCAGCGCCGCGAGGACGAGGTTGACGACAAAGACGCGGCCGACGATTTCGCTCACCGTAAAGCCGCGGTCGGTGGCACGCTGGTAATAATGCGTGCGGTGCGCCTGCCAGACGCGCTCGCCGCTCGACAGCCGGCGCAGCAAGGTCAGCGTCGCGTCCGCCAGATAGTACAGCGGCAACAGCAGCGCCGCCGTCAAATGTCCGGCGCCGGCGAGCAGCACCAGGAGCCAGCCGAGCAAAAGTCCGATCGGCAGGCTGCCGACGTCGCCGAGAAAGAGCTTTGCCGCCGGCCGGTTGAAATAGGCAAAGCCGAGCATGGCGCCGCCGAGCGCAAACGCTACCACGACAGCCTCCGACGACAGCGCGCCGAGGCCGCCGAGCGCCACGAGCGCGCCCGCGACCGGGATCACTTCGACGACGGTCATCCAATCGATGCCGTCCATGAAGTTGACGAGATTGACGAACCACAAGCCGCCGACGAACAACAGCACGCGCTCGATGGAAAACGGCAGAACCGGCACGACGCGCAGCCCATTGGGCAGCGCATAGATCACGGCCGCGACCGCCAGCGCCTGCAAAATGAGTCGCGGCGCGACCGCCAGCGGCCGGACATCATCGGCGACGCCGACGGCGGCCATGACAATGACCGCGGCAAAGGCGGCGGCGAGCGACGCCGTCAACGGCACGCCGAAGCTGACAATGGCAAAACCGCTCGCCGCGAGCGTGGCGGCGATCACTGCGATGCCGCCGCCCTGCGGCGTCGGCACGCGGTGCGATGAACGAGCGTTCGGCTTCGCCAGCGCATAGCGCTGCAGCACGGGGTGCAGGAGCACGATCAGGCCGACGCACAAAAGCGCGGCCAGACCCGCGATCGCCGCGCCGCGCATCGCCCACATGGCCGCCACTGCCCCGCTCGCTCGGTGATTCGCCATGCCGGTGTCCAGCGAAGCGTCCGCTGCCGGCGCGGGTCCGTGCTTAGCGTTGCCGCAGCCGGCGCGCAATGCAGCGTGCCGGTATTGCGCGCCAGCCGCGGCCTGCGGATCGCTGCAATGTCGATATCTTATGCCGGCCTCGGCGGGCGCGTCGGCGCCGTCGGCAGCACGATCCGCCGTTTTTTTATCGCCCGGGCCGGTCTATGGTAGCGCCATGAGGGAGCTTTTCCGCAATCCGCGCCGGCTGCTGATCGTCGTCCACGATCTGGTCGCTACTGCGGCGGCAATTTTGGCAGCATTCTATTTTCGCTTCGAGGCTGCGGGCCTTGCCGCCCGCTTCCACGGGCTTTTGATCATCCTGCCCGGCTATCTGGTCTATGTCGGCGTGGTCTATTGGATCTTTTCCCTTTACGTCGCCAAGTGGCGCTTCGCCTCGCTGCCCGACCTTTGGAACATTTTCCGCGCGGTGACGGTGCTGGCGCTGTCGCTCTTGGTGCTCGACTACGTTCTGGTGGCGCCGAATTTTTATGGCACGTTCTTCTTCGGCAAGATCACCATCGCGCTGTACTGGGTGCTGCAGATGTTCTTTCTCGGCGGTCCGCGCATCGCCTACCGGCTGTTTCGCCATGCGCGCACCCAGCATCATGCGGAGCAACGCGAGGCAACGCCGACGCTCATCGCCGGCCGCGCCGCCGATGCCGAGGTCTTGCTGCGCGCCATCGAGAGCGGCGCCGTGACCAAGTTGCGGCCGGTCGGCATTCTGTCGCCGTCGCGCGCCGACCAGGGCCAGGCGCTGCGCGGCGTTGCGGTGCGCGGCTATCTCGCCGACCTGGAGCAGACCGTCGCCGCACTGGCGGCGCAGGACATCCGCGTGGCGCGCCTCGTCCTCACCCCGACCGCGCTCGCGCCCGAAGTGCAGCCCGAAACCATGCTGATGCTGGCGCGGCGGCTCGGCCTGGCAACGAGCCGCTTGCCTGCGCTCGATGCCGGCGGCGAAGCCTTGCGGTTCGCTCCGGTCGACGTCGAGGATTTGTTGCTGCGGCCGAGCGTCAAGATCGATTACCGGCGCCTGGAGGATTTCATCAAAGGCAAGGCGGTCGTGGTTACCGGTGGCGGCGGCTCGATCGGCGCCGAAATCTGCGATCGGGTCGTCACCTTCGGCGCCGACCGCCTCGTGATTCTGGAAAACTCCGAATCGGCCCTGCACGGCGTGCTGGAAAAACTCGCGGCCAACAAAACCGGCGCCACGGCAATCGAGGGCCGCATTGCCGACGTGCGCGATCGCCAACGCATCTTCCGCTTGATCGCGCGGGCCGAGCCGCAGCTCGTGTTTCATGCCGCCGCGCTCAAGCACGTGCCGATCGTTGAACGCGAATGGGACGAGGGCATCAGGACCAATGTGTTCGGCTCGGTCAACGTCGCCGATGCGGCCGCCGCCGCCGGCGCCGAGGCCATGGTCATGATCTCGACCGACAAGGCGATCGAGCCGGTCTCGGTGCTCGGCGCCACCAAGCGGCTCGCCGAAATGTACTGCCAGGCGCTCGACGTCGCTGCGGCGCGCAGCACCAACGGCGGCAAGCCGCCGATCCGCATGATCGCGGTCCGCTTCGGCAACGTGCTGGCGTCGAACGGCTCGGTAGTGCCGAAATTCAAGGCGCAGATCGAGGCCGGCGGCCCGGTTACCGTCACCCATCCGGACATGGTGCGCTATTTCATGACGATCCGCGAAGCCTGCGATCTCGTCATCACCGCGGCGAGCCACGCGCTCGGGCCGCACCGCGCCGCGGCATCGGTCTACGTGCTCAACATGGGCCAGCCGATCAAGATCGTCGATCTCGCCGAACGCATGATCCGCTTGAGCGGGCTCGAGCCGGGCCGCGACGTCGACATCGTGTTCACCGGCATTCGGCCCGGCGAACGCCTCAACGAAATTTTGTTCGCGCGCGAAGAGCCGAGCGTCGACATCGGCATCCTCGGCGTGGTCGCGGCGACGCCGGTCTGTCCGCCGGTCGAGGTGATTTGTGACTGGCTCAATCAGCTCAAGGGCGGCCTTGAGCACAGCGAACGCGCCGCGATCGACGGCGTGCTGCACCAAGCCGTGCCGGATTTTGCGGCTGCGAAGCAGGATCATTGATCGGCATTGGCGCGCCGTTTCGCGGCATCAAAGAGGACAGGGGGGCGGCGGATGACAAAAGCAGTTCTCGGCATCGTCGGCGGTTCGGGCATTTACGACCTGCCTGGGCTCGACAAGGTCCGCAGCGTCCGCCTCAAGAGCCCGTGGGGCGAGCCGTCGGCGGCGCTGCGCGTCGGCGAGATCGCCGGCCTGCCGGTGGTGTTTCTGTCGCGCCACGACACCGGCCACCGCCTGTCGCCCTCGGACATCAACTACCGGGCCAATATCGACGTACTCAAGCGCGCCGGCGTGACCGACCTCGTCTCGTTGTCGGCCTGCGGCTCGTTCAAGGAGGAGTTGCCGCCCGGTACCTTCGTGCTGGTCGATCAATTCGTCGACCGCACCCACAAGCGCGACAGCTCGTTCTTCGGCAAGGGCTGCGTCGCCCACGTCTCGATGGCGCATCCGGTGTCGCCGCGGCTGCGCATCCATCTCGCCGAGGCGGCCATGGCCGAAGGCATCGCCGTGGTGCGCGACGGCACCTATGTGTGCATCGAAGGTCCGCAATTCTCCAGCCTGGCCGAGAGCTTGACCTATAAGAACCTCGGCTATGCGGTGATCGGCATGACCAACATGCCGGAGGCCAAGCTGGCGCGCGAAGCCGAGATCGGCTACGCCACCGTCGCCATGGTGACGGACTTCGATTGCTGGCATCCCGATCATGATGCCGTCACCGTGCAGGACATCATCAAGGTGCTGATCGCCAATGCCGACAAGGCCAAGCTTCTGGTGGCGCGGCTGGCGCGCGATTTTCCCCGCGAGCACGAGCCGTGCCCGATCGGCTCGGACCGGGCGTTGGACAACGCGCTGATCACGGCGCCGCAAGCGCGCGATCCAGAACTTCTGAAAAAGCTCGATGCCGTGGCGGGCCGGATTCTCAACGCTGCACCGCTGCCGGCGCCGCAATCGGGCGCGCGGCGCGGCACAAAACGCAGCCGCCGCCGCTGAGTGTAGGTGGAAAGCTCATCGAGCACGCCAAGGAATGACGAAGCGCCTCATCAGAGAAAGCCGTTGCGATCGACGGCGACGCGATCGAAGTTTGCGAGTTTTGCGGCACTTCAATAAATCGGCCGCTGCGGAAGCGGCGCGGGCGACAGCGGTTGCTGCGGCGCCGGCGCCGTTACGACGCCGGTCGCGGGATCGAACGGCCAGTATTGCTGGGCGCTGCATTGATCGGTGACCACCCCAAAGCGCGAATTAACGATGGCGCCGTCGTCCATGAAAAACACGTAAGTGCGCCGCTGCCCGCGCTCGAAATAGCGCACGCAGGTCAGCCAATTCCACCCGGTCGTGGCATGCACCCAGCGCGGCGGCGAAATCGCGAAATTGCTGTAGCCCGGGTAGCCCTTGAAGCCCTTCAGCGTATTGCCGACCAGCACGCCGTAATTGGCCGGCGGGGCCGGCGGGGCGGCGTTTTCCGATAACGGCACGGCGCTGCAGGCGGCGAGCAGCATGGGTGCCGTGAACAGTGCCGCGCCCCGCCACGTTGTCGCCTTCATCGTCGCATTGTCTCGCATTTGCTCGCAGCGGAAAAGCGGGGCCGCGGTGGCGCCCGGATGCGGATGGTGCGCCGGACCAGACAAGGACTTGCTCGGCGGACGGCGGCCTATGTATAGCTGTTAAGATTTCTGCGCTAGCCGAGCGGTGCCGGGGGATCGATGCCGATGCGGTGGGGTAAGCACGTCGGACTTTTGCCCAAGCTCGTGCCGGTCGCCGCGGTGCTTGCGCTGGGCCTGCTCACCGCGGCCTGTTTTCAGCCGCTCTACGGCAATCATCCGCTCGGCGCGAGCGAGTCGGTTCGCGACCGGATGGCCGCCGTCGAGATTGCGCCCATCGTGGCGAAGAATGGCACGCCGGAGGCCCGGCTGGCGGTGGCGCTGCGCAACGCGCTGATGTACGATCTCAACAACGGCGCGGCGCCGGTTGCGCCGACCCACCGGCTGACGGTCACGCTCAATTCCGGGATCATCACCGTCATCGTCGACGTGGCGAGCGGACGGCCCGAAACCCAGGTCGAGTCCCTTAACGCCTCCTTTACCCTGACCGAAATTGCCACGCAGAAAGTGGTGTTGAATACGAGCACGTTCGGCCGCGCTTCGTTCGATATTCCGGGCTCGGCGCAACGCTTCGCCCGGCAGCGCGCCGCGCGCAACGCCGAAGACCGTGCCGTGACCAGCATCGCGGAGAACATCAGGAACCGGCTCGCTTCGTTCTTCGTGGCCGGCACCTGACCCGGCGGCGATCGCTCCGCCCAAGCCGGCCCGATCGCCGCATGCGGCCGGTCTTTTGGCCGGCCCCGCTTAACCAATTCTTGTGGATGTTCAAGGGGCTTCGTGCCTTGGCAGCGCCATTTTTGCAGCCCAGGACACAGCCGGGGGATGCAGTCTCGCCGATCGTCCTGCTGCGCCGGCCCGAACAACGGGGCGGCGTCATTGCGTCGTATTGCTGGGAGCACGATTAGTGGCGGACTTGAGGGGTAGCCGCAGGCTTCGGCGGCGGCAGCGCGGCGGTGCGGTGCTCGTTATCGTGTTGGCGGCCGCCGCGATCGTGCTCGGCCTTTGCGCCGCGCCGGCCCTCAGCCAGGTGGCGCCGCAGCCGTTCCTGCACTTTCCCCCGCGGCCCAAGCCCCCCGCCGCGACCCATTTGCCGCCGCCCAACACGCCGATGCTCGTGCAAGCCGACGAGATGCAATACGACTATTCGAACAACACCGTTGCGGCGATCGGCCACGTCCAGATTTACTACGGCGGCTCGACGGTGGAAGCCGACAAGGTGATCTATGACCAGAAGACCAAGCGCCTGCGCGCCGAGGGCAACGCCAGGCTGACCGAGCCGAGCGGCCGCATCACCTACGGTCAGGTCATCAATCTCAGCGACGATTATCGCGACGGCTTCGTCGATTCGCTGCGTCTGGAATCGCCCGACGACACCCGAATGGCCGCGGTGCGCGCCGACCGGTCGCAAACCTACGAAGTGCTGCAGAACGGCGTCTATACCGCGTGCGAGCCGTGCAAGGAGAATCCGACAAAGCCGCCGGAATGGCAGATCAAAGCCGTTCGCATCATTCACGACGACGGCGAGAAGATGATCTATTTCGAAAACGCCTCGGTCGATTTCTTCGGCTTGCCGGTGGCGTATTTTCCGTTCCTGTCGACGCCGGATTCCACGGTCAAGCGCAAGAGCGGCTTCCTGTTCCCGTCGATCTCGTCGAGCAGCGCCTACGGGGTGGCTATCGAGACGCCGTATTACTTCAATCTCGCGCCCGATTACGACCTGACGCTTTATCCGCGGTTCATGAGCCAACAAGGCCTGATGATGGAGGCGGAATGGAATCAGCGGCTGCTCAACGGCTCCTACAGCATCAGGGCCGCCGGCATCTATCAGCTCGACCCGGCGTTCTTTGCCAGCGAATACGGAGCGGGCGCGGCGCAGACGCAAAACTTCCGCGGCACCGTGCTGACCGCCGGCCAGTTCGACATCACCAATCAATGGGTGTGGGGCTGGACCGGCGTGCTGGTGACCGATCCGACCTTCATCACCGACTACGGGCTCGGCCGCTTCAACGGCGTCAATCTCGATCCGTTCAAGACCGGCACCAGCGTCAGCGATGAAGGCGTGTCGCAGCTCTATCTGACGGGCCGCGGCGACCGCAGCTATTTCGACCTGCGCACGATCTACTACACGGGTTATTCCGAGCTCGACCAGGAAAGCCAGCTACCGATCGTCGCGCCGGTGCTCGATTACTCGCGCGTGCTGCCGAACCAGGTGGCCGGCGGCGAGTTGAGCTACAAGTTCAACATCACGAGCCTGTCGCGCGAGCAGGCGAGCTACGATCCGATCAGCGAGGCTGCGGTCGAGAACAACATCTGCGCCAACGGCACCGCCGAGACCGCGGACCCGGCGCTGCTCAACAAGAGCAATTGCCTGCTGCGCGGCATACCCGGCGTCTACACGCGGGCCTCGGCCGAGGTGGATTGGCGGCGCACCGTCATCACCGACAACGGACAAATGATCACGCCGTTCATGCAACTGCGCGGCGACGTCGCCTCCGTCGACGTCGCCAACCAGCCCGGCGTGTCCAACTACATTGCGCCCGGCGAAAGCGAGCTGGCGCGCTTCATGCCGGCGGTCGGCGTCGAGTACCGCTATCCGTTCATCGACGTCGAGCCGTGGGGGACGCAGACCATCGAGCCGATCGCGCAGCTCATTCTGCGGCCGAACGAGACCGACATCGGCCAGTTCCCCAACGAGGATGCGCAGAGCCTGGTGTTCGACGACACCAACCTGTTTTCCATCGATAAATTCTCCGGCTGGGACCGCGTCGAGGGCGGCGGCCGGCTCAATGCCGGCCTGCAATACACCGCGCAGTTCAACCAGGCGGGCACGGTCAACACGCTGTTCGGCCAGTCCTATCAGCTCTACGGGCTGAACTCCTATACGGTCGGCGACATCACCAATACCGGCCTCGACAGCGGTCTCGACAAGCCGATCTCCGATTACGTCGGCCGCATCTCGTACCAGCCGAACTCGACCTACATGATTCTCGCCCGCGCGCGGTTCGACGAGGCGACCTTCGAAATGGAGCGCTTCGAGCTGGAGATGCGGGCCAATTACGATCGCTTGGGCCTGAACTTTCTGTACGGCGATTACGCGGCGCAGCCGGCGCTCGGATTCCTGAACCGGCGCGAAGGCTTCCTCGCCGGCGCGTCGCTCAAAGTCACCAGCAACTGGGTCGTGCTGGGCTCGGTCGCCTACGACCTCATCGCCAACCAATTCAATTCGACACGCTTCGGCGTCGGCTATGTCGACGATTGCTTCATGCTGGCCGCCAATTACATTACCGGCTATGTGTACAACGGCACCAGCAATCCCATTCCCAACACCGGGTTCATGATGGAGTTCAGCCTGCGCACGTTAGGTCCCGACGTGCTGAAAGCGTCCGGCGCCTATTAGGCGCGCGGGGTCGCGTTAGCGACCCCAACGGCTTTGAGCGGCCCAAGTCCTAAAGCCCCCGGCTCTGCCGGGGGATACTTACCTTGCTCGCGAGTCCCAGCACGGGCAAATGTCTCGATCCGCCGAGTGCTTTCACAACCGTCGGAGGGGGGACTTCGGTAGTAGGATGTATTTCCTATTTTCAACAGCCTGGCGGCCGGCTAGTCTGCAAATTCATTCTTTTTTGTTTGCAAGATCGGAGGGCGATCTGCGTAATTGTGGTCGAGGGGGCGACCATCATTCGCTTGGGCGTGGGTGGGGGACAAGACGTGCCGATTTTGTCGGACGGGGATTTGATCCGTGACGTCTATTGGGTCGAGCGCTTCCTGGGCGAAGGGGCGTTCGCCGAGGTATATCGCGTCCGGCATCAGTTTCTGCGCCGTAGCCTCGCGATGAAGGTGTTCAAAGCTTCATTCGAGTCGCTGGATGCGCTCGACCAGCGGCTCGAGGAAGGCCGCATGCTGGCGGCGCTCGAACATCCTAACATCGTCAGGCTTCACGACGCCGGGCTGTTCAATAAAGGTCCCGACGGATACGGCTTCTTCACCATGGAATATGTCGCCGGCGGCAGCCTCGACACTTATTGGAAGAGCTATCGCGAAAAATTTATGCCCACCGGCGAGGCGGTCGAGATTGTCCGGCAGGCGTGCCGCGGTCTGGCGACGGCGCACGCCAAACAGCCGCCGATAATTCATCGAGACATCAAGCCGCAGAATCTGCTGATCGGCTACGACGGGCAAGGGCTCCGCGTGCGCGTGAGCGATTTCGGCCTGGCAAAATCGGTCAATCCGCTTACGTTATTTGCCAGCGCGCGTGGAACGATCTCATTCAAGCCGCCCGAGGCGATAAACAATCAGGACTCGACCGCAGGCGACGTGTGGGCGCTCGGGACCGTCCTCTATCTGCTTCTTTCGGATAAGTTGCCCTATCCCGAGCTGGGCGATCGGGAGGTGGACGACGCACGCCGCTTTCTGCGGCCGCTCCGGCCGCCGAGCATCTACAACATCACGGTCGACAACGCCCTCGACTCGATTGTCCATCGCTGCCTTGCGGCTGATCCGCAGGATCGCTACCGCGACGCCACCGACATGTTGGCCGACCTCGAACGCTGGGCGCCGAGCGCGGGTCCGACCCAGCTGCAGCCCAGCATGTCGTCGGACGGACGGGCGGACGCCCGCCGCAAGGGCGGCCAGAAGGAGGATTCGAAAAAGCAGCGGACCGCGGAGGAAATGGTGCGCGAGGCCCATCGGCTCGCCAAGAACATCGGCCAGCTCAATACCGCGGCCGACCTCCTGGAACAGGCGATCAACCAGAGCCACGTGCTCAGAGAACGCTACGCCGAGCGCGTAACGCTCTGGCGGCGTGGCATCGTGATGTAGGGGTATGGTCGTCATGGCGTCGGACTCCGTCGACCTTCCCATGGATCTCTATCGCCGAAACGCCTTTCGCATGCTCGGCTTGTCAACGGAAGCGTCGTTCAGAGCCATCAAAAGGCGCGAGCAGAAATTCAACACCGCGATCGAAATGGGCGAATCGGATGCGGTCGCGCAGCTGATCGTCGGAACATTCATGGGGCTGCCTGACGAGCCGGCGGTCCGCCTGTCCTCGAGCCGGCTCGGTGATCCTTATCAACGGCTGATCGACGAACTGTTCTGGCTGCGGTTTTCCGATGATGACGAAGCTACGGTACAGCGGCTGCACAGCCGCGATCCGGATAGCATCGTCGACCTGCTGACGGCGTGGGAAACGGTCGAAGAGAGCGCGGACGAAAATGCCGCCCTTCAGGCAACGCACAATCTCGCGGTCTTCTACCACATGCTGGCGATTGAGATCGAACACAAGATTGAAGCTGAGCGGAACGGCGCAAAGTCCGTTGCCGCGCGGCTCAAGGCGCTTCAGTCGATCTCCGGATATTGCTGGGCCGTCGCGCTGCCGCGCTGGCGTGCGGTCCTATCGGCCGACGCGACATGGAAATGGCTGCATGAGCGGGCGCCGAAGATTGACAAGCGCCGCCTCACACGTGAAGACGTCGAGGCGATCCGGCGCGAAGCTGAATCCGCAGTGCTCGGGATTCTGGTAAACTTCATGATTCCAGCCGCGAATCGAGGCTGGAACGAGGAAGTCGAGCGACTTCGTCTTATCGCGAGGAAGGCCGGGTTCGACGACAAGCTGCTGGCGGCGACCGCAAGGGACATCGTCGGCGCTCGCATCGACGAGATCGTTGCCCAGATAACGGCTTCCGTGACGCGGATGGAAGCCGAAAAGGCAGCCGCGAAGGCCATCACATCGCAGTTGATCGAAGAGTTGGAGCCGAAGATCAAGGCATTTCGTCTGGTATTGGACAAGAACGACACGCGCCTCGTTGCGCTGGAAGATTCCTTTTCGACGGCCGCGAACAAAGGGCAGATCATCCAATGGAATGAAAATCACGACGATGAGTTCTCGCTCAACGTCCTGAGACGGATCAAGCCTTACGTCCACTCGCCACAGCTCACGGCCAGGATCGACGAAGATATCGAAAATACCCTCTGCTTTTTCTGCAAGGAGGGAGCGCGGCGAAAATCGTCAGCCTGCGAGGTCAAGATGTGGCGCATCACGAACGTCGAGCCGTTGTTCGGGCGCTATGGGCTCAGCACCTGCTCGATCCAGGTGCCGCGATGCGAAGTCTGTGCCGGCAAGGGTACGTCGCGCGGCAGCGAACAGCACAATTTGGTTCAGCGCCAGAAGGCGAGCGGCTGGCGGATCGGCAGTTCTCCCAGCCAGGAGGACATTCGGGCGGCGTTTCGGAATGCATCTTGAACATTGGCGGTCTACTGGGGCGGCTCCGATGTTCATCGGATCATGGTCGCGATCGTTCGGATTGCTGCGCCGATGGTTCGCGATCGAGCGAACAGGTCTAAGCGGCGGCGTCGGTGGGGTGAAAACCAGAAGGATCGAGCGCATGTCGGAAAACGAAGTCCAGGGTGCACCCGTCGACGGCGCGCGCGAGCGCCGCGACATGCTGATGACGCTGGTCCGGCTCGCAATTCCGCTATGGCGAGCGCAACGGCGCTTGCAGAAGGACGGCGGCGAGAGTTCCGCGACTTATGCGGCGCTTAGACATATGGAGCGGGCGACTGAGCTGCTCGGCGAATGCGGAATCCAGTCAAAGGATTACCTCGGCCAGGCCTATGATCCAGGTATGTCCGCGTTCATCGCGCCGGTGACGTTCCAGCAGGACGAGGGCTGCGTCCAGGAGACCATCATCGAGACGATGTCGCCGGCGGTGTTTTTTCGCGGACAGATCATCGTCAAAAGCGAGGTGGTCATCGGCGTTCCGGTCGCGGCACCCGCTCCGCCGCCCGCATTGGATGCGTCCGAGGGGCCGCCCAAGGCGCCCGAAGCATCGCCGCGCGAAGACAGCGCTATTTCGGCGGCCGCGACGCCGGAAATGAGCTATCGCGACGAGACTACGGCCGCGGCGCCCGACCAGCCCGAGCCTCCGGTGCCTAAGGCGGCCGAATAGGCCGGCTGCGCCAGGTCGCTCATTTCGACATTCGCACCTTTTAACTCGCGAAGGTTTCGACACGCTGGGGGGAGATATTCGATGCAAAGGTTGACCGTTGACTACGGAATCGACCTCGGTACGACAAACAGCGTCATTGCCGTCCGCGAGAAGGACCGCGTGGCCGTCATTCCGAACAAGGGGAACGCGGTCGTCACGCCGTCTGCGATTTACCTCGATAAACGAGGGCAGACTTATGTCGGCGAAGCAGCGCGCGCAAGAGCGGTACAGTATCCGCAAGATGTCGCCGCCCGCTTCAAGCGCACGATGGGTCAAGGTCCGCAGGCGGCAAAGCGCTTTCAGGCCGCCGGCAAGACAATGTCACCCGAGGAACTTTCGGCCGAAATCCTGAAATCGCTGCGCGGCGACGTGCGCGACAAACGCGGCGAAGATGTGCGCGATATCGTTATTACGGTTCCGGCGGATTTCGATACTGGGCAATGCGCGGCGACCAAGGCGGCGGCGGAGCTGGCGGGCTTCCGGACCTGCACGCTGCTGTTGGAGCCGATCGCCGCGGCGCTTGCTTATGGGTTCGATAAGCTGGATCGCGACGCTTATTGGCTGATGTATGACTTTGGCGGCGGCACGTTTGATGCGGCCATCGTGCAGATCGACGATGGCGTGCCGAAAGTCGTCAACCATGCCGGCAACAACTACCTCGGCGGGACCGACATCGACCGAGATCTGGTCGAAAAGAAGCTCGTACCAGCGCTCCGCAGCAAGAACGACATCGCTTCTTACGATCCTTCGACGCCATTTTGGGAACTGGTTCGCGCAAAGCTGCAATGGGCCGCCGAACCAGCCAAGATCGAGATTTGTCGGACGAAGCGGCCGTTCAATCTCTTCATAGAGAAACTCTGCACGGATCGCAACGGTAAGGAGATCGATTTCGAGCACACGCTCACGCCGGACGACATAACGGAAGTGACGAAGCCCTATCTGGCGCAAACGCTCGACCTGTGCAGGCGCGCGCTGGCCGAGAAGGACATGGACGCCTCGCAGATCGACAAAGTCATCATGGTCGGCGGCTCGACATTGAGTCCATGGGTCCGCGACGGCGTGTCGAGCGAATTGGGCCGGCCAATCGAGATCAGCATCGATCCCATGACGGTCGTGGCCGAGGGAGCAGCGGTCCTTGCCAGCACGATCAAAATCCCGCCGCCCGACCAAAAGGAGCTTCCGGTCGGCACCTACAGCATCGACGTCAAGTCGCCTTTGACGGTGAGCGAGTCGCCTGCAGATTTTGCTGCGATCGTGATTCCGCCGCCGGGCGGGCGGTTGGACCGCCTGACGTTTGAGGCGATCGACGAGACGACACGATGGCACACCGGCAAGGTTCAGGTGGGCGAAGGCGGTCGCGTCAACACCACGTTACGGCTGGGCGAACAGAAAGACGCGTCCTTTTTGATCGAGCTGCGGGCGGCGGACGGCACCCTATTGCCATGCAGCCCGTCGCGCATACCGATCCGCTGGGGGGTCGAGGATTTCGAAATTCCCCTGACCGCCAGTATCGGGGTCGGCATGGCGAACGGAGAGATGGACGTTTTCCTGGAACGCGGCACGCCGCTCCCGGCAAGGTCGAAAAAAACGAGGCCGCTGCGGACGACCAAAGCCCTGCTGCGCGGCGCCAAGTCCGACCCATTGCTCATCCCGTT
>JASHQS010000282.1 GCA_030038995.1 Xanthobacteraceae bacterium
TCTCCCCGCTGGGGAGAGGGAGGAGTAAACGTCCCGCTCGCTGCTCCACCTCATTCGGCGCATGTGATACGGGCAGGAAACATCGCGAGCTGACCGCTTGCTGCTCCCTCTCCCCGCTGGGGAGAGGGCTGGGGTGAGGGGGTTCGGGACTATCAGATAAGTTAAAAAACCAGCATGAACGAAAAAGTCGACGTTACGCTCACCATCAACGGCCGCGATTATCCGATCCGCGTCGAGCCGCGCAAAACGCTGGTCGACGCCATTCGCGACGATTGCGGCCAGACCGGCACCCATATCGGCTGCGAGCACGGCGTCTGCGGCACCTGCACCATCATCGTCGACGATCTCGCGGTGCGCTCCTGCCTGATGTTCGCCGTGCAGGCGGCCGGCAAGAAAATCCGTACCGTCGAAGGGCTCGCCAACGGCGACGAGCTGTCCGTGCTGCAGCGCGCCTTCATCGAGAACCACGGCCTGCAATGCGGCTATTGCACGCCCGGCTTTCTGATGCTGGCGACCAACGTGCTGGAAAAAAATCCGCAGATCGACGACGAGGAATTGCTCGACGTGCTGTCCTCGAATCTGTGCCGCTGCACCGGCTATCAGAACATCATCAAGGCGGTGAGGGCCGCGCGCGACGAGCTGCGCAAGTAGGGCGGGCAAAATCGTCCGCTGAGCCGAGCCGCGCGAGCATCGCGCAACAACGATTTTGCCACGCGGCACGCCTTTACTGCCCGAACGCGTGGGCACGGCGCGGAGCTTGTCATCGGGCCGCGCTTTGCGCGGACCCGTTGGCGCCTTTGCCTACCCTTCTCGGAGGCAAGCTACGGCTCCCGGCCGCGACGGCGCGCGCACGACGCGGTGCGGCGTGCGCAAGGCTACGTGCAGGATGGCTGCGGCTTCGTGGTGGACATCGACCTGGAGAAGTTCTTCACCCGGGTCAACCACGACGTGCTGATGGGCAGGCTGGCCAAGCGGATAGCGGACCGCCGGGTGTTGCGGCTGATCCGCCGCTACCACCAGCGGCGCTTGCCGCCAAAACCGCCGCCCCGCACCAGCCGGATCACAAACAAGAGGATGACGGCGCCAATCACGGCATTGATGATGGCCGAGATGATCCCGGCGCCAAGATGGATGCCGACGCGCGGCAACAGCCAGTCGCCGATGAACGCCCCGATGATGCCGACGATCAGATCGCCGATCAGCCCAAACCCGGCACCGCGGACGATCTTGCCGGCGAGCCAACCGGCGACCAGGCCGACAATCAAGATGACCAGCAGACTTTCATTGGACAGATGCACGTTACTCTCCCCCGTAACCGCGTAGCTGTGACGCGAAGCATACGCCGCGGCCGCGATGCTGTCGATCAGGGTCGCCAGGCGATCTGGATACGAGAATCTGCCATCTGCAGCCGATGCGCCCGCTCTTCGGCCCCATCCCACTCCCCTTTGCGGTCACCTCCGCTTGCTCCGGGCGTCCGCCGCCATACTGCGCAGCGCGTCGGCGATTTGCGCTTTACCGCCCCTTGGCGTGTTGTCGATTCCCGGGGTCCAAAAGTCGTCCGGCAGTCGCGCGCAATACGCCAGCGCCTGGGCCTCGTTTCCTAGTCGTGCATGAACATCGGCCTGATAGAACGGGCCAAAACCGCCGGATTGCCAATCCTCGGGGTCGATCGCCTCGCCACGCTCGAAGTCCGCCAATGCCTTCTCGTACTCGCCGATGTGGCGATAAACCTCGCCGCGGGAAAACAATGAGACGGGACAGGGATCGAGTTCAATGACTGTGTTGAGATCATCGAGCGCCCGCTGCGGCTCACCAATCTTCATCCAGGCGAAGTGGCGACTGAAATAGGCATGGGAATTGGCCGGATTCCGATCGATCCATTCATTAACGATGCGGAGATAGCGCTGCGGATCGGCCTTGAGAATGTCGTGCAGCGCAGATGTCTCCTCGGCGGTGGTCGGCTCTTTCATTGATTCTTTCTCTTGACCACTGGTCATTTCACGCTCCTGTCTGGTTTCCGCCGCAGTCTGCAGAGACGTGGCCCTTGACACACTGATAGAAAAATTTACCCATGCCCCGGTAGTCGTCTCTGCCGAACTGACCGCGGTCTACCATCTCCCTACATTTCCTTATCGCCTCCGCCCATTCCTGCTCACACTCCGGACGGTCGGGATAGGGATTTTTCAGCTCCCGCGGATAAGCGTCGGGGACAGCGAACGGCGGCGGCACAATTTCGGAAGGAAACGGAATTGTGCTTGGAAGCTCGAGAGGTGCCGGAAGCGTTAATTGCGCTGGAATGATTGGTGCGCTCGGCTCCGGAGTTGCAGGGCCATCGGTGGGTGCGCCGACGGGAGCGAATTGGCCGCCGGTACTATCTGGACTTCCCGCCGGCCAGCGCGGATGTTTTGACGGATCCCAATCTGCTTTGAGCAGACCGCTCGCTTTTAGTTCGTTCGCCAGCCCCACAAGCTCTTGCACGCTTCGTGAGCCTTTAGTCAGCAGCGGCGGATCAGGAATTTGCAGATGGAGTGTCGCGATTCGAGCATGGAGCAGGCCACCACGGTTGTGAGGGCTCGTGCCACTGTCGCCAGCCCATTCCTCTTCGAATCAAATTCAACAGGGAGGCCATAGCACTTTGCCAAGTTCGCGATTGAGCTCAGAAACCGGACGTGGCTGCCATTGATCAGATTGGTTTTCGCCGCGACGAACTTGCAGGAGCGGCACAGACCCCACGAAGACGCCGCGTTCGCAGCAACAAACGCCGCTGCCGGATGTCTCGGATAATGTGAAACGTCTGCCAATTTGGTTCAAAGTGGCCTCCATCCTTCAATGTGCTTATATTTCATGTAACCAATAAAAGGACTGAAGTAAATAAAAATCTCTGATGAGAGGACGCGAACGCGCAGAAAGGGTGAAGAGGAAAGGGAAATCCTCCGTGTTTTTAATAGCTTGAGCGGCGACGGATTGGCTGATTAAAATCGTATACTGCCGCGATGATGCACTCCCTCGCCATCGGCCCGATCCCGCCGCCCAACCCGGTTCTCCTCGCGCCGATGTCCGGGGTCACCGATGCGCCGTTTCGGCGGCTGGCGGCGGGGCTCGGCGCCGGCCTGGTGGTGTCGGAAATGACGGCGTGCGCGGCGCTGGCCGGCGGCGGGCGGGCGGCGCAGTGCCGGATGGCGCGGCGGCGCATCGAAGATCATGGCGCCGGGCTGCATGCCGTGCAGCTCGCCGGCTGCGAGGCGCGCTGGATGGCGGCGGGCGCGGCGATTGCCGAAGCGGCCGGCGCCGCCATCATCGACATCAACATGGGCTGCCCGGCCCGGCACGTCACCGGCGGCCAGTCCGGCTCGGCGCTGATGCGCGATCTCGATCATGCGCTGACGCTGATCGAGGCCGTGGTCGGCGCTGTGGGCGTGCCGGTGACGTTGAAGATGCGGCTTGGCTGGGACGATGCGTCGCGCAATGCGCCCGCGCTGGCGCGCCGCGCCGAAAACGCCGGCGTGCGGCTTGTCACCGTGCACGGCCGCACCCGCTGCCAGTTCTACAAAGGCCGCGCCGACTGGGCCGCGGTACGCGCGGTCAAGGACGCCGTGTCGATCCCGGTCGTGGTCAATGGCGACATCGAAAGTTTCGAGGATGCCGACGCGGCGCTGGCCGCTTCGGGCGCCGACGCGGTCATGGTCGGCCGCGGCGCGCAAGGAAAGCCGTGGTTTCCCGGCCAGCTCGCGCGCTATCTCGCGACCGGCCGGCGTGAGAGCGCGCCGCCGTTGGCCGAGCAGCTTGCGTTTGTGTCTGCGCTTTACGGCGAAATGCTCGGCCTTTACGGCGTCGAGACGGGGCTGCGCCACGCCCGCAAACATCTGGGCTGGGCCCTCGACACCGCGGCCGCCTGCGCCGGCGCGTCCGACGATCTGCGTAAAACGCACCGCACCCGCGTGCTGACCGCGACCGATCCGGCGTTGGTGCTGCGTCTCCTTGCCGAGGCATTCGATGCGCTCGGTGCGATGTCGTCGACGGGTTGAGCGCAGCGAAACCCGTCGCCTTTCTGCTATAACAAGACGCGCCCATTGATGGGTTTCACTTGGTTCCCATCCTACAAAGAGGAAATCGCCTCATGCCCACCAATCGCGTCTACCGCGTCGCCGTCATTCCGGGCGACGGCATCGGCAAGGAAGTGGTGCCGGAGGGCGTGCGCGTGCTCGAAGCCGCGGCGAAAAAATTCGGCTTCGAGATGCGGCAGGATCATTTCGATTTCGCCTCGTGCGATTACTATGCCAAGCACCAGCGCATGATGCCGGAGGACTGGAAGGAGAAAATCGGCCGGCACGATGCGATCTTTTTCGGCGCGGTCGGCTGGCCGGCGAAGATTCCCGATCACGTCTCGCTGTGGGGCTCGCTCATCCAGTTCCGCCGCGAGTTCGACCAGTACGTCAATCTGCGCCCGGTGCGGCTGATGCCGGGCGTGCCGTCGCCGCTCGCCAACCGCAAGCCCGGCGACATCGATTTCTGGGTGGTGCGCGAGAACACCGAAGGCGAATATTCGGCGATCGGCGGCCGCATCTTTGCCGGCACCGAGCGCGAGGTGGTGGTGCAGGAGACCGTGCTGTCGCGTATCGGCGTCGACCGCGTGCTGAAATTCGCCTTCGATCTGGCGCGCAAGACGCCGAAGAAGCATCTGACTTCGGCGACGAAATCCAACGGCATCGCCATCACCATGCCGTACTGGGACGAGCGCGTCGAAGCGATGGCAAAAGATTTTCCGGACGTGAAATGGGACAAATACCACATCGATATCCTTACGGCGCTGTTCGTGCTGCGGCCGGATAAATTCAACGTCGTGGTCGGCTCCAATCTGTTCGGCGACATTCTCTCCGACCTCGGTCCGGCCTGCACCGGCACCATCGGCATCGCGCCGTCCGGCAATATCGATCCGGAGCGGCGCTTTCCGTCGCTGTTCGAGCCGGTGCACGGCTCCGCGCCCGACATCGCCGGGGAGGGCATCGCCAACCCGATCGGCCAGATTTGGTCGGGTGCGATGATGCTCGAGCATCTGGGCGAAGCCGACGCGTCGGCGGCGATCGTCAAGGCGATCGAGCGCGTGCTCGCCGAACCGAAACTGCGCACCCGCGATCTCGGCGGCGGCGCCGACACCGTCACCTGCGGCAAGGCGGTGGCCGCGGCGCTGGCGTAACGTTGTCACGCTCCGCGACCCGCCTTCGCTCGCTCTGCGAGCTACGGCGGGTTGCAGTCCGCCGAAGCGCGGTGCACGTGGGCGGAAGGTGGAGCATCCATTTTTCAGGGTCTTGTCGATCAGAGCGAGCCATCGATCGCAACGGCCCGGCCGCAATCCCCTCAGCGCGAAGCAAAAACGACCAGGAATCCGATGGCCGCGACGGCGCCGCCGTAAAACACCCAGCTACGGTCGCCGACCATGAAGCTTTCGGCGGGCCACGGCAGGTAGCCCGAGCCCTGTGCCATGAAGAGCAGCCCGAGCACGAGCAGGAGCATGCCGAAAATCCGCAGCAGCGCCTTCATCGCACCTTATGACCACAAACCGCCAAACGAACGGCCGATGCAGCTCGGCATGGACCCGCGCCGCCATAAGAGCATGCGGTCGGCCATCTTGTAGCCACACCGCTCTGGCCGGATGTGGGCTGCCGGCAACGGCGGCTTTCGGGAGCGCGGCGATTTTGTTAGGCTGCGCACCGATTCTTCTCCATGCCTTCTCAAAGGGAAACGCCATGCGACGCGTCTTTGCTATCGCCGCGATCTTGGTGCTCGCGGTCCCAGGCCTGGCTTTGGCTCAACCAGCCGGGGGCGGAAATCAGCACGGAAATAAAGGGGGCCGGCCGGCCGTCCGGGCTGTCCCGCGTGCAGGACCGGCCGGTCATGGGCCGGTGGTCCGTGGACCGGCCGTCCGCGGCCCGGCCATCCGCGGCCCGGTTCGCGTTGGCGGCCCCGGCCCGCGCGGCGCGCCGTTCGTCTTCCACGGCCGCCCCATCGTCAGGGCGCATTTCCCGCGGCCTTGGGTCTATCCGCCGGGCTGGGCCTATCGCCGCTGGGCGATCGGCGCCATTCTGCCGCCGTTGTTCCTGACGCCGGCCTATTACTACTCGGGTTGGGCGGCGGTCGGTCTGACGGCGCCGCCGCCGGGCTTCCAGTGGGTCCAATACGGGCCGGACTTGCTCTTGGTGAACGTCAGCACGGGCCAAGTGGTCGACGTCGCTTACGGCGTGTT
The DNA here is from genome assembly GCA_030038995.1 of Xanthobacteraceae bacterium. GTDB lineage: Bacteria > Pseudomonadota > Alphaproteobacteria > Rhizobiales > Xanthobacteraceae > BOG-931. Next base: position 6,242 of record JASHQS010000282.1, read on the forward strand.
TTACTGAGCGAACGTTTAGCCTCGTCGCTCGCGCTCTGCTCAAGCGCGGCCATTGTCAGCGACATGAACGAGTGCCCTGCCCCGGATTGAAAAAATCCGGGGCAGGGCAATTCCATGCCTGAGCCGCACGCGGCATGCGGGAGGCAGGCGTGACGTCTTATGTGCTTGCGATCGACCAGGGCACGACGTCAACGCGTGCCATTCTGTTCGGCGCCGATCTCTCGATCGCCGCTCTGGCGCAGCGCGAGTTTGCGCAGCATTTTCCGGCCGACGGCGAGGTCGAACACGATCCCGACGATCTGTGGGCGACGACGCTCGGCACCTGCCGGGAGGCAATGCGGCGCGTCGGCGCCGCCGCCAAAAACATCGCCGCGATTGGCATCACCAACCAGCGCGAGACCACGCTATTGTGGCGCCGCGGCGACGGCCGCCCGCTGCATCGCGCCATCGTCTGGCAGGACCGGCGCACGGCGGCACGCTGCGCCGAGCTGAAAGCGAAAGGGCACGAGCCGCTGTTTACCGCCGCAACCGGGCTCGTGCTCGATCCGTATTTTTCCGGCACCAAGCTCGCCTGGCTGCTCGATCATGTGCCGGGGGCGCGCGAATTGGCGGCGCGCGGTGAGCTCGCCTTCGGCACCGTCGATACGTACCTCTTGTGGCGCTTGACCGGCGGCAAGGTGCACGCGACCGACGCCACCAACGCGTCGCGTACGCTGTTGTTCGACATTCATCGCGGCCGCTTCGACGAGCGGCTGTTGGCGATCCTCGACATTCCGAAAGCCATCCTGCCGGAGGTGCACGACTCGTCCGCCGCGTTCGGCTTCACCGATCCCGAGCTGTTCGGCGCGCCGATCCCGATTTGCGGCATCGCCGGCGACCAGCAGGCGGCTCTGGTCGGGCAGGCGTGCTTTGCGCCCGCCATGGTCAAATCGACTTACGGCACCGGCTGCTTCGCGCTGATCAATACCGGGACGATGGCGGTCGCTTCGAAGAACCGGCTGCTAACGACGATCGCCTATCAGCTCGGCGGCAAGCGCGCCTATGCGCTCGAAGGCTCGATCTTCGTCGCCGGCGCCGCGGTGCAATGGCTGCGCGACAGCTTGCGCATTGTGCCGGACGCCGCCGCGACCGGTAGGCTTGCGGAAACCGCCGACCCGACTGAGGACGTGATCCTGGTGCCGGCTTTTGTCGGCCTCGGCGCGCCCCATTGGCGGCCGGATGCGCGCGGCGCCCTGTTCGGCCTGACGCGCGCCACCGGCCCCGCGGAGCTGGCGCGCGCCGCCCTGGAAAGCGTCTGCTTCCAGACCGCCGACCTCTTGGCCGCGATGCGCTCCGACTGGCCGCCGGCCGAGAAGACGCTGAATGTCTTGCGCGTCGACGGCGGCATGGCGAACTCCGACTGGACCATGCAGCGCCTCGCCGACCTGACCGGCCGCACGGTCGACCGCCCGCACGTCCGCGAAACCACCGCGCTCGGCGCCGCTTATCTCGCCGGGCTCAACGTCGGCTTCTTTCCCGGGCCGGACCGCTTCGCCGCGCAGTGGCGCTTGGAGCGGCGGTTCACCCCGCAGATGGACGAGGCGACGCGCCGGCAAAGACTCGCCGCCTGGGCCGCCGCGGTGCGGCGGCTGCTGAGCTGAGTGGCCAAGCCGGCCGCCGCGGCGCTATGCGTCCGCCGCGATTGTACTAGCGCTTGGCGGCGTCACGCGCTTGCTTGCCGCGACGCACGGCTACGATCTCGGCGAGGATCGAGATGGCGATCTCATCGGGCGTGATCGCGCCGAGATCGAGCCCGGCCGGCGCCTTCAGCCGCGCCAGGCGCTCCGCGGCAACGCCGCGCTCCGCGAGCGCTGCCTTCAGGGCCGCGGCCTTTTTGCGGCTGCCGACGAAAGCCACATAGTCGACATCGACCGCAAGCGCCGCCAGCAAGGCGGCTTCGTCCCCGCGCCCCTGGGTGGAGACGACCACGTAGCGTGCTGCGGCTTCGTCGACCGGCAGCGCAAACCCTTCGATGCGACGATCGGCGTCGGCGAACGCCGCTTGCTCGGCCGCCGGTGCGCAGACCGTGATGGCAAAGCCCGAGCGCCTGGCGAGATCGGCGATGGCGACAGCCACCGGGCTCGAGCCGCAGACCACGACCTGCGGCTGCGGCAAGACCGGCTCGACGAATATGTCCATCGTGCCCTGGCTCGGACACATGTTCTTGGCAAAGCGCACGCCGCCTTGCTCCTCGCCGACTTTGTGACCTTGGCCCGCGAGCGCCTCTTCGGGCTGCACCGAGACGAGCCGCGATTTGCCGTCCTCGAGGCAATCCCGCGCGGCCTTGAGCACCGCGGCGCGGGCGCAACCGCCGCCGATCCAGCCTTGCGAAATCGTTCCGTCCGGCAGGATGATCGCCTTGGCTCCGGCCTTCGCGGCGGTCGCCGCAACGGTGCGCACGACTGTGGCGAGCGCGAATGATTCGCCCGCGATCTTGCGCGACGCGATATTGTCGAGGATGTCGTCGGCGCGGCCCATTGCAGGCTCTTTCAGCAGCTCCGCTCATTGCCGCGAAGGCGGCCATCCAGACGGAAATTTTACCGCGCCGGGTCCCCGCTTGCGCGCCGGCGAGCCGGAGAAAAAGGCTTCGTTACGCATGCGCATTACATCCTCGCAAGATACGGCTCGATGGCGGCCAGGCTTTCAAGATTGTGCGCGGGCGCGAATAGATCGACATAGGGTAATGCCGCCTGCATGCCACGCGCTTGCGGCGAGTAATCGCGCCAGCCGATGAGCGGATTGAGCCAGATGATCTTGCGGCAGCGGCGGCGCAGCCGGCGCATTTCCTCGGCAAGCCGCTCCGGTTCGCCGGTATCGTAACCGTCGGAGACGATCATCACCGCGGTGCGCGAATTGATGACGCGCCGCGCGTGCCAACGGTTGAAGGTGGCGAGGCTTTCGCCGATGCGGGTGCCGCCGCCGATGCCTTGGGCCATCAGGGCAAGCTTTTCCACGGCGCGGGTCACGTCGCGGTCGCGCAGCGACGGCGAGACGTGCGCCAGGCGGGTGTGAAACACGAAAGCTTCAGCCTCGCGAAAAGCATCGACCACGCCGTGCAGGAAGCGGACGAAAAACGCCGTGTAGAGGCTCATCGAACCGGAGGCGTCGAGCAGTACGACGAGGCGGAGCGGCTTGATTTTGCGCCGCCGCCAAGCCAGCTCGAGCAGCGTTCCGCCATGCGAAACGTTGCGGTGAATGGTGCGGCGGAGATCGAGGCGGCGACCGCGTCGGCGCACCTGCTCACGGCGCACGAGCCGGGCTCTCATGCTCCGCGCCAGCCGCGCCGCGAGCGCGTGGGTCGCGGCGATCTCATCGGGATCGACGATGTGGCGCAGGTCGGTGTGGCTGACGCTTTCGGCGCATGAGGCGCCTTCGCGGCGGCCGCGGCCATCGGCGGCGCTTTCGCCGTCGTGGCGGCTGCGCTGTTCCAGGCGATCTGGAAGACCGAGCGCCTCCTGCGGAACATGCGCCTCGGCAAGCCGGCGCGCCGGCGCGCGGCTCGCGCTCGATGTCCCGGAGAGGACCTGGCGCGAACGCATATGGCGGCCTTGCCAGAACCCATCAAAGATTTCGTCGAAGCGTTCCCAATCCGAATGGGTCGCACAGAACAGCGCCCGCAACGCCGATTTGAACGATGCGGCGCGTAGTCCAGCGGGTGACGCCAGAACGTGCAGCGCATCGCGGGTTTCGGCCAGGCCGACCCGGAAGCCGTTGTCGCGGAGCGTGCGGGCAAAGCCGGCAAGACGGCGGCGCGCCGGTACGCCGAGGGCGTCTTCCCGCTCATTTCCACGCAAGCGGCAATCCGGCACTGGGTCCCCGCAACGGGACACCCCATCGCGCAAGCGCGATGGGGACCCCTCGCGGGGACCAGCGGTGTTTGGTCTACCGGCACGCATTACGCCACCTTCCCCAACAGCCGCTCGCTCACTTCGCGCGTCATTCGCGCGCGGTCCTCGTGCGTTTTCAGAAGACAAATCATCGTCTCGCAGACGGCTTCGGGTTCCTGCCGCAGATCGTGCACTTCGAGGCCGGCGAGAGTCGCCGCCCAATCCAATGTCTCGGCGAGGCCGGGCACTTTGCGCAAATCCTCCTTGCGCACGGCGGCGACCATGCGGGCGATCTGCAAGGCGAGCGCGGCGTCGATACCGGGCACGCGGCCAAGGATGATCTTTGCTTCGCGGTCCACTTCGGGGAAATCGACATAGTGATAGAGGCAGCGCCGGCGCAGCGCGTCAGACAGCTCGCGCGTTCCGTTCGAGGTGAGCACGACGCGCGGAATCGCGGTGGCTTTGATCGTGCCAAGCTCCGGAATGCTGACCTGGAAGTCGGAGAGCAGCTCGAGCAGAAAAGCCTCGAACTCCTCGTCAGCGCGGTCGACCTCATCGATCAGCAGAACCGGCGGCGTCGGGCGGCGGATGGCGGCCAACAGCGGCCGCTCCAGCAGGTATTTCTCCGAGAAGATATGCTCCTCGATCGCGTCGGCATTCTCGCCGACGCCCTCGCGGGTTTTTATGGCGAGGAGCTGGCGCTGGTAGTTCCACTCATAGAGCGCGGCGTTCTGATCGAGACCTTCGTAACATTGCAGGCGGATCAGTTCGGCGCCGTGCACGGCGGCAAGCGCCTTGCCGACTTCGGTCTTGCCAACGCCCGCTTCGCCTTCGAGCAGCAGCGGGCGCTTGAGGAAGTCCATCAGCCACAATGCCGTGGCGATGTCGCGATCGGCGATATAGCCGACGGCAGCGAGTTTGTCGGAAATGTTTTCGCGATCGAGTGTCATGGTTCGTTCCGGGCCGCCGCAGGGAGCGTGCCAGACTCGCCCCTACGCCGGTCCGGTCGGAATAACAACGCCTTACCCATGCAGCCCGAGCTCCTCCGCCGCCGTCCAGACGCGCCAATGATCGTGCGGCATCTGAATGTGAGTCGAGCCGAAGAATGAAAACGCGTCGTTAACCGCATTGGAGAAGCACGGCACGCCACCGACGTTCGGGCTTTCGCCGACGCCCTTGGCGCCGATGGGGTGGTGCGGAGACGGCACTTCGGTCCAATCGGTTTCCCAATGCGGCGTCTCGACCGCGGTCGGCAGGAAATAATCCATGAACGACGCGGTGGTGACGTTGCCGTCCGGGTCGTAATGGATTTCCTGGCCCATGGCGATGCCGAACGCTTCGGTCAGGCCGCCATGAATCTGGCCTTCGATGATCATCGGATTGATCCGCGTGCCGCAATCGTCGAGGGCGTAGAAGCGCCGGACCTTGACCATGCCGGTGTCGACATCGATGTCGACCACGCAGATGTAGGCGCCGTACGGGAACGTGAAGTTCGGCGGATCGTAATAGTTGATCGCCTCCAATCCCGGCTCCATGCCGGGCGGCACTTCGTGATAGGCCGCCCAGGCGAGTTCGGTCATGGTCTTGAAGCGTTCCGGATTGCCCTTGACGCGGAAGCGATCCACGTCCCATTCCAGGTCGTCGTCGTGTACTTCCAGCATATAGGCGGCGATCATCTGCGCCTTGGCCTTGATCTTGCGGCAGGCCATGGCGGTTGCCGCGCCGGACACCGGCGTCGAACGTGAACCGTAGGTGCCAAGACCATATGGCGCGGTATCGGTATTGCCCTCCTCGACCGTGATGGTGTCGGCGGGCAGCCCGAGCTCGGTGGCGATGATCTGCGCATACGTCGTCTCGTGGCCCTGGCCTTGCGACTTGGTGCCCAGCCGGCAGATACCGCTCCCGGTCGGGTGAATGCGGATTTCGGCGGAGTCGAACATGGCGATGCCGAGGATGTCGCAAGCCCGCGACGGGCCGGCGCCGACGATCTCGGTGAAGAAGGCGACGCCGATGCCCATCAGCTCGCGCGTCTCGCCGCGCCTGAACGCCTCGCGTTTCGCTTTCTGTTCATCGCGAAGTCGTTTGTAGTTCGTGGCCTCCATCGCCTTCTTGAGCGCGGTCTGATAGTCGCCGGAATCGTATTGCCAGCCGAACGCCGAGGTATACGGGAACTGCTCGCGCCGAATGAGGTTCTTCATGCGGAACTCGGCCGCATCCATGCCGAGCTTTTGCGCCATGATGTCCATGGCGCGCTCGATGCAATACGCCGCCTCGGTGACACGGAACGAGCAGCGGTAGGCGACGCCGCCTGGCGCCTTGTTGGTGTAGACGCCATCAACGAGGCAGTAGGCAGCCGGGAAGTCGTAGGACCCGCTGATGATGGAAAACAGCCCAGCCGGCCACTTGGTGGCATTGGCGCAGGCATCGAACGCGCCGTGATCGGCGATGGTGTAGCAGCGCAGTCCCGTCACCTTGCCGTCCTTGGTGCAGGCAATTTCCACGTCCATGTGGAAGTCGCGGGCAAACGCCGTGGTGGAGAGGTTCTCGATGCGATCCTCGGTCCACTTCACCGGACGCCCGGTGACGATCGAAGCGACGATGGAGCAGATATAGCCCGAATAGGCGCCGACTTTGTTGCCGAAGCCGCCGCCGATGTCGGGTGCGATGACGTGGATCTTGTGCTCGGGGATTTTCGAGATCAGCGAGCCGACCGTGCGGATGACGTGCGGGGCCTGGAACGTACCCCACAGCGTCAGCTCGCCCTTGATCTTATCGAACGAAGCCACGCACTGGCAAGTCTCGAGTGGGCACGGATGCACGCGCGGATAAACGATGAACTCCTTGATTTTTACGTCGGCCTTCTCGAACGCCGCATCGGTCGCGGCCTTGTCGCCGGCCTGCCAGGAGAAGATGTGATTGTAGTGCTTGCGCTTGCCGTGAGCGCCCTCGGTCTTGTCCTTGATGTCCTCGCGGATCATCGGCGCGTCCGGCGCCATGGCCTTGAGCGGGTCGACGTTGACCGGCAGCGGGTCGTACTCGACTTCAACCAGTCCGACGGCGTCGGCCGCCGCCTCGCGGCTCTCGGCGACCACGAACGCGACCTCCTGATTCTGAAACAGCACCTTGCCATCGGCCAGCACCATTTGTACGTCGCCGGCCAGCGTCGGCATCCACGCGAGGTTGACCGTCTTGAGCACATCGGCCGTCAGCACCGCGACGACGCCGGGCACCGCCGCGGCCTTCGTGGTGTCGAGCCTGGTGATGCGAGCGTGGCCGTGCGGCGAACGCACGAGATCGCCGTAGAGCATGCCGGGAAGCTTCACGTCGTCGACGTAATTGCCCTTGCCCTGGACGAAACGGATATCCTCGACGCGCTTGCGCTTGCAGCCCATGCCTTCAAGCTTGGCGGCGCGTTCGGCGGAGCTGGGGGTCATGTCGTTCATTCTGCGGCCTCCTGGAAAGGCACGCCGTTGAGCTTCGCGGCGGCGTATTGAATGGCCTTGACGATGTTTTGGTAGCCGGTGCAGCGGCAGAGGTTGCCGGCAATGCCGAAGCGGATTTCTTCCTCGCTCGGATTCTTGTTTTCCTGGAGCAGCCGGTAGGCGCGCATGATCATGCCGGGCGTGCAAAAGCCGCACTGCAGCCCGTGCATTTCGCGAAAGCCTTCCTGCAGCGGATGCAGCGTGCCGTCGGCATTTGCCATGCCCTCGATGGTTCGGATATCGGCGCCGTTCGCCTGCACCGCAAACATGGTGCAGCTCTTCACCGACTTGCCGTCGAGATCGACCGTGCAGGCGCCGCAATGGCTGGTTTCGCAGCCGATGTGCGGGCCGGTGAGCGACAGCTGCTCGCGGAGGAAATGGATGAGCAGCGTGCGTGGCTCGACCAGCGCTTCAACGGTCTTGCCGTTCACCTTCATGGCGACCTGAGATTTGGCCATTGTTCGTCTCCCATCAACCGCGAGCTTTGGACTTGGCGCGCGCCAGGGCACGCGCGAGCATGACGCCGGCCATCTTGGTGCGGTAGGCCGCCGGGCCGCGCGCATCGGCGGCCGGCGCCGTGATCGCCTCGGCGGCGGCGACAGCGCGCTTTACCGTCGCGGCATCGAGCGATGAGCCGTTGAGGATTTTCGCCGCCTCCTCGGCCCAGAGCGGCGTTTCGGCAACGTTGGTGAGCCCGATCGAGCAGTCGGCGACCTTGCCGCCGCTCATGGTCAGTACCACCGCGGCCGCCGCGGTGGCATAGTCGCCGATCTTGCGTTTGAGCTTCTCGTACGCATAGCCGTGGCCGGCGGGCGGCACCGGAATGCGGATGGCGGTCAGCACGTCGCCGTCTTCGAGGGCGGTGAAGTAAGCACCTTGGTAGAACTCGCGGGCCGCGACGCGCCGTTCGCCGCCCTTGCCCATTACGTGATAGCTGGCGCCGAGGCACATCATCACTGCCGGCATATCGTTGCCTGGATCGCCGTTGGCGACGTTGCCGCCGAGCGTGCCGACGTAGCGCACTTGCGGATCGGCCACCTGCAGCGAAGTCTCGCGCAGGATCGGAATGTTCGATGCCAATAAGTCCGAGCCGATCAGTTCGTGCTGGGTCGTCATGGCGCCGATCACAATGTCGCTGCCGTCGGCGCGGATGCCCTTGAGATCGGCAATGCCGCTGAGATCAACCAGGTGTGCCGGCGTCGCCAAACGCAGCTTCATCATCGGAATGAGGGTATGGCCGCCCGCAATCGCGCGGCCGTCGTCGCCCAACTTGGCGAGAAGACCTATGGCTTCCTGCACGGATGACGGGCGATGGTATTCAAAGGACCCAGGTATCACGGGCATCCTCCCTCGGGCGCGCTGCCGGACCGGGATCGTCATCCCGCAACCGATGCCTGGACGCGCCAATGATTTCTCTTGGCCTTAATATGCGAAGCATGGTCGCTTGTGCGGTGCAGCAGCAAGGACGGCTGCACCAACATGATCCGCATTTCACGGAAAGTGAAGCCGCTGCACGAATTGCCGCGGCCTTGCACGAATTGCGTCAGGTGTGCTGACGCATTAGCAAGCTGAGATCGTCGGCCGGGCCAAGTCCGAGCGGCCCTTATTGCGGTGCAAGGTGATGGCGCCGGCGCTGGGCGGTATCGGATTCGGTGCCCATGACGGCCGCGACCCGCGTTTTGAGCCAGCCAATCCGGCTGCGGCTGACCGGGACCGCGTAGTCGTGGGCCGCTTCCATTTCCACCATCTCATTGTCGCCTGAGCGCCTGTAGCCGGTGACTCGCTCGATATTGACGATATGGCTGCGGTGGATACGGACGAACCGGTTAGCGTCGAGCCGCGATTCGATCTCGCCGATGGCGAGCGGGCAAAACAGCTTGTCGGCGCCGTTGAAGATAAAAGTATAGTGCGAATTGGCGTGGATCGCCACTACATCGTCGACGGGAAGAAATTGAGTGCCGCCATCGCGTTCGATGGGCAAGTGGCGGGCGAAGCGCCGCGGCGGTCCACCGATACCTCCCAGAGGCGCATATGTTCCACGTCCGAATTCGGGCGCCGCGCCATTGCCGTTGCTGGCGGCCCGTGGAAGCGCCGCCGGCCCGGAAGCGAGCGCTTGCGCCACCTCCGGCATCGGCTCCGGCGCGACATCCGCGGCGCCCGCCGCCGTGGACGTCGACGGAGCACGGTCATGGTCGGGCACGAGAAACAGCAGGAATATCCCGGACAGGCAGAACGCAACGACAGCCACGATGATGGCCAGGAGATCGGTCGATAGAGCCGGCGCGTCGGCGGACGCCGATGGGAACGGCAACAGCGTCAAGCCTGCCATGGCCGTGTAGTGCATTCCCGAAACCGCAAAGCCGAAGGCGACCGCCGAGAGGATGAGCGGCGGGCGGCCGCCGCGCCCAGCGGCGAGCCAAAGCGCCAGTCCGGACGCCGCAATCGCAATGGCCATGCTCGCGGCAACAAGATACCGGTCGTGGATCATGTAGGCGCTCTCGCTGAGCGCACTCATGCCGATGTAGTGCATGGTGAAGATGCCACCGCCCATGAGGCAGGCCGACAAGGTCAAGCGCAGCATGGTCAACGGACCTGAGCTCGTGGCGTAAACCGCGGCGCCGACCACGATGACGCAAACGAGAAACGACAGCAGCGTCGGAAACACCAGGTAGTCGACCTGGAACGGCATGCGTGCCGCAAGCATGCCGACGAAGTGCATGGTCCAGATAGCGACGGCGAGCGACAGAGCGGCGCCGGCCAACAGCAGACGCCGCCGCGGTCCGGTGGCAGTGCCGATCCGCACCGCCAAGCTTAGCCCCACATACGCTCCCTGGATCGCCATGACGATCGAGAGCAGGACAAGCCAGGTCTCATAAGTGACCGGCATACCGTCTACGTTCCTTCGCGAGGGACGACGTCGAACCCATTCTCCAAGGGGTTCTGCAACCATTATAGACTACTTTGCGGCGGACGCCGAGACGGGTTGCGGCCGCTGACAGCGATCATTACCGACGGATCAGCACCGGGTTGTCGGACAATGTTATCCGACAACGATCAACGCATCGAGCGCGGTCGCGCCGTCACCCTTGGCGCGCACCATCAGCGGGTTGATGTCGATTTCGGCGATCTCGGGAGCAGCCTGCATCAGTTGCCCGATCGCCAGCACGACCCGGGCGACGGCATCAAGATCGGCCGCCGGCGCGCCGCGCCCGCCCGCCAGCAGCTTTGCGGCTCGCAGTCTGCCGAGCGCTTCGACGATCTGCGCGGCATCGGCGCTCGCCGGCAGCACCTGCACGTCGCCGAGCGCTTCGACCCAGATGCCGCCGAGACCCAGCAACAGCACGGTGCCCCAGCCGGGATCGCGTTTGGCGCCGACCATCAGCTCGATGCCGCGCGGCGACATTTTTTCGATGAGCGCGCCGTCGCGCTTCACGTCGGGCGCGGCGTGCTTGACATTGCGCATGGTCGCGTCCCAGGCGGCGCGTAGCGCCGTCTCGTCGGCGAGATCGAGCGCCACCGCGCCGGCTTCGGTTTTGTGCGACAGCCCTGCGGCCTGCGCTTTCAGAACGACCGGATAGCCGATCTTTTTGGCGAGTGCGGCCGCCTGGTCCGCCGTACGCGCGAGCCCGCCGTCGGGAATGCTTATGCCGGCCGCAGCCAGCACCTTCTTGCCGAGCCATTCCGGCTGCGCGCCCTTGCCGAGCCGCGGCAGCCCGGAGAGCGGCGCGGCCGCGGCGGTTGCGGCTTGACGCGCGAGCAGTCGGCCGTAGCGGTTGTACAACGCAATGGCGCGCAGCATGCGGTCGGACGAGCGCGAGAACACCGCCGGGCTTTCGTTCACGGCCGCCATCACGTCGTCGCCGAGCGGCCAGGTGTCGCCGAGCGCGGCCATCACTTTCGGCTTTGGCGAATGGGCCATCCCTTCGTTGAAAGCCTTGACGGGAATTGCGGTGCTGAGCGGAAACGAGATGAACAACATGCCGACATTGGGATCGTCGATCAGCGCTTTGGTGACAGCAGGCAACATGGCCGGCGTAAATCCGGCTGTGGTGTCGAGCGGATTGCCGTAATTGCCGTAGGCCGGCAGCGTGTCGCTGATCGTCTTCAGCGTCGCCGGCTCGAGCTCCGGCAGATCGAGGGCGATATCCGCGGCGAAATCGTTGGTCAGCCCCACATAGGCGCCCGATGCCGTGAGTACGGCGGCGCCCTTGGTCGGCGGCGCCGGAAAGCGCTGCAGGATGGCGGCGAGGTCTACGATCTCGTCCATGGTGCCGACGACAATGGCGCCGGCATCCTCGGCGAGCGTGCGCACCGTGGCGTAGTCGCCGACCAGCGCGCCGGTATGCGACTGCGCCGCCTTGCGGGCCTTGGTGCTGCGGCCGGCCAGCATCAGCACCACGGGCTTGCCGGCGGTGCGCGCACGCCGCAGTGCCGCCAGGAAGGGTTGCGGCCGCCTGATCTCTTCGCAATACGCGATCATCACCCGCGTCGCGGCATCGTCGACGAGAAATTCGAGGAAATCGGTGGTCTCGAGACCGCATTCGTTGCCGGTCGAAATGACGTACGATACTGGAATACCGCGGCCGTCACAGGCGCGCTGGAAATGGCCGAGCAGACCACCGCTCTGTCCGACGATAGCAACGCCCTCGGTGACGCCGTGCAGCGCTTGGCGCGCATAAATCATGTGCAGCATCATGCCGTCGACGTTGTTGGTGACGCCGAGACAATTCGGTCCGACAACGGCGAGCCCCGCGGCGCGAGCGGTCGCAGCGACGGCGTCCTGCGTGGCGTAATCGCCGATCTCGGCGAAGCCGGCGGCGAACACCAGCGCCGAGCCGACCTTGCGCCGCGCACAGGCTTGCATCGCCTCAGGCACGGCGGCCGCAGGCAAGGTGAATACTGCGAGATCAACGCCTTCGGGCAATTCGTCGGCGCTTTTGAGCACCTGCCGGCCGTCGATCGGCGCATCCGTCCGGCCGACCAGAAAAACGTCGCCGGCGAAGCCATTGACCTTTAGACATTGCAGGATGATCTGACCGGCGCTGCCCGCCCTGGTCGATATGCCGATGATGGCGACCGAGCGGGGATGCAGGAATCGCGCGACCGCCTGCGGGCCGCGCGCCGCTTCCGCTCCGCTCATGCCGCGTCCTTGTCGGGCTGCCACATCAGAAGGTGCTCGCCGTTGGCCAGCGGATGCCAGTACGGCTTCACCTTCATGCCGACTTTCAGCTCGTCGAAGGTGCAATTGACCACGCCGGCAATGAGGTTGACGCCGACGTCCAGCGTGACGCTGGCGATCGCATAGGGCTCGGCGCCCTGAAACGCCGGCGTGCCGCGGTGCGCGATGGTGAAGGAGAACACCGTGCCCTTGCCGGACACCTCGCGCCATTCGATATCGCGGCGGCGGCCGGTGAAGATGCTGACCGGCCGGGGAAAGTGCTGATATTTCTTCGCTGTTTTGCAGTATTGGATGACGAGCCTCTGCTGCCGCGTTGCCTCCCAGAACGGCATGCCGAAATCGTAATGCTTGATGTCGCGCTTGACGTTGAGCGTGTCGTTGAGTGTGACGGCCATGGCGTCCCTCTATTGGTTGGGCACCAGCGCCAGCGCGGCGCTCGAGCCCCAGTTGCGCCCGTAATTGATCCAGCCGATGCCGGTGACGAGCGCGTTGGTGGTGTCCTTGACTTGGCGCGGCCCGGCTTCGCCCATGAGTTGGCGCACCCCCTCGATCAAATTGTGCGACGAACAGGCCGCCTGGCCGGCCGAAATCTGGCCGCCGCCGGTGTTCATCGGCAGCGTGCCCTTGTAGGACAGATCGGTGTCGCGGACGAAAGCCATGCCCCGGCCCGGCTTGCAGAAGCCGAACGCTTCGAACTGGATCACGATAGCGATCAAAAAGTCGTCGTAAGGATGGAACGAGCGGATGTCCTTGACGTCGAGGCCTGCGGCCGCCAACGCCTTCCTGCCGGCGATCTCATGGCCGCTGCGGGTCACGTCGACGAAATTCTCGCCGCCCAAAAAATTGGTGCGCTCGGCGTAGCCGATCGGGATGACGCATTTATGCAGACCCTTTTCCTTGGCGCGCTTGCGGCTCGTCACGATCAGTCCGGCGGCGCCGTCGGCCAGCATCACACAGTCGAGCAGCCGGATCGGATCGGCGATCATGCGCGAGTTCAGGTAATCCTCGATGGTGATCGGGACGCGCAGCTCTTCGCAGGCGTTCTCGTTCAACAAGGCATGGTTGCGCTGCGTTACCGCGAGCTTGCCGAGGGCGCGTAGATCGACGCCGTATTTTGCATCGTAGGCGCGCTGCAGCAGGCCGAACGCGCCGGGCGGCCCCAACAGGCCGTAAGGCTCGGTCCAGTCGCGGCGATAATTGCGGTCGTTGCGGCCATTGTGCTCGCGCACATGCGTGTCGGCGTAGAGACAAAGCGCCACGTCGCACAGGCCGGCGTCGATCGCCGCCGCGGCGCGCGCCACTGCGCCTACCGCCGAGCAGCCGCCGGTGTGCACCTGTTCGCAGAACCCGACTTCGAGGCCGAGCATGTCGCACGTGCTCTGCGCCCAGAACATGCTGGCGCCGCCGGTGCCGGTGAGGCCGGACATGACCAGCCCATCGATCTCGGCCTTGTCGAACCCGGTCTTGTCGAGCAACGATTCCAAGATCTCGCCGGCCAATACCCAGACGTCGCGATCGCTCTTTTTCATCACCTTGGTTTCAGCATAGGCGACGATCGCGTTGTCACGCAGACTCATTGGCGTTGCCTCCGATCCGCACGGTCAAGCCTGATCGGGCCGCACGCGCGGCGCCGTCTTGTCGAGGAATTGCCGCAGCCGTTCGACCGATTCCGGGCTGCGCGTGTACTCGGCCACCATGCGCTCGAAATAGAGCCCATCGTCGTACGACATGTCCTGGAGTCGCGGCAGGCTGTTGGTGATGGCAAAATTCGACAGCGGCGCGTTCTTGCAAATCTTCAAGGCCAGCTCCTTGGCCTTGGCGATGTGCTGGCCCTTCGGCACGACGTACTGGACGATGCCGTAACGCTCGGCCTCGTCGCATTTGAGCACGCGGCCGGTGAGCATCATGTCCTGCATGCGGGCGAATCCGATCAGGCGCGCGACGCGCACCGAACCGCCGCCGCCAATGAAGATGCCGCGCGTACCCTCGGGCAGGCCGAAATAGGCGGTCTCGTCGGCGATGCGGATATGCGCGGCAGCGGCCGTCTCCAGGCCGCCGCCGAGCGTGGCGCCGTGCAGCGCGGCGATGAACGGGATGTTGCCGCGCGCCATCGCCTCGAAATAGGTCTGGCGATTGAACGGAAACGGCAGCCGCTGCGAGCGCCCGTTCTTCCAGTTCTCCGCGGCCCAGCGCAGGTCCAGGCCAGCGCAGAAATTGTCGCCGTGGCCGAAAATGATGCCGCATTTGGCCTCTTCGCCGGCACGCTCGACGGCGGCGCGCAGCTGCGTCATCACCGTCGGATTGAAGGAGTTGCGCTTGTCGGGACGATTGAGGCCGACCAGCGCGATTTCGCCGTCGAGCTCGTAGGTGACGGTCCGCTCTTCGCTCATGATCTCTCCTGAATTCGGCCAACGCCGGTCTGGCGCGGCTGCGTCATGACGCCTCGCACCATTGTCGTCCGGGCCGAGGATATCGGGCGCGCTCGCTCTGGAAAACATGCTGCTCATGCCGCGAACCGGCCTACATCGTCAATTCGGCGATCTCGGCATAGCGGCGGCGCTGCGCCGCGGCGTTGCCGAACAGGGACGACAGCAGCAGCGCGCGTTTGAGATAGAGACCGATGTCATGCTCATCGGTGAAGCCGATGGCGCCGTGCAGTTGGATGCAGGCCTGCGTGACCGCGAGCGCATCCGCGGAAGCCTTGGCTTTCACCGCCACGGCCTGCGCCGGCAGCGGTCCCCTGACGTCATGGAACGTCATTCCATTTTGATGTGCGCTGCCTCGATGATGGGGGCCCAGCGCGCGCGCTCCGCGGCGAGCATTCTGTCGAGGTCCTGCGGTGTGCCGATCCTGATCTCGGCGCCGAGTGCGGCGAGCCGTGCGCGGGTGTCCGGCACCGCGAGTGCTTGGCGGAATGCGTTGTTGAGCCTGTCGATGATGTTGCGCGGCGTTGCGGCCGGCGCCACCACCGCCAGCCAGAACGGCGAAATCAGTTTGGCATAGCCCGCCTCGATCGTGGTCGGCACGTTTGGCAATTCTGCATAGCGCTCGGTGCCGGCGATCGCAATCGGACGCAGCTTGCCGGCCTGGATAAAGGGCAGGCTGGTGGTAGAGGGATCGGCGAGCATCTGTACCTCGCGGGCGAGAATGGCATTGAGGAGGGGTCCGGTACCGCGATACGGCACGTTCAGCATGTTGATGCCAGCTTCGAGCTTGAACATTTCGGCGAGAAGATACGGCGCGGTGCCGAAACCTTGCGTGCCCCATTTGAGCTTGCCCGGATTGGCCTTGGCGTAGGCAACGATGTCGGCCAACGACCTGGCCGGCAGATCCGGCCTGACCGAGATGATCAGCGGCGTCTCGATGAGTTCGCAGACGCCCGTGAACACCTTGACCGGATCGTAGCCGATATGCGGGTTGACGAGGGGGCCGGTGGTCAGCGCCCCACCCGGCGACATCAGGAGCGTGTAGCCGTCGGGATCGGCGTCGGCGACGAACTTGCCGCCGATGCCGCCGCCGGCGCCGCCACGGTTTTCCACGACGATGGGCTGGCCGAGAACTGCGTGCAGCCGGTCGGAAATAATTCGCGCCATGCCGTCGGTCGGACCACCGGCCGGGAACGGCACCACGACCTTGATCGGCCGGTTCGGGTAATTTTGCGCTTGCGCCGGCATGACGCCATTCAGCGCGGAGGCGGCCAAGAGCGCAGCCGCAAGTAGGATCTTTTTCATCGTAGCAACGGTCCCTGCGGCTTCGCTCCCTGCGGCTTTGCCGCCATGCTTTCGACCGAAAACATAGCACGGCAATGCTGTGCTGCGGGATTTCAATTGGCCTATGTCGCCTTCGGGTCGACAGCGCCGTTTCGGCCGTATACCGCCGTGCCGGCTTTGCCTTCGATAGCGACAGGACAACGGGCGGCGTCGAAGGTCAGCGACGTGCCACTCGTCTAGAGCAGATCCCGCTCATGTAGCGCCACTTCCCCGTCATGCGCGGGCTTGACCCGCGCATCCACGCGGCCCCGACGCAGCATGGATTGCCGGGTCAAGCCC
>JASHQS010000029.1 GCA_030038995.1 Xanthobacteraceae bacterium
CAGAAGTATGCTGGTTTTGGTAATCCAGCGCTTCAGTATGTTGCCCGCGCGAAGAACCCAATGACGATTGATTGGCAAGATGCGACAGGCCTTCAAGGTTACGGTGATCAGATGCACGATATTATCGAGGCGGCGAGAGCAAAGGGGGTGGATTTGCTTCATGTTAGTAATATGGAAGACATTGGAGGCCACCAGTCGCAGTACGTAGTGCTCGATCCAAGTATTCTTCGCGCGCCGACGGCACAATTCAACCCATCGCGCTTGCATGAGGCCTCGCCGCTTGCAGGTCTCGCTGGTCTTTCACTCGGCGGAGGTCTCTTCTTCGATCAGTATGGACAGTTGCAAACCCGAGGACAGTGAAATGAGTGGGAAAAGTGATGCGAGGAAAGAGCGAAGAGCGATTTTCCAAGACGCGATGCGCGTCCGCGCTGGCGGGCCTCGGACGATCTATGCACATGAGCAAGTTGTTAATACCGCGAAGGGCCTTGCTCGTCAGGCATACGAAGATTTGATGAAGAGCGATAACGAACTGTATGCCGACTGGAAGAGCATGTGTCCAGAGCTGACTCCCGCGCTGTGTGAAGAGATGCTCGTGGAGTTGATGTATCCACGCATGTTGGAACCCGCGCGGGCCATTTTGGCACGAATGTTAGCCAATCCCGCATATTCGACCTTGCATGAGTCCATCTATGACGCATTGGTGAAGGACAATGTACTCCGTGCGGGTCGGAACGCCGATCCGCGTCGAGCGAGGCTCGATATCAATACCGAAACGGGCGAAGTGAAAGAAACGAGGCACTGAAATGCCGGGCGAGACACCTCCAGCAGCAGTCCCAGGGGCACAACCAGCGGCAGTGGTCCCCGCTCCCGCTGGGCCTGCCGCTACACCACCGGCTCCACAAGAGAATATGGTTCCGCAGAGCGCGATGGATCGAGTTACTCGTGAGCGATGGGACGCCACGAGGCGGGCGGATGAGAGTGATCGTGCACTGGCCGCGGCGAACGAGATCATCGCAGAGCTTCGCCGCGTGGCAGGTGGTACACCAGCGGCGTCGCCGCCGGTGCCTGCTGCGCCCTCGGCTGATCCACCGGGAACGAGGAAAGTCACGCCGGACGAGCTTCGTCGCCTCGTCGGAGAACAGAGCGCGACGCAGGAGTTCAACAGACGCTGCAACGAGTCCGTCGGCCTCGGCAAGGCCGCGCATACGGACTTCGAGCAAGTCGTCATGGGCACCCTCGCGGGATTGTCGCCAGTCTACGATGCCGTGACCAACCGCCCGATGCTGCCGCAATTGCTCATTGAAGCCGCGCTGGAGACGGGCGAAGCGCACGAGGTGCTCTATGCGCTCGGCAAAGATACTGTGAATGCCAGCCGCATCATGGGCCTGCCGCCGATACGACAGGCAGTCGAGATTGCGAAATTCCACGAGAAGCTCGTGGCTGCTCGGCCGCCGAAAGAGGGCGAAGATAACAAGAACGAAGATAACGATAACGAGGAAGCTGCGGCGCCTCCGAATACCTCGCGGGCACCTGCGCCACCGAGAACGCAGGCAGGTCGTGGGAATAATCCCTCTCGGCCTGCGTTCGATATGATGGATACAAGCAAATCGTCCACTTCTGACTGGATCGCGAAACGTCAGGCTGATGTGGATGCGAAGAGAAAGAATGGAACATATCGAGGGCGATAGTCCTCGCGTGATGGATGCACTTCTGCGGACTCGTCCACCGCACAGCAGTTCCTGGGTGTACTGAGAACGCCCTGCACTGGATGCCAAATAGCCGCTCGTCCACGGCGTTAGATCAGCACGTAGAGCGATAGAAGCGCTCCGTGCGCTGTGGAGAGAAAAGTGGCAAACCAACTTCTGACGATCAATCTGATCACGAGAGAGGCCGTGAGGCTCTGGAAGAACGCGAATGCGTTCATTCAGCATGTCGATATGCAGTACGACGACAACTTCGCGAAGAACGGTGCGAAGATCGGAACGAGCCTGCGCATCAGACTGCCGAACGACTTCACTGTGCGAACTGGCCCCGCTGCGCAGGTGCAGGATACGAGTGAACAGAACACCACGCTCGTCCTCTCGACGCTGAAGGGCGTGGATGTTTCGTTCAACAGCGTCGATCGCACGATGTCGCTGGACGATTTCTCGCGAAGAGTGCTGGCGCCCATGGTGAACAACCTCGTCGGCGCCGTCGCCGCGGACGTGATGAGCGGTGTGGACAGCGGCGGGACGAACGGAGCGGGGATTTGTAACTACGTCCAGAACTCGGACGGCGCGGGCAATCTCATCAGCCCGGTGCCGAATACCTGGCTGCAAGCCGGAGCGTATCTCAAGCAGAACTCCGCTCCGATGGACAACTGGAAGTTCATCCTCGATCCGATCACCGAGGCCCGGACTGTCGGCACCCTCGCCGGCTTGTTCAATCCGCAAAGGCAGATCAGCGAGCAGTACCGCTCCGGCATGATGGCAGCGGATACGCTCGGCGGCGACTGGCACATGGACCAGACGACGCTCACGCACACCGCAGGCTCGTACAACAACGCGACCACGGTGAACGGAGCGAACCAGACTGGTCTCTCGATCAACGTGAATAACAATGGCGCTGGAACGCTGAACGTTGGCGATATCGTCGTCTTCGGCACGGCGGGACAGGCCAGCGCGGTTCACATGGTCAACCGGATTACGAAGCAGGCGTCGAGCCAGCAACGCCAGTTCGTTGTGACAAGCCCGTTCACTGCGACGGTCTCGACTGCGCTCTCGATCTATCCGGCACTGATCCCGGCGAGCGGAGGGAACCAGGTACAATATCAGACCGTTGACCAATCTCCGGCGAATGCGGCTGCGATCACGTTGGTCAATCCGGCGAGCACATCGTATCGCAAGAACTTCCTCTTCGCGCCGGAAGCAGTCACGATGGCGACTGCGGACCTCATCATGCCGACGAAGGGCGTGGAAGAGGCGGCGAGAGAAGAGTACGATGGCGTCGCGATGAGGATGCTCACCGCGTACGTTCCGGGAAGCGATCAGCTGATCACCCGACTGGACGTGCTCTACGGCTATCTGTGGATCAGGCCTGAGTGGGCCTGCGCCGTCGCGGATATCATCTAAGCGCAACGCGGGGGACAGCTTACGTGAAGCCTGTTCCCTATCTCAAGCTCGTAGCGAAGGAGAACGACATGGCAGAAGATGCCAAGCAGGGCCAAGGCAAGAACGCTCCGATTGACGAGGCAATGACGGCGCAGGACAAGCAACTCGCTGCGCTGAGCCAGCGCCTTGGGGAATTGGAACAGGCCGTCGTTGGTCTGCACACGAAGGTCCAGCGGCGCTTTGCGAAGGTGAAAGACAAGCTGAAGCGAGCGCATGATCTGGCGTATTCCATTGCCGGTATGGTTCCTCCGAACGAGGCGCCGGACCCGGACGAGACTGAGGAAGATTAGCAGTCTCGACGCACGCTCTTCGTCGCCCGAAGCGTGCTTTTTGAGGCGCGGGGTGGTCGGTTCCTCGGTCCGACCACCCTGCAGCCTCAGATCAGTCCCGGGGCAGCGTTATTCCGAGGACGGATTTCATCGAGGAGAGAAAAGATGAAAATGGTCTATGAGGAACTGGAACGAAAAGGCGTCATCGGGAAGATGATGAAGGTCAATGCGCGTGGCAATCCGATTATCGATCTCGATGGCACGCAGCCCGGCACGCTCGTCACGCGGCCGTTCGTCGAGTATCCGAAGATCATCCGGAGATATTCGACCGAGGGCGGCAAGCCGATCGAGTTCATCGCGAACTCGAAGAATGAGGAACTGAGACTGCTCGCGATGCAGCCCGACGAGTTCGGCGATGTGCCG
>JASHQS010000030.1 GCA_030038995.1 Xanthobacteraceae bacterium
GAGGCGGCCTTCGGTGCCGACCTCGCGGGCCACGCGCGTCACTTCGCCGGCGAAGCGGTTGAGCTGATCGACCATGGTGTTGAGGGTCTCTTTCAGCTGCAGAATTTCGCCGCGCACGTCGACCGTGATCTTGCGCGACAGGTCGCCGCCGGCGATGGCGGTCGCCACCTCGGCGATGTTGCGCACCTGACCGGTGAGGTTCGAGGCCATCGAGTTCACCGAGTCGGTCAAATCCTTCCAGGTGCCGCCGACGCCGGGCACGTTGGCCTGGCCGCCGAGCTTGCCTTCGGTGCCGACCTCGCGCGCCACGCGCGTCACTTCGGCGGCAAACGCGTTGAGCTGATCGACCATGGTGTTGAGCGTGTCTTTCAGCTCGAGAATTTCGCCACGCACGTCGACCGTGATCTTGCGCGACAGGTCGCCGCGGGCGACCGCGGTCGCGACCTCGGCGATGTTGCGCACCTGACCGGTGAGGTTCGAGGCCATCGAGTTCACCGAGTCGGTCAAATCCTTCCAGGTGCCAGCGACGCCGCGCACCATGGCCTGGCCGCCGAGCTTGCCTTCGGTGCCGACCTCGCGGGCGACGCGGGTCACTTCCGAGGCGAAGGCGTTGAGCTGGTCCACCATGGTGTTGATGGTGTCTTTCAGCTCCAAAATTTCGCCGCGCACGTCCACCGTGATCTTCTTCGACAGGTCGCCGCTGGCGATGGCGGTCGAGACTTCGGCGATATTGCGGACCTGCGCGGTGAGGTTCGAGGCCATCGAGTTCACCGAATCGGTCAAGTCCTTCCAGGTGCCGGCGACGCCGAGCACGTTGGCCTGGCCGCCGAGCCGGCCTTCGGTGCCGACCTCGCGGGCGACGCGGGTCACTTCCGAGGCAAAGGCGTTGAGCTGGTCCACCATGGTGTTGATGGTGTTCTTCAGCTCGAGGATTTCGCCCGAGACGTTGACCGTGATCTTCTTCGACAGGTCGCCGCTGGCGATCGCGGTGGCGACGTCGGCGATGTTGCGGACCTGCGCGGTCAGATTGCCGGCCATGAAGTTGACGCTGTCGGTCAAATCCTTCCAGGTGCCGGCGACGCCCGGCACCTGCGCCTGGCCGCCGAGCTTGCCTTCGGTGCCGACCTCGCGGGCGACGCGGGTAACTTCCGAGGCAAAGGCGTTGAGCTGGTCCACCATGGTGTTGATGGTGTCTTTCAGCTCCAAGATTTCGCCGCGCACGTCCACCGTGATCTTGCGCGACAGGTCGCCGCGCGCCACCGCCGTGGTGACGTGGGCGATGTTGCGCACCTGGTCGGTGAGGTTGCCGCACATGGCGTTGACCGAGTCGGTCAAGTCTTTCCACGTGCCGGCGACGCCCGGCACGATGGCCTGGCCGCCGAGCTTGCCGTCGGTGCCGACCTCGCGGGCCACGCGGGTGACTTCGGAGGCAAACGAGCGCAGCTGATCGACCATGGTGTTGATGGCTTCCTTGAGCTGCAGGATTTCACCGCGCACGTCGACGGTGATCTTCTTCGACAGGTCGCCGTTGGCCACCGCGATCGTCACCTCGGCGATGTTGCGCACCTGCGCGGTGAGGTTCGAAGCCATCGAGTTGACGCTCTCGGTGAGGTCCTTCCACACGCCGGTGACGCCGCCGACCTGGGCCTGGCCGCCGAGCTTGCCTTCGGTGCCGACCTCGCGGGCGACGCGGGTGACTTCCGAGGTGAAGACGTTGAGCTGCTTGATCATCGTGTTGACGATCTCGGCGGAGCGCAGGAACTCGCCCTTGAGCGGCCGGCCGTCGACGTCGAGGCTGACGGTGCGAAGGAGGTCGCCCTGCGCCACCGCGGCGATGGCGCGGGTCACTTCGGTAGTCGGCCAGAGCAGATCGTCGATCAGCGCATTGACCGAGGATTCCATCTCGCCCCAGGCGCCGTCGGAGAGGCCGAGGCGCACGCGCTGGGGGGTGCGGCCGTCGCGGCCGACGACTTGGCCGACATGCTCGAGCTGCTTGGCCATGCGCTGGTTGGTGCCGACGATCTCGTTGAAAGTATCGGCAATCTTGCCCATCAGCCCGACCCGATCGCCGGCCATGCGCACGGAGAAGTCGCCAACGCGCATCGCCTGCAACGCATGGAGGAGTTCCGCAAGCCCGTGCGCATCGGCGTTGAGCGACTGGTCCGGACTTTGCGGAAGCGCAGCAGCAACACCGGAACCATTGGCCGAGCCGGCGACGTCTTCAGTAGCTTGCATGGGATTCTCCAAAACCCGCTCCGGGGACCTAAAGGGGTATAGATGCGACCGGAACGCTGGAACTGGGCCGGAACTTCAAGGCTGCGGTGACGAACGGGGTACGCGGTCGCGGCTGCAACAGGCGGTCGGACCTTGCGCGAACGGCAAAGCCCCTCAGCCCCGGCGCCTCACCGCTCCGGGAGCTGGCGTGCCGTGGCGTTCCTGCGCAAAGTTGACCCGGAATCCCCCTCACACTTGGACCCCGATCTTTTCAGCCATGACGCGAAACGCCATCGCGCTTCTATGGTTCCGGCCGGAAAAGGGATTTTCCAAAAAAATTTCGACCGGGATTCGCACCCGGCGACGCGCCGGCCTCGTGGCAAAAGGCCCGTCCGGCAGGGTCCGTTAACCATTCATAGTGCCCGGCACCCGCGCCGTTCGCCGGCCAAAAGGGGGCCAATAATCCGGCGGCAAGCCCGAGGGGGGAGCCATGATCCAAACACGTCTGCGTGCGCGCCGGCGGACAACCCAGGTCGGCCATTGCACCAGCCGCCGCACTCGTCGCGCTGCTGCGCCTCGGGCACTGAGGAACTGAGACCAGCCGCGAGTTCATTGTTCACCTCATCCTGAGAGGCTGTGAATCTATTGATTTTGGAGGTTTACGACCTGAGTCAAATCAAGGACTTAGGACCCTCGAAAATCACAAAACGCGAATAGATTCACATTCTCTGAGGATGAGGAATGACGTTATGCCGCCACCGACAAGCCTTGCACGCGGTGCTTCTCGATCAGCCGCGCCACCAGGCCGGATGTTTTTGCTTCGGCGACGAAGTCTCGTAAAAACGCGGCGCCGGCGGCGTTCTTCTTCTCGGTGCCGATCGCCTGCTGCACGGCGGTGAAATTGCCGGGGAGGATGCGCGCGCCGGGAACTTTTTTCACGTCTTCCAGCAATTGCGGGCGCAACGCGGCATAGGCGTCGAGCTTCTCGGCCAAGAACTGATTGAGCGGCCCGTCAGCCGAATCCGAGCGCAACAGCGTGGCGTGCTTGAGATTGGCGGTCAGCCAGAGGTCGTAAGCGGCGCCGCGGCGCACCGCGATGCGCGCGCCGGGGCGGTCGACCTCGGCGGCGCTCTGATACGGCGCATTCGGCTGCACCAGGTAGGTCGCTTCGATCTCGCAATAGGCCGGGGTGAAGACGATCTTGGCGGCCCGCGCCGGCTCAGCGCCGATCAGGCCGATGTCCCAGGCGTCGGTGCCCGCGGCGTCGGCGAGTTTCGAGGGCCGCTCGAACCGCACATAGGCGACCGGCACGCCGAGCCGCCGCGCGACCTCGGCCGCCATGTCGGGAGCGACGCCCTGCGGGTCGCCCACTTCCGTCTTGCCGGTGACGAGCAGGAAATTACCCATGTTGATGCCGGCGCGCAGCACCCCTTTTGGCGCCAGCTCGGCCACGATTTGCCGGTCCATTCCGCCCTCCAAAAAATCTGGCGCGGCTGCTTGGCCGCCGAACCACCCCTCTGCTTAGCGGAACCAGGAGGCGGATCAATCGTTATCACGGGCCATCACCCCTCGGTGAGGGCGCATTTTACCCGTGCAGTGGCGTGCCCAAGTTCGTGCCAGCAGGTTCCTGCCAGCAAGTTCCCTGGCCGAGTGAACCTTTGGCCCGGTGGCGGCGACTTAGCCGCAAAGAGCCGGGAGGACGTCATGAGCCATTCGATGTACAACGCCGACCGCAGCACCCACCTCAAGATCGTGGTGCTCGGCCTGTTGTGCGCGACCCTGGTCGCGGTCGTCGGCATTTTCGCCAATGTCAGCCAGATCGACCTCGGCGCCACGCCGCTGGTCAAAGCCGGCCAGCCCACCATCGTCAGCGGCAAGCTGCCCACCATTCGCTAGAGCCTGCTCAACGCCCCAATCAATGAGCTATTCGCGCTGACGTCCGAGCGCGCGGTCAGGTCTTTGGCGGCTGCGGCGGGGGCGGCGCCGGCACCGCCTCGACCAATTTGCCGCCGAACAGAATAGGTCCGGTCGGCTCGCCGGTTTTCGAGCCGCCGGCGGGCTCGAACGAAATCTTATAGGTCGCGCTCCGCAGCGTATCGAGATCGTAATCCGCCGCCAGCGAGTGTTCGGTGAATTCCTTGGCTCCGACCACGCCGAGCGAACGGGGTTTGGCAAAGCGCGGCGAAATGAGCCATAGCTGGTAACTGTGGCCGGCGTCCGCCGCAGCCGAAACGCGGCGCACCGTCAGCTTCAGATTGGCCGGATCGAGGGTGAGCAGAAACGCCGGCGCAGTCGGGGCCTGCTGCAGCACGGCGACGAGCCGGTTGCCGTTTGTCTCCGGGGCCGCAGGCGCCGGCGCCCGCGCCAAAATTTGCGGCACGTGAAAAAATCCACCTGGCGGAAAGACGCCCGGGGTCACTTGCGACACGACGATGAAGGCGGCGAGCAGCGCCGCGATCGCGCCGATCCCAGCCGCGGTCACGCGCCAGCGCCGCAGCCGATGCGCGAGATAAAAGACTTCGGCGCCGCGCTCCGGCCTGGCGGCCGCGGTCGCCGCTGCCGGGGCTTGCGGCGGCTTGAGCGTCCAATCGGCCGCCGGCTTCTTGGGCTCCGGCTCGGCTCTGGCCTGATCCGCGTTCTCCGCGCCGCCTTCGGTCGCCGTAAGCGTGGAGGCAAGCGCCGCCAGCAGCGGCGTTTGGTCGCCGCCGGGCTTGCCGTCCGGCTTGTCCCCGGGCGCTGCCGGAACCGTCGTTTCGGTCTTGGCCGCGGGCTGCGGCTCGCCCGCCGGCAAGCTCGGTTCGCCGGGCGCGAGACGGACCTCGTCGCCTAGCGCGACCTTATCATCGATGCCGGTTTTGATCTTGTCCCAAACTTCGGCGGGCGGCTCGACCGCCTCGACCATGACATTGAGTTCGCCGAGCCGGCGCTCCCATTGCCGCACGATCTCGGTGAAGCCGGGATCGATGGCGAGCAGCGCCTCGGCATGGGCGCGCTCGTCGGAGGCGAGCGTGCCCAGCACGTACTCGGCGGCAAGCGCGTCCAGATCGTCGTCGGTCGTGGCCATCAGCGTCCCATACACTCGCGAATTTCGAGCAGGCTGCGGCGCAGCCATGTCTTGATCGTGTTCACCGGAATGTCGAGTTTTTGTGCGAGCTGCTCGCGGCTCCAGCCGCTGTAATAGGCGAGCAGCACGATGCGCTGCTTTTCCGGATCGAGCTTGCCGAGACAGGTGAGCAGGCGGCGCAATTCCTCGGTCATCTCGCGGCGCGCCAAGGGCGGCGGCATCTCGGCGGCGACGCCGAGCGCCTCGGGCGTGTCCTCGACCGAGACATCGCCGCGCTTGCGCACGATGTCGATTGCCCGGTTGCGCGCCATCGCCACCATCCAGGTGATGGGGCTCGCCACGGTGGGATCGAACTTGTCCGCCATCTGCCAAACCTTCAGGTAGGTCTCCTGCATGACGTCGTCGGCCAATTCGGGCGTGCCCAAGATACGGAGCAAAACGCCATAGAGTTTCGCGCGCGTGGCGCCATAGAGACGCTCGAATGCCGCCTTGTCGCCCTTGGTAATGGCTGCGAGCAGCCAGACGAGTTCCGCTTGCGTCAACATCGCGGTCTCAGCCCCACGGCAGACAATCCCCGGCCGATTATCGCCGCGAAAGCCGCCGCTCGTCGAGTGTGAAACTGAGCCACCCGTCATTCCGGGGCCAAGCGACCCCGCCTTCGCTCGCTGCCCCAGCAACGGCGCGTTTGAGTCCGCCGAAGCGCGGAGCGCGCAGCCGCAAGCGAGGCGCCTGCAATCCATGACCCCGGCGCAGGAGGGGTTATGGATTTCAGGGTTCGTCGCTGTGCGGCGGCCCCGGAATGACGGGACCTTCGCGACCCTTACGCCGGAGCGCCGCCGCGGGCGCGCATCAACGCGATGCTGTCGAGCTCGGCCTGCTCGGCGGCGTTTTCCGCCTCGCGTTCGCGCATCTGATCGCGCTCGTCAAGCAGTTCGACCTTCTTGAGCTCGTCGAAGGCCTCGCCCAGGCCGAGCTTGGCGTCCTCGAGCTGGATGCGCAATTCCTCGGCCGAGCGCTTCAAATTTTCGCGCCGGTTGATCGCCGCCTTGGCATAGGTCGGATAGGCGAAGTGCGCCGGATCGTGGATGCCGGCGCGGTCCTGCTCGACCTTGATTTCGCGCTCCAGGTCGGCGGCCATGCGGTCGAACTCGGCGATCATGGCTTCGATCTGCGCTACCTTGCGGCGCTTCTCGTCGACCTGAAATTTCTTCAAGCGGATGAGCGTTTCACGAGACTTCATCGACTGCTACTCCCCCGAAGCCGTGGGACGATGGCGCCGGCGGCCCAGCGGGCTGCCGCCGCCGCGGCCCCCGAAAAGCCCGGCCGCGCGGTGCCCCACGGGCCAATTCTGCCACGGATAACGTTAGCTTTCGGTTTCCGGCACGGCCACGATTGCGGCCAATCGCCGATACCCTTCGGCCAAGCTGGTTGCTTCTTCCTTACTTTGCGCCAAAAAGGTCTCGAGCGGCGTGTGCAGCCGGATCGCCTCGTCGACCTCGGCGCTGGTCCCGGGCCGGTAGGCGCCGAGCCGGATCAGTTCCTCCATGTCCGCGTAGGTCGCCATGACTTGCCGAGCCCGGGTGATGGCCGCAAGGTACGCCGGATCCGCCGCCCGCGGCATGGTGCGCGAGACCGATTTGAGCACGTTGATGGCCGGATAGCGCCCGCGCTCGGCGATTGCACGCTCCATCACGATGTGGCCGTCGAGAATGCCGCGCACGGCGTCGGCGATCGGCTCGTTGTAATCGTCGCCGTCGACCAGGACGCTGAATATGCCGGTGATGGTGCCCTCCTCGGTGCCCGGTCCGGCGCGTTCCAGAAGCCGCGGCAGCTCGGTGAACACCGTCGGCGTATAGCCCTTGGCGGTGGGCGGTTCGCCCGCCGAAAGCCCGATCTCGCGCTGCGCCATGGCAAAGCGCGTCACCGAATCCATCAGCACCAGCACGTCCTTGCCCGCGTCGCGAAAATATTCGGCGATCGCCATGGTGACGTGGGCGGCCTGGCGGCGCATCAGGGCCGGCTCGTCGGAGGTCGAAACCACCACGACCGAGCGGGCGAGCCCGGTCTCGCCGAGGTCGTCCTGCAGAAATTCCTGCACCTCGCGGCCGCGTTCGCCGACGAGCCCGATCACCGTCACGTCGGCAACGACGTTGCGCGCCAGCATGGCGAGCAGCACCGATTTGCCGACGCCGGAGCCGGAGAAAATGCCGAGCCGCTGGCCGCGGCAGCAGGTCACGAAGGTGTTGAGCGCGCGCACGCC
>JASHQS010000003.1 GCA_030038995.1 Xanthobacteraceae bacterium
CGTGGAACTCTTGGCATTGTTCTCATTTTGTTCTATAAGAACATAGAGCGAACATCTAATAGTTTTGCGCATGCCGATGACTCAACCCGCCGTCGTTGCCGCGGCGCGCAATCGCGCCGCTGTCGTGGAGGAATTGCGCCGCCTGCTGTCCGGCACCACGGATAGTCGCAAAGCTTTCGCTTTCGGCCTCCCTGCGCTTGATTCTTGCCTTCCCGATGGCGGGCTTGCCTGCGGCGCGCTGCATGAAATCGTGCCGGAGCCGCAAGCCACGCCCGCTGCAATCGGTTTCATCGCGGCACTGCTGGCGCACAATTCCCTTTACCCTCCCCTGCAGGGGGAGGGTCGATGCCGAGCGCAAGCGAGGCATCGGGGTGGGGTCCACCTTGGCGGCGCAACGCCACCCCACCCCGGCTCGCAAATGCTCGCCGACCCTCCCCCTACAGGGGAGGGTAAAGTCATATGCGTCCTCCCCGCTTACGGCTTGCGCGACCGTGGCCGCCTTTACGGCCATGGGCTCTCCGCGCTCGGGCTCGATCCGGAGCGCCTGATCCTGATCGAAACCGCGCGCCGCAACGACACCCTGTGGGCGCTCGAGGAGGCGCTGCGCTCGGGCGCGCCGGCCGCGGTCGCCGGCATCATCGACAAGCTCGACCTGAAATTAAGCCAAAGGCTGCATCTCGCCGCCGTCGATTGCGGCCTGCCGCTCTTTTTGTTGCGGCCCGCACACAATCTGGAATCGAGCGCAGCGGCAACGCGCTGGCGCGTCGGCACCGCCGCGGCCGCGCGCGACCGCTTCGGCCTCGTCATCCGCCCGCGATGGCATGTGAGCCTTGAACGCTGCCGCAACGGCCGGCCCGGCGAATGGAGTGTGGAGTACGATCATGTCGCGCATCGTTTCAGTTTGGCTGCCGCGCTGGCCGATTCTGCGCGCCCTCGCCGCGCAGACAAAACAAACAAGACAAACAAAAGAAGCGAAGCAGCCGACCGAGAAGCTTATTGCGCCTGACCGGCCGTTCGTCCTTGCCGTTGCGGCCGCCGGCGGGCCGCGCATCGCCGCCTTGAACGAGGCGGCCGAGGCGGCGGGACTTTCCATCGGCGAGCCGTTGGCGGATGCGCGGGCCAAGGCCGGATTCCTGCAAGTGCGCGCCGCCGATGCCGCCGCCGCCGATGCCGCGCTGCGCCGCCTGACCTTATGGGCGACGCGCTATACGCCGACCGCTTCGCCTTATGACGCGGAAAGCGGCGCCGACGGTTTTTTCCTCGACGTCGAAGGCTCAAGCCATCTGTTCGGCGGCGAGGAAAAACTCGTTGCCGACCTGGCCGCGCGGCTGCAAAACAATTTCGGTCTGCCGGCGCGGCTCGCCGTCGCCGACACCGCCGGCGCGGCCTGGGCGGCCTCGCGCTTTCACGCCGAGAATCCCTGCATCCTGCCGCCGGCGCGGCAAGCCGAGGTTTTGGCGCCGCTTGCCATCGAAGCGCTGCGGCTTGCCCCGGAAATTTCCACGACGCTGCGCCGGCTCGGCTTCAAAACCGTCGGCGCGCTGCTGGACAAGCCGCGCGCGCCGTTCGCCGCGCGATTTTCCGAAAGCCTGCTCCGCCGTCTCGATCAGGCGCTCGGCCGCGTGGACGAGCCGCTCATCCCCGTCGCGCCGCCGCCGGTCTACCATTCGCTGCGTTATCTGCTCGAGCCGATCGTGGCGCAGGAAGCCGTCGTGGCGCTGGCAAGCCGCCTCATGCAGACGCTGACGCATGTGCTCGCCCGCGACGACGTCGGCGCCCGCGGCCTGAAACTTTCGCTCTATCGCGTCGATGGCGCGGTCAAGACGCTCGACATCGCGCTGACGCTGCCGACGCGCAGCGTCGCGCATGTGGCGCGGCTCATGGCGCTCAAGCTCGAGGCCGCCGCGGCGACCGACGATGCCGGCTTCGGCTTCGAAGCCATCGGCCTTGCTGTCACCCGCGCCGAACCGATGCCGGCGCGGCAGACCGAACTGGCGTCCGGCGGGCATGAGGATCGGACCGAGCGTTGCGCGGCCCTCGTCGACAAGCTGCAGCAGCGGCTCGGGCCGCACAGCGTATGCCGGTTCGAACCGGTCGCCAGCCACATCCCCGAGCGCGCCGAGGTGCGCGCTGCTGTCAACGGCGCGACGCTGCAAGTTCCTCCGCCGGAAAGAACGGGCGTCGCGGCGGCGGACTCATTCGCGCGCCCGCTGCTCCTGTTGCCCCGCGCCGAGCCGGCTGAGGAGGTCATGGCGCTCGTCCCCGAAGGCCCGCCGCGGCGCTTCCGTTGGCGCGGCGTAACCTACGAGATCGAGCATTGCGAAGGTCCCGAACGCATCGCCGCCGAATGGTGGCGCGCTCCACCTTCCGCTCATTCCCGCGCAAGCGGGAATCCAGACCGTTTTTGCGAAGGCGAAGAGCGACAGGCACTCACCCGCGATTATTACCTCGTCGAAGACTTAAGCGGTCACCGCTTCTGGCTGTTCCGCGAAGGGCTTTATGGCCGCGAGACCACCGACGCGCACTGGTTCGTGCACGGGCTGTTTGCGTAATTCCCGAGAAAACAGAGATGAGCGCGTACGCCGAACTTGCCGTCACCACGAATTTTTCCTTCCTGCGCGGCGCCTCGCATCCGGACGAATTGGTCGCCACGGCCGCAGCCCGACAATTGTTCGCCATCGGCATTGCCGACCGCAATTCTTTTGCCGGCGTGGTGCGCGCTTACGACGAGGCGCAGAAGCAAAACATCAAGCTTCTCGTCGGCGTGCGGCTGGTGACCGTCGATGGCTTCGAGGTCTTGGCCTATCCGACCGACCGGGCGGCCTATGGCCGGCTCTGCCGCCTCATCACGGCCGGCAATCTCAAGGCCAAGAAAGGCGAATGCCATCTCGCCTTCGAGGAGATCGTCGCCGCCAGCGCCGGCCAGATGCTCATCGCACTGCCGCCGCCTGATTTATTTTCAGCTGCGCTCTCTAAAATCACCTCCCCCTGGAGGGGGGAGGTCGCCGCGCGTAGCGCGGCGGGTGGGGGTGATGCGGCCTCTCGGCTGATTACCCCACCCCGGCCGCTTCGCGGCCGACCCTCCCCCTGCAGGGGAGGGTTTGGAATATTCGTCGACCGGCTCACCGCCCTCGCCCGCGCCGCGTCCGGTCGCACCTTTGTCGCCGGCATTCATTATCATCGCGGCGATGAGCCGCGCCGGCTCGCCCTGTTGGACGAACTCGGCGCCCGCGTCGGCGCGCCGCTCGTCGCCGTCAACGACGTTCTCTATCACGCGCCGCAGCGCCGGCCACTCGCCGACGTCGTCGCCTGCATCCGCGATAAATGCACGCTCGCCGAAGCGGGGTTGCGGCTTACCGTCAATGCCGAACGGCATCTCAAGCCGCCTGCCGAGATGGCGCGGTTGTTCAAAAACTTCCCCGACGCCATCGACCGCACCATCGCCATCGCCAAAGCCTGCACCTTCTGCCTTTCCGAACTGCACTACGAATATCCCGACGAGCCGGTGCCGCCCGGCAAGACCGCGCAGAGCCATCTTGAAGATCTCACCTGGGCGGGCGCGCAGGAGCGCTATCCGCAAGACCAGTACCCGCAAGGCGTTCCCGCCGACGTGCGGCAGCGCTTGCGCGAGGAGCTGGCGCTGATCGCCAAGCTCGATTATGCGCGCTACTTCCTCACCGTTCACGACGTCGTCGCCTTCGCCCGCCGGCAGGAGAAGGAAATCCTCTGCCAGGGCCGCGGCTCGGCGGCCAACAGCGCGGTCTGCTATTGCCTCGGCATCACCGCGGTGAACCCGCAAAAAAGCAATCTCCTGTTCGCCCGCTTCATTTCCGAAAACCGCGGCGAGCCGCCCGACATCGACGTCGATTTCGAGCACGAGCGGCGCGAGGAGGTGATCCAATACATCTACAAACGCTACGGCCGCGACCGCGCCGCGATCTGCGCCACCGTGGTGCATTACCGGTCGCGCCGCGCCATCCGCGAAGTCGGCAAGGTTTTGGGGTTGACCGAGGACATAACCGCGGCGCTCGCCAAGACGGTCTGGGGCTCCGGCGAGGGCTTGCCGGACGATCACATTCGCCAGGCCGGCCTCGAGCCCAAGAATCCGGCGATCCGGCAAGCGGTCGCGCTTGCCGACGAGTTGATCGGCTTTCCCCGCCATCTGTCGCAGCACGTCGGCGGCTTCGTGCTCACCCGCCTGCCGCTCGACGAGACCGTTCCCATCGGCAATGCCGCCATGGAGGACCGCACCTTCATCGAATGGGACAAGGACGACATCGACACGCTCGGCCTGATGAAGGTCGACGTGCTGGCGCTCGGCATGCTGAGCTGCCTGCGCCGCGGGCTCGATCTTCTCAAGGCGCATTACGGCAAGGATTTAACGCTGGCGAGCCTGCCGCAGGACGATGCCGCGGCCTACGCGATGCTGTCGCGCGCCGACTCGATCGGCGTCTTCCAGGTCGAGAGCCGCGCGCAGATGTCGATGCTGCCGCGGCTGCAGCCGCAATGCTTTTACGATCTCGTCATCGAGGTCGCGATCGTGCGGCC
This sequence comes from Xanthobacteraceae bacterium, assembly GCA_030038995.1. Lineage (GTDB taxonomy): Bacteria > Pseudomonadota > Alphaproteobacteria > Rhizobiales > Xanthobacteraceae > BOG-931. Next base: position 4,549 of record JASHQS010000003.1, read on the forward strand.
CGGCCCGATCCAGGGCGACATGGTGCATCCGTACCTGCGCCGGCGCGACGGCATCGAAGCCGAGCATTACCCTTCCCCTGCTCCCGAACATGGACCGGCCGACGAGCTGAAAGACGTGCTCAAGCGCACGCTCGGCGTGCCGCTGTTTCAGGAACAGGCGATGCAGATTGCGATCACGGCGGCGCAGTTCACGCCCGACGAGGCGGACGGGCTGCGCCGCGCCATGGCCACGTTCCGCCACACCGGCAAGGTCCATCTGTTCCGCGACAAGTTCATCAACGGCATGACCGCGCGCGGCTACGACCGCGGCTTTGCCGAACATTGTTTCGGCCAGATCGAAGGTTTCGGCGAATACGGCTTTCCGGAAAGTCACGCGGCGAGCTTCGCGCTTCTGGTCTATGCCTCGGCATGGCTCAAGTGCCGTCATCCGGACGCCTTCTGCGCCGCCATCCTCAACAGCCAGCCGATGGGTTTTTATCAGCCGGCGCAGCTGGTGCGCGATGCGCGCGCGCACGACGTGGAAATCCGCGAGGTCGATGTCAATTTCAGCGAATGGGATTGCACGCTTGAACCGGCCCCCACCCTACCCTCCCCCGCCGGGGGCACAGGCGCTAACATAGGCCTGTTTCCCGGATGCGGTGCAGCGCGAAGCGGTGCACCGCTGATCCGGGACCGTCCCAGACTCCGCAACTTGTTACGATCCCGGGTCTGCAGCGCACCACTTCGCTGCGCTTCGTGCTGCGCGGCGCCCGGGAAACGCAGCTATGTTAGTGCCCATGCCGCCGAAGGAGGGTTCATCAATTTACCTTCCCCCGCTTGCGGGGGAGGGATGGGAGGGGGCCAGATGGCCGGCGGCCATGCGGTGCGGCTCGGCTTCCGCCTGATCCATGGCCTTGCGCAGGACGAGCTGAAAAAGCTCATCGCCGCGCGCGGCAACGGCTTTTCTTCGATCGAGCGGCTCGCGGCCGTCTCCGGGGTGTCGCGCTTCACCATCGAGCGGCTGGCGGAAGCCGACGCGTTCCGTTCGCTCGGCCTCGACCGCCGCGCCGCGTTGTGGGCGGCGCGCCGGCTCGACGTGATCGGCGCTCGCCCATCGCGGCGCCCGGCTTCCGTTAACGGCAAAGAGGAATTGCCGCTGTTGCGGCCGCATCTGAGCG
>JASHQS010000283.1 GCA_030038995.1 Xanthobacteraceae bacterium
GCGGCGGCTGCTCCGCCCGCAGCCGGTATCGACACTCTGGTTTATGGCGCGCCGCGCGCGCCGGTGGTGGCTGCTCCGGTGCCGGCTCCGGTCGGCCGCGGATTGTTCGCAGAGGCGATCGGGCCGGCAGCGCCGCCGCCGGTTGCGCGCGTCGCTGGGTCACGCGCCGTCGCTCCGATCAATGCCGCCGCCTACGCACCCGACCCGCAGAATAAGCCCTACACGCTCGATTCCGGCGACCGGCTGCGCGTCGTTGTGTTTGGGCAGGACGGCCTGTCCAACTCGTATCTGGTCGATGCCAGCGGCCACATCGCCATGCCGCTGATCGGTTCGGTCTCGGCGCGCGGGCTGACGACCGACGAATTGTCGAGCCGCATCGCCGGGCGCCTGCGCCAGGGTTTCGTTCGCGAGCCGCATGTCGCGGTCGAGGTCGAGGCCTACCGGCCGTTCTTCATCCTCGGCGAAGTGACGCAGCCGGGCCAATATCCTTATGTCGCCGACATGACCGTAGAGACCGCAGTCGCCATCGCTGGCGGTTTTGGGCCGCGCGCCTACCGCCAGACCGTCGTGGTGACGCGCACCGTCAACGGCCAGCAGCTACGCATAACCGTTCCGACCAGCTATGCGCTGCGGCCCGGCGATACGGTCAACGTGCAGGAGCGATGGTTCTGATCAGGTATCAGGTATCACGTATCAGACTCTGACTTCTGACTCCGATTACTGATCCCTGATCCCCTGATTCCTGATCCCCTGATCCCTAATCACTTCGCGTTCTTCGCCAGGAACGCGATCGAGCGCTGCCAGGCGAGCTTGGCGGCGGCTTCCTGATAGCTGCCCCGTTCGTCGCAATGAAAGCCGTGTTGGGCGTCCGCATAGACGTAGATCTCGCAATCGCCGCCGCGCTTCTGCTTGATCGTTTCGACGTCGCTCAGCGGGATCGAAGCGTCCTTCTCGCCGAAATGCATCTGCGTCGGCACTTTCGGCTTTGAGTCGGCGTTCTTGGCGATCTGGCCGCCGTAATAGCAGACCGCCGCGGACAGGCCGTTGAGCTTGCAGGCGGAGAGAAACGCAATGGTGCCGCCCATGCAGAAGCCCAGGATGGCGACCGGACCCTGTTTCTTGAGTTCGTCGATCGCGGCCTGCACGTCGCGCAGCATCGCGCCCCAATCCGGATTGGCGACGAATTTACGGGCATTGGCGATGTCGTCGGGCGAGTAGCCGGACTCGAAGTTCGGCTGCTGGCGGTCGAACACCGCCGGCGCCACGGCCGCGTAGCCTTGGCCGGCAAGCCGGTCGCACACCGCGCGGATATGATGATTGACGCCGAAGATTTCCTGAATGACCACGATGCCGCCCTTGGCCGGCCCCGCGGGATCGGCGCGGTAGGCGCCGAGCTTGAAACTGTCCGAAGCGGTGAGGGTGAAATGCGTGCCCAAGATGATCCTCCTTCGACTGCACGGAAATGCCCGCGGCGGTGCGGCGGCAGTGCCGACCGGTCGGCGCAACATACACCGGCACAGTCGCGGGTTGAAATGGTTCCGGACGGCGAACGTCGGGTCAGCACATGTTCCGTTCATCTTGAAGCAATCCTCCCCGTCATGCGCGGGCTTGACCCGCGCATCCATGCTGAGCTGTCGCGATTGAGGGCATTGTCGCATGGCCGCGGAAGCGGTTCTGCCGCATGGATTGCCGGGTCAAGCCCGGCAATGACGAGTGGAAAATTCGAGTCGATCCGAACGGAATTTGCTCTAGGCCGCCGCGGCGCCGACCCGCATCATGCGTCGACGTATCAGCGCGCGACGACGATGAAGTCGGTGCCGCTGCCGGTTTCCGGTCCGAGGCCCTGGTCGGAAACCACCAGCGAGGAGCCGGGCACGATCAGCTGCGAGATTTGATCGATCACGTCCTGTGGGATGTCGATGCGCGCCAGCACCTCTTGCGGCGTTTCGGGCGGCGATGCCCGCTCGACGACGCGCTCCTCGACGCGTTCGCGCCGGCGCCGGCCGTAGGCGTCACGCACGTACTTGAAGTGCTCCACCGTCCGCGCCGATGCGCCGGGCAGCGAGACGACGTTCCAGCGCAGAGTAGAATGATCGGGCAGGTAATCCAGCGCCGTGAACACGTGGGTGCCGAACGGCTGCTCTGGATGCTCGATCTGCACCGGCGCCTCGAACAGCGGCATGAAATTCTGCCGCACGAAAATCTTGCCCAACTTGCGGCTGACGAAGATCGCAATCGGTCCGCCACCGCTCTTGGCGATCCGCTCCGGCTTGGCGAGCGGCAGCGGCACGTCGTCCAATGCAATGGGCGCGGCGATGTCGGCCGGTACTGCGGCGTTTGCGGCGTCCCCGATCGCGCCGCGCAGCCGCAAAGGTGACTTGGCTTGCTCGGCGGGTTTGCTCGCCGCGGCGGCGGCGGCCGGCTCGGCCGGTATCGGTTGTGCGGTGTTCACCGCTTCGGCGCGAGCAGCAGCGCCTGTTGCCCCATTGGTCGTCACGGGCTCGGCGACCTTATTGGACGCCGCCGGTGCCGGCGCCGGATTGGCGGTCTGCGCCACATCACCGGCCGGAGCGGCAGTTAGCGGATTGGCCTGCGCCGCCTGGGGCGGCTCGGTATTGCCGGCGGCGCTATGCGGGATCGCGGCCGCCGCCGGCAGCAGCGCGGCGGCGGCATCGGTCTTCGCGCCCGAAACGGTCTGCGCCATCTTGATCGGTCCGGGCAGCGATGCCGACGGCAGCGCCGGCTTGTCCTTATGCACGAACAGATGCGGATCGGCGAAATCGACCGGCCGCAATTCAGGACGCGCGATGATCACGCGCATCCCCATGGTGGGCAGCTCCCACAGCCGCGCGGCGAAATCGTGCGGCATGCGAATGCAGCCATGCGACGCCTGATGGCCGACGCCCGGCCCCTCGTGCAGCGCCACGCCCGACCAGGTAATGCGCTCCATGTAGGGCATCGGAGCGTTGCTGTAGAGATTCGAATGGTGATAGCGGTCGCGCTGAATCACGCTGAATACGCCGAGCGGGGTGAGATGTCCGGGCACGCCGGTCGCCACCGGCGCGTCCGCGACATGCTTGCCGTCGCTGTAGAAGTGCAGCTTCTGCTGATTGATCGAGATGATGATTTGCATCGAGCCTTTCGGCATGTCGCCGAACGGCTCCTTGCTCGCGTGCTTGACCTCGCGATGGCCGGGCCTGTGCTGCCTGATCGTGTACTCCGCCTCGCGATGACTGGATTTCTGTGTGGCCGTCAGCAATTGGGCCGACGCCGGCGGGCCGGCCAGCGCCAGCCCGAGGCCCAGCACCCACGCATTGCCGAGCAGGAGGTGTTTTGCAAGGCGGATGGACGTGGAGCCGCGCCGGGCGCTTTCGCGATGCAATTTATCGACCCCGGGTGAAACGAGCGGATGATTTGCCCCCCGAATCATACTGGACACACCAACCTCCTGCTATCAGCCAGCCGGCAATCACGCGGAATATCTTCGATTAAGGGTAATGCAGAACACAAATATGACGCTACCGCGAAGCGCCGCGGATTAACATAGGGCCGGCGTCATCCCGCGCGCTCCCCCGCCGCAAGCGCGAAGGCTCGCGCCAGCAGCTCGTAAGAGTGCCGGCGCTCGGCATGATCATAAACCATTGTGGTGACCATTAGTTCATCGGCGCGCGTGGATTCGATGAGCTGCAGCAATTGGGCTTTCACCGCCGCGATGCCGCCGACAATGAGCCGGGCGCGATGGCGCGCGATGCGCTCGTGGTCGATCGGCGTGTAATCGTACGCGGCGGCTTCTTGCGGCGACGCCAGCGGGGCATATTCGCCCTTGGCGCGGCGGGCGAAATGCAGATCGGCGCTCGAGGCGAGCTGTTCGGCCGCGGCGTCGGTATCGGCGGCGATCACCGCGGCGGCCAGGATGGCGTACGGCGCCGCCATGGTCGCCGACGGCTTGAAGTGCTCGCGGTATGTCAGCATCGCGCTTTCGGCGTCGTAATCGGAAAAATGATGGGCGAAGGCGAAGCCCATGCCGACGGCCGCGGCAAGCTCGGCGCTGTAGCCGCTCGAGCCCAACAGCCAGATCGGCGGCAGCGCCACGTCGGCCGGCACCGCGCGCACTTTGCGGAATGGATGGCCCTCGGGATAGCCGCCGCGCTCGAGCAGCAACAGCTCCTGAAAGCGCTCGAGAAAATCGTCGCCGTCGCGCGCATCCTGGCGGGCGCGCAGCGCATAGGAGGTGACCGGGTCGGTGCCCGGGGCGTGGCCGAGGCCGAGATCGATGCGGCCGGGAAACAGCGCTTCCAGCACCTTGAAGCGCTCGGCCACCATCAAAGGCGCGTGGTTCGGCAACATCACGCCGCCGGCGCCGACGCGCATCTTCCGCGTTGCCGCCGCGATCTGGCCGATCATGATGTCGGGCGCGGAGCTGGCGATGTTTGCGAGATTGTGGTGCTCGGCGACCCAGTAGCGCTTATAGCCGAGCCGCTCGGCAAGTTGCGCCAGGTCGAGCGAGTTGCGCAACGCCGCCGACCCGGGCGTTGCGGTCGTGACCGGAGAGACGTCGAGGACGGAGAGCGGAATCAAGCGGAACGATCCGGCGATGATCAAGGCGCATCATCGTATGCGCTCTTCGATCGCACTTCTATGATGGCCGCCGGTTGCTGATGGCAAGTTTTTATCCCGATCACCGCCGGCGAAATCGACGATTGCTTTATTGGGTGCCGAATGGGGTGCCGAACGGATTGCCGAAACTCTTGTTCGTCGCAGCCCGCTTGGCCGCGGGTCGTTTCTTTGCCGGGCTCTGAAATTGCGGTGCGGATTCAAACACCGGATTGTCGAAAGTGGCGGCCGGTTGGACCGATGACACGGCAGCCGGCGCCCGCGCCCGCCGCACGACGCGTTTTTTGCCGACGTGGCGGACCTGAGCGGGCTTGCGCATGGCTTTGCGCATCTTCTTGGCGGCAGGCTTGTGGGCGGCTTTCGGCGTCGGCTTGGCGTGCGGCGCCGCGGCCTCAGGCATTGCGGCGTCGGGCGTTGCGGCGTGCGGCACCGCGGCGTTAGGCGCTGCGGCGTCGGGCGTTGCGGCGTTCAGCACCGCGGCGTTCGGCACCGCGACGTCGGGCGTTGCGGCGTGCGGCACGCTGCCGGTGATCTCGGCTTGCGGCGCCGCCGGCGCAGGCTTTGCGGCGACGGGAGTAAGCGCAACAGCCGGAGCAGCGGCGGGCTGCGGTTCGCTTGCCTTCGGGCCTGCATCATGTGCTTGCGGATCCGGCGCAGGCTGCGGATCAGGCGCTGGTGGCGCTGGTCGCGCTTGCGCGGGCGCGATGGCCGCCGCGGCCGGCGTTTGCCGCGCCGGCAGCGCCGCAAGCGCGGGCGATGCGGCCGTCGGCTCTTGTGCAGCACCACCGCTGGCGCCAAGCATCGGGGCCGGCGGCGGCGCCGGAGCTTGCTGCACCGGCACGGCCGCTGCCGCAGCGGCCGTAGCGGCGCCGGCCGGCGCGGCGTCGGCCGCCGGCACGGGCGACTCGAGCGGCTTGGCCCATGAAATCGTCACGGCCGGTTGTGCATTGTGGCCGGCAGCGAGCTGCAGCGGGGCGCTCTCGGCAGTCAACCGGCGGAGCGGCTCGCGGCTGACGCGCAGCGCGGCGAACACGCCGAATTCGCAGCTCAATACCAGGACCGCGATGAACAGCGCCCCGATCAGCAGTCGGACATTGGGAAACATTCGACCTCGCAGAACGCCCGCGCGCGATTCCTTCGCTACTCGAGCACGCGCCACAATTGTCAGATCGCCGCGAGGCATGTGATGCCGGCCGATCAAAGGCCGGCCGGCGCAACCGAATCACCCGTTACTTACGACATTAGCTCAATCGCGGCGAAGTCGCCGCAGCTTTTGCGTCACACTCATTCGCACAAACGCGCCGCCGGCGGCGAGCCGGCCAGCACCGCGTATCCTCGCGATGACGTCGGCCGCCGTCCGCGGACTGGTCGTCTTGGGCCTGACCCGCTTCCCGGGTTTTTATGAAATACGCGACCACTAGTTGACCAGAGCCCGTGGTTCTGCTCTACTGCAGTGCGTCCGGCGACGCTTGGTCGGGCGCCCCACCTAATCGGATCGGATGAGCAGTGGCCGGATCGCGCCGCGCGGTGCGGCGTGGTGACGGCGGACGTCGCTTCGTCGCGAACCGCATGTCGGCAAATTCCCAACGGGAGGATATAGGGACCATGGCTTCCAACATTTACGATGCTCCGTTCTACAAACCGCCAAAAGTCGCGACCCCGTACTCCGGCAACATACAGCCCGGTCAGATCGTGCTTTACAAAAATAACAGTTGGACCAGCCAATCGCTGACGGTCGACACCAACAGTTCGCAATATCCCGAAGGATACTCTTTCTCGTTTTCGGGCACCCCGCTTCAGGACGCGGCCACATGGATCGCGTTCAATCTGCCGCCCGGCACGGTCTGCACGCTGTTTAACAATGTCGTTTCCTTGTCGAACAGCTACAACTTCGCCGGGGCCGGCATCTGCGTCGACCTGATTGGGAACGGGCAAGTCCAGACCGTGGACCTGGTCGCATACGGCGCCAACGACATCCTATCGGGCGGCATCTGGCGCCAAGTGGACTCGTCCGCAGGCTGGTTTCAGCTTTTCGCGGACGTGAACTCCGCCGGCCCGTTCAACACCATCTTCTTTGCCGAGTGGGCCACGGCGACCGTGAACTCGCTGTCCGGCTGGTGGATCAACCAAAAGGCTTCCTCCATCAACTATCCTTGCCTGACGCCCCCACAGTTGCTCACGCTGGCCGCCAACACCGACGGATCCGGGGAGCAGGTCGCGCTCGGTGCGGCCAACGCGTTCGGGACCTGGACCAACGCAGCGACGCTCAACCTCACCGACCGCGGGATGAACGACAAGATCCAGGCGTTCAAGTGCAACGTCATCCAGCCGGAGAAGGCGGTCATCCAGTCGATCACTTCGGATTACACAGTGTCAATTTCTCCAGGACAGACGATCGAAGAGAGCATTAGCGGTACGAACTCCACATCCGAGCCCATCCAGATCACCCTGCAGATCGCGCAAACCCAGACCTATACCGTCAACACTCAGACGACGCTGCAGTATTCGATGTCGGCGACGGTGAGCGCGACGGTGACCGTGACCGAAGGCGTACCGGACGTGGATTCGACGTCCGGCTCCATCACCACGTCGTTCACGACTGCAAGCTCCCAGACAACGTCGCAAAGTTACACGAGCCAACAAAGCTTCCAACTCGGTCAGCAGATCGTGTTCAGTGCGCCGCCACAGACGAAGTACAGTGCGACGGCGAGCGTTTCGTTCGGCACCCTCCCGACCAATCCGCCGATACAAGTGACCACGACCGGCCAGTTCTACTACAAAGAGAAGCTTCCGGGCGCGGTGCAGGATCCGACAACCCAACTCTGGGTGCTTAACACGCCGGTCGTTGTAAACCTGGGCGGAGTGGTCGGCTCACAGGTCGTTTTCAATTCGAGCGCCACGCCGATCAGTTGAGTGGGCGTGTACAACAGCCGCGAAAGTCGTCCGCCGGGCGCCAACGCCCGGCGCTCGCTTGCGACGACGCTCGACGTCAGTGGCTGACCGGGCCTTGCGCGGACGCCGTATCCGCCGGCGGCGAGCCGGGCAGCACGACCACACGGGTGCCGACCTGGACGCGGCTGTAGAGGTCCTCGATGTCCTGGTTGGTCAGGCGGATGCAGCCCGAGGACACGAACGTGCCGATGGTCGACGGCTGGTTGGTGCCGTGGATGCGGTAGAGCGTGTTGCCGAGATAGAGCGCGCGCGCGCCGAGCGGGTTGCTTTCGCCGCCCGCCATGAAGCGCGGCAGGTAGGGCTGGCGCTCGATCATTTCCTTGGGCGGAAACCAGTCCGGCCACTCTTTCATGCGGCTGACGCGCTCGGTGCCCGACCAGGTAAAACCTTCGCGGCCGACGCCGATGCCGTAGCGCAGCGCCTTGCCGTGGCCCATGACCAAGTAGAGGTACGTGTGCGGCGTATCGACGATGATGGTACCGGCCGGCTCGCTGGTGACGTAGTCGACGAGCTGGCGCTGGAATTGCGGCGGCAGCGGCTTGGGCGGGCCTTGCTCGGGCTGATCCTCCGGCGGCAGGGCTGCGATGATCGCCGGATTCGCCGGAGGCGGCGCGCCTGCGGCCGGACCTTGCACGCTGCCGGTTATGTCGGCCGAGGGCGGGCCGGCCGGACCCGCGCCGACTTCGGCCGGAGGCCGCAGGCCAGGCACGCCCTGAGCGGGCAGCGGCTGCGGCGGAAAGCGGTCGTCGGGCTCGTAATACGGCCGGTTCGATGGCGGATACGCGTCGGTCTCCTGCTGCGGCGGCGGAGGCGGCGGTGCGTAGCCGGGCGGTCCGTAGCCATAAGGCCCGCCGTTTTGCGCGGCCGGCGCGGCACCGGGAGGCGGCGGCAGCGGCGCGCTGGAGTATGACGGCGGCGGATAGCCGGGAGGAGGCGGATAGCCAGGCGGCGGCGAAGCGGGCTCATAGCCCGACGCCGGCGGCGGATAATATTGCGCCGCGGCTGCGCCGATGGAACCGGCGAGCGCCAGCGCGATCACGGTCAGGCTGATGCAGACACGCAAGGCAGATCCCCCAACGCCCCGGAGAACTTCCCTCCCTTTGTGCGTATAAGATTGGGCGGCAACAAGGCAATGCCGCCGCATCTTGCGCCCGCGCCGGGCGGTTCGTCGGGCAACGGAATGTTCCTCCCCATTGCGTAAACGATCCGCTAATGGGCGGGCCACGCGAATTGCCGTCTGGGCGGGCCACGCGAATTGCCGTCGCCGCGGCCGGCTTCGGATGGGCTTGATCCGGCGCCCGCAACCCGACACATAATTCCCTGTCCGCTTGCGCCAGACGCACAAAGCGGCCAGCGGACAGGGATCGGGCCTCAAAGCTTGCCGCAGAAGGAAGCGCCAGATGCCGTCCGTGAGCGACTGGAAGATTCCGTCGGCCGCCCAGCCAAAACCTGAGGATTACGGCTACGACCTCGATCACGCGCTCGCCGCGATGGTCGGGCTGCACGCGATCATTCCCGCGGACGCTTTCACCGCGGAAACGCTGGGCACCGAGCGCGCCGGCCACGGCGTGTTCATTCGCGGCAACGGCCTCGTCCTCACCATCGGTTATTTGATCACCGAAGCGGCAACGATCTGGCTCACTTTGAGCGACGGCCGTTCGGTGCAGGGCCATGTGCTCGGCTACGATCAGGAAACCGGCTTCGGCCTCGTCCAGGCGCTCGCCAAGCTCGACGTGCCGGCGCTCGAGATCGGCCGCTCGTCCGCCGCGCCGATCGGCGAGCGGGTCGTGGTCGGCGGCGCCGGCGGCCGCGCCCGCTCGGTCGCCGCGCGCATCGTCGCCAAGCAGGAATTCGCCGGCTATTGGGAATACGTGCTCGACGAGGCGATCTTCACCGCGCCGGCGCATCCGAACTGGGGCGGCACCGCGTTGATCGGGCCCGAGGGCGAACTGCTCGGCATCGGCTCGCTGCAACTGCAGCACGTCGTCGACAAGGGCCAGCCGCAGAACATCAACATGATCGTGCCGATCGATCTGTTGCAGCCGATCCTCGACGATCTGCTCAAGACCGGCCGGCGCTCAGGTCCGCCGCGGCCGTGGCTCGGCCTTTACGCAACCGAAGTGGAGAACCGGCTCGTCATCGTCGGTCTCGCCGAGCGCGGCCCGGCCAAGAAGGCCGATCTGCGCAACGGCGACATCGTGCTCTCGGTTGCCGGCAAGGAGGTGCGCGACCTCGCCGCCTTTTTCCGCCGCATCTGGGCACAAGGCCAGGCCGGCGTCGAGGTGCCGCTCACCATCTATCGCGACGGCGCCACCATGGACGTGCGCGTCAAATCGAGCGAGCGCAACCGGTTTCTCAAAGGGCCGAGCTTGCATTAGCGGATCATTGCGAGCGAAGCGACGCAATCGCCTTACGCTCTATTCTGATCTTTTATATTAGTCGCTACGCGCCTCGCAAGGACGCAATGTCTCGTTCTTCAAACAACGCCCTTAGCCCTTCGCGATAGGTCGGATAGCGCAGCGTGACGCCGAGCTCGCGTTTGAGCTTGTCGTTTCTCACGCGGCGGCATTCCTGCCAAAAGCTTCGGGCGAGCGGCGACATTTTGGCCGCAACGTCCTGGTAAGCGATTTCCGGCGGCGGCTTCACGCCCAATAGCTGCGCGGCGAAGGCGAGCGGATCGCCCGACGGCGACGGCGCATCGTCGGCGACGTTGAAAATGCCGGACGCCTTGCGCGCCAAGGCGGCGTCGATGGCTTGGGCGATGTCGTCGACATGGATGCGGTTGAACACCTGGCCCGGCTTGAAAATGCGGCGCGCGTCGCCCCGGGTGATCTGCGTGAGCGCGTTGCGGCCCGGCCCGTAAATGCCGGCGAGGCGGAGGATGGCGACGGGGACACTGTGGCGCCGGCCGAAATCCTGCCAAACCTGTTCGGCGGCGAGCCGCTTGCGGCTCCTCTCGGAGGTCGGCAGCGGGGCTGAGTTCTCGTCGACCCAGTCGCCGTTGCGGTCGCCGTAGACGCCGACCGTGGACAAATAGACGACCGCGTGCAGCCGGCGCGCGCGCGCAAAAGCGTCGCCGCAGGCGCGCAGCACCGGGTCGCCGGTTTCGTCCTGCGGGATCGAGATCAACGCCGCATCGGCTTCGCCGATGGCGCGAACGAGTTCCGAAGTCGCCGAATGGCCGTCGAACAGCAGCGCCTCGAGCCGGCCGGCAGGCCGCGCATTGAGCACGGCAGCGCGTTCGGCGCCGCGCACCGTGGCAACGATGCGGGCAAAGCCGTCGCCATAGAGCCCGACGAAATGCTCCGCCGCGTAACCGAGACCGAAGCAGAGGAGCGTCGACATCATTCCATACTCGTCATTCCGGGGCGCGGGCGTTTGCCCGCGAACCCGGAATCCATAACCACGATTGGCGCGGTTCTGCACCGGCGGTGGTTATGGATTCCGGATAGAAGCTGCGCGGCTTCCGGAATGACGGATCGTCGCGCCGCAGCTCAGCGCAGCTCGCCAAGCGCCGTTCTCCACTCCTCGATGACATCCACATCCGTTTCGCCGGCACGGTGGCGTTCGGCGCCGCGCGCAAGCCGCGTGGGGTCGAGGCGGCCGAGCGCCCACACCGCGGCGCCGCGGACGAGCGGCGCCGCATCGGCGAGCAATCGTTCAGCGGTTTCGGCGAGCGCGGGCTCACCCGAATTGCCGATCGCGATCAGCACATTGCGCACAAAACGGGCGCGGCCGGTGCGCTTCACCGGGCTTTTGGCAAACAGCGCGCGGAACGCGGCATCGTCGAGCTGCGCCAAATCGGCGAGCAGCGGCGCCCGCAAATCTTTTCGCGCCGCCAATTTCATCTCGCGGCCGGCTTGCGCGAATTTGTTCCACGGACAAACCGCCAGGCAGTCGTCGCAGCCGTAGATGCGATTGCCCATGAGCGGCCGCAGCGCGCGCGGGATCGGGCCTTTGTGCTCGATGGTCAGGTACGAGATGCAGCGCCGCGCATCGAGCCGATAGGGCGCCGGGAACGCGGCGGTCGGGCAGACGTCGAGACAGGCATGGCAACTGCCGCAATGGTCGGCTGCGGCGGCATCGGGCACCAGATCGAGCGTGGTGAAGATGGCGCCGAGGAACAGCCACGAGCCGAGCTTGAGCGAGACGAGATTGGTGTGCTTGCCCTGCCAGCCGATGCCGGCGGCCTCGGCCAGCGGTTTTTCCATCACTGCGGCGGTATCGACAAACACTTTCACGTCGCCGCCGGTCTGTTCGACCAGCCAGCGGGCGAGCGTCTTCAGCCGCGGCTTGATGATGTCGTGATAATCGTCGCCGCGGGCATAGACCGAGATGCCGCCGCGGTCGCGCTGCCGCAGAAGCGCAAGCGGATCCTCATCCGGCCCGTAATTGAGGCCGAGCATGACGATCGAGCGTACGTCGGGCCACAGCGTGCGCGGATCGCCGCGCCGCGCGGCATTCGCCGCCATCCAGGCCATGTCGCCGTGCGCACCGGTATCGAGAAAGGCGCGCAGCCGCTCCGCGGCAACGGGGATCGCGTCAGGGCGCGCCACCCCGACCACGTCGAAGCCGAGCGCGCGCGCTTGCGCGGCGAGTGCGCTTTTGAGCGCCGCAGGCGTCAGAAATCGAGATTGGCGTAGCTCGGCGACGGCGCCAGGCCGGGCAACGTCTCGTTGAGCAGCGCGCGGAACGAGGGTCGCGACTTCACCCTCGCGTACCAGGCTTTCGCTGTCTCGTCTTCGTCCCACGGCACATCGCCCAGGTAATCGGCGGTCGACAAATGCGCCGCCGCGGCCAGGTCCGCATAGGTCAGGCTGTCGCCGGCGAGCCAGTCGCGGCTGCGGATCAGCCAGCCGATATAGGCCAGATGGTACTTCATATTGCCGCGCGCGGCACGCAGCGTCTCGGTATCGGGGGAGCCGCCGCCCAGGGTCGCCGGAATGAAGCGCTTGTAGACCCGTTCCATCACCAGCGCGCCGCTCACTTCCTCGTAGAATTTATCGTTGAACCAGCTCATCAGCCGGCGCACCTCGATGCGCGGGCCGGGTTCCGGCGGCAAGAGCCGCTGCCGCGGCAGCTTTGTCCCGTGGGTTTCGTCGAGATATTCGGCGATCGCCGCCGCGCCCGGAACCGGCGGCACGCCCTCTTCGAGCAAAACCGGCGTGGTTCCGGCCGGGTTGAGCTTGAGAAACTCCTTGCGCCGCTCCCAGGTGCGCTCCTCGACCAGCCGCGGCAATAGCGACAGTTCGTCGAGCGCCAGCCGCACGAAGCGCGAATGCGGGCAGAACGGATGATGGAACAGCGTCAGCATGCCAGCGCAAGGGTGGGGATGGCTTCGCCTTTCGGGCGTAGCGGTGGATCGAACAGGGCGATGGTTAGAATTCGGTTACCGGAAGCCCAACACCTATAGGGCAAGCGCCGCGGCAGGCAACCTGTGCATGGCGGAGCGCGGCGGTTGCCGCGAAATCGCGGCTGCGCCACAAGTCGGTCGCAAGGCTGCGGCAACGACTAAGCCGACACGATTCGGGCCGGGCCCGGCGCCGAAATAAATCCCGCCGTGGAGGTGCTATGCATTTGGACGTGATCAAGGCGGCCTTTCTCGGCGTCGTCGAGGGGCTGACCGAATTCATCCCGGTGTCTTCGACCGGCCACCTGCTGCTGGTCGGCCACTTCCTCGGCTTTGACGACGAGGCGTTCGGCAAATCGTTCGACGTCCTGATCCAGCTCGGCGCCATTCTGGCGCTGTTGTCGATCTATTTCGGCCGGCTGTGGCGGCTTTTGCTCGGCTTGTTCACCGACCGCGAGGCGCGGCGCTTCGTCGCCGGCGTTTTGATTGCGTTCCTTCCGGCGATGGTGATCGGCGCGCTGGCCTACGGCATCATCAAGAACGTGCTGTTCAACGTCTGGATCGTCTGCACCATGTTCGTCGTCGGCGGCTTCGTGCTGTTGTGGGTCGACCGGCTCAAGCTCGATCCGCGCTACCACGACGCCACCAAATTCTCGCTGCCGATGTATTTCGGCATCGGCGTGATCCAGTGCCTCTCCATGGTGCCGGGCGTGTCGCGCTCCGGCGCCAGCATCGTCGGCGCCATGCTGTTCGGCGCCGACAAGCGCGCCGCCACCGAGTTCTCGTTCTGGCTGGCGATGCCCACCATGGTCGGCGCCTTCGCCTACGAGGCGTTCAAGAACCGCCACGAATTCGCCGCCGGCAACGACGCGCTGCTCATCGCCGTCGGCTTTGCGGTGTCGTTCGTGTGCGGCTGGTTCGTGGTCAAGACGCTGCTCGGCTACGTGTCGCGCCACGGTTTTGCGCTGTTCGCCTGGTGGCGCATCGTCGTCGGCGCGCTCGGCCTGATCGCGCTGGCGCTGGGGTTTTGACGGTTAGACTGAAATCCGCTCATTCCCGCGCAAGCGGGAATCCAGGTTTGGCAAAGGACTGGGGCCCCGCTTTCGCGCATAGGCGCTAACATAGCTGCGTTTCCCGGGCGCAGCGCAGCACGAAGCGCAGCGAAGTGGTGCGCTGCGCCCGGGATCGTAACAAGTTGCGGAGTCTGGGACGGTCCCGGATCAGCGGTGCACCGCTTCGCGCTGCACCGCATCCGGGAAACAGAGGCCTATGTGAGCGCCTATGCGCTTGCGCGGGGACGAGCGGAAGCTGAACCTACGCCGTGTGCGGGTCGAACTGGCCGGTCTTGCGGAAGCGCCACAGATAGGTCGGCACGATCGCCGCGATCGTTTCCGGCACGATGCCCAAACCTTCGAGGGTGCGGCCGTCGCGCCGCGCCGCTTCGGACACGATGGTATCGTGCTTGAGCAATTCGACCTGATCGGGCGTGATCGGCGGCTTCGGCAAAAATTGCGCGAACAACGCTTGCGTCTTCAACAGCGCGAACGGCACCGGCACAAGGAGCCGACGGCGGCGGATGGTGGCGAGAATGAATTCCATGATCTGGCGGAACGTGCGCACGTCCGGGCCGCCCAGCTCGTAGATCGTGCCGGGCTTGGCGTCGCCGTCGACCGCGCGCGCGATCGCTTCGCCGACATCGCCGGCGAAGACCGGCTGGAAACGCGTATGCCCGCCGCCCGGCAGCGGCAAGGCCGGCGCCAGCCGCGCCAGCGCCGCGAAGCGGTTGAAAAAATCGTCCTCGGGGCCGAACACGATGGACGGCCGCATGATGACGGCTTGCGGCTGCGCCGCCAGCACGCGGCGTTCGCCTTCGGCTTTCGAGCGCGCGTAATGCGACGGCGAGGCGGCATCGGCGCCGATCGCCGACGCGTGTACGAGCCGAACGCCGGCGGCTGTCGCCGCGAGCGCCACCGCTTCGGCGCCGGCGGCCTGGATCGCGTCGAAGCGCTGGTTGCCGCGCTCGAACAAAATGCCGACCAGATTGATGGCGGCGTCGGCGTCGCGCAAAGCCGCGGCAATCGACTGCGGAAAGCGCAGATTGGCCGGCACGGCGTTGATCTGGCCGACCTTGCCCATCGGCCGCAGATGGCCGGCAAGCTCCGGCCGGCGCACCGCGACGCGGATGCGGTAGCCGCGATAAGCGAGCGCGCGCACCACGTGACGGCCCAAAAATCCGGAGCCGCCGAACACCGTGACCAGCGTCTCGATCGTGGTTTTTGCCGTCATCGCCGCGCCAGATACCGCAACGCCTTGGCGCTGTACAGGGCCGGCGCGACGCGGCTTTGAGCAACGCGGGGCAACGCCAAGCCGGCGTCGATTGACAAGAACCGGACCGCTCCGTACCTATCCGGCACGGGCCCAGGTGGCGGAATTGGTAGACGCACTAGTTTCAGGTACTAGCGGGTAACACCGTGGAGGTTCGAGTCCTCTCCTGGGCACCAGCAGCAAAAACTGCTTTTGATATTGCTGCGTTGTTGACGAAAAAGGCCCCCAAAAAACCGGATTCGAACTCCGTCACTTCTGCTGTGGTGCCGTGCCTGCCCGCTTTCAAATCGGAAGGAAACCGGACATAACGTGCTTGTCACGCAATGTTCGCGAATGACTCCATTTCGGAAGTCGGGCGCCCCTGGCCCGCGCGTTGCCCAACAAGCGTCATCAGGCTGCATCTGCGATCGGGTCGAGACCGAGCGCGATGCGACCAGTGAACCGGTGCTGGCGCTTTCCGGAGAGCGGATGGAATTGCGCAGCGTGAGCGTCCCGCAACAGCCGCTCGAGTCCGGTCTTGCGATAGAACCCTGCGCCTCCGGCTGTCTCCAAGGCCTTCTCAACTGTGGCCAGCACATGCTCGGCAGCGATGGTCTTGCGCACCAGGATGGCGTCGGCGACCTCCAGCGTCATGGCCAACTCGAGATCGTTGGCGAGGCGAACCATGTCGTCCGTGGCGAGCTGCGCAGTCGTCAGTTCATTGGTCAATTCGCCAAGCAGATAGGGTACGGCCGGATCGCCCTGGCGCTTCCTTGCCTGTTCCCGGCCGATCGCCGCTGCGGCCTCCGCCGCGCCGGTGTAGACCGACATGATCAGTGGCAGCGCCACTGTCAGGATGACATTCCAGGCGGGGTGGAAGCGGCCGCGCGGCCGGCGTAACGCGATAGCGTCGTCCGGCACGAACACGTTTTCGAGAATGATCGTGTGCGAGCCCGTAGCGCGCATGCCGAGCGTCCGCCAATCATCGGCCAGCGATACGCCTGGAGCGGTGAATGGCGTGGCGAAGTGCAGGACCTGCCAACCCTCCTTGGGATCGTCATACGGGGCCGAGGTGACCAGTACGCCGCCCTTAGGCGAACCGCTGCCGAACGGCTTTCTGGCACTGACCCGGAAGCCGCCGTCGGCGCGTTCTGCCACGCCATTTGATTCCAGCCAGTCATTGGCTCCTGTTGAGATCAAAACCGTCTCGTCGGCGGCAACTCGCTCCAGCAGTTTCTTCCCCGGCCGGCCATTGCGGTGATTATAAACGGCCGCGGCAATCAGATGCTGATGCATTGATAGCGCGAGTGCGGTCGACGGGCAAAAATGCGCTAGATGGCGCAGGAAGGCGCACATCGCGCTGTGGCGCACGCCGCCGCCCCCGAGGTCGGCGGGAACAAGCGCCGAGAAAACTTTGTGCTCTTTCAGAATATCGTAGTGCTCGGCAACGAATGCGTCGCCTTGGTCGCGTTCGGCCGTGCCCTCGGCAAAGCGCGGACCGATGATTTGTACGAGTGCTTCCAGGTCGAGAAATCGGGTCATGGTGGCACCTCCATTGCGGCATTGTCGCAGCGTGGACGTGGCGCGATGGTCCGACAACTTTAATATCTGAAGTGACGGCGCAGCCCCGGCGTGGTAGAATTGTGCATGGTCGAGAAGAGGGGATACGGCCAGTTCTGCCCAGTCGCCCTTGCCGCCGAGATATTGGCGGAGCGGTGGACGCCCCTTGTTGTTCGCGAATTGCTGTGCGGCAGCGTCCGCTTCAATGACCTTCAACGCGGGGTGCCCCGCATGTCCTCGGCGCTGTTGGCACGGCGTCTCAAAGAGCTGCAGTTCGCGGGTATCGTCGAGCGCCGCCGCGGCGCTGGCAGCGCTTTCGAGTATCACCTGACTGCGGCCGGCCGCGAGCTATTTCCAGTCGTCGAGAAAATGGGCCTTTGGGCGCAGCGCTGGCTGCGTCACGATCTCGTCGAGACCGCGAATCTGGATTCCGACCTTTTGATGTGGGATATCCGCCGTAACGTCCTCGCCAAGTCTCCGCCGCGCGGCAGCCGGTACGTCGCCGAATTTCGGCTGTCTGGCGTTCCCATCAGCCGGCGCCGGTATTGGCTGGTGTTCGAGCGCGGCGCTGTCGATCTGTGCTACCGCTATCCCGGCTTCGAAGTCGACCTTTTCGTCGAAGCCAGTCTGCGCGCGCTCACCCAGGTCTGGCTCGGCCACATCCCGATCGAGCAGGCCATTCGCGACGGCCGGCTCCGCCTTGATGGATCGCGCGGCGACATTGCGGCATTCCGCTCGTGGTTCGCGCTCAACATGTTCGCTCCGGCGGGTCGCGAGTCCACCGGGCATATCGTGGTAGCCGCGCGGACATCGGTTGGCGGGGCTGAGCTTACCGGCCGCGGACGCTGAAATGGCGAAAACGACGCCGCAGGCGCCGTGTGTGCACGGAAAAACTCCTGCTCAAGTCGAAGGCGACGGCGGTACTTTGGGTCAGAACCAAACACTATGGCTTCGGCCGCAGCGTTTCGACTGCCCGCCGTGCCGCCGGATCGAGACCTGCGCCGCCGGCATCAAGATGGGCGACGATCGCGCGGCGCATGCGCGGGTCCCAGTACTTGGTGATATGCTCGGCAATCTTGGCCGCTGCCGTATCCATATCCTGCGCCTTGAAAAAAGCGCCGATCTGGTTGGCCATATAGACCAATTTGCCGTCGGTACCGTGCAAGTCAGGCGAGGACATGGGCGGCGTGCTGTTCCTTTATGCGCTGAAGCCTGGTGAAGATTTCAAAGCCGTCCTGGCGCGCGATTGCGACGAGCGTGATGCTGGAAGCCTCGGCGGTGCGAACGGCGAGGGCCGTCGGCGCCGATACCGCGACCAGAACCGGGATGCCGACCGCTGCCGCCTTCTGGACGAGTTCCACCGATAGCCGGCTGGTGAGAATGCAAATACCGCCATGACCGCTGATGCCGCTTCGCGCCAGCGCGCCGGCGAGCTTATCGAGCGCGTTGTGACGGCCAACGTCTTCGCGCAGGGCCACCAGCCCCTCGCCCACGCGGTAGAACGCGGCGCCGTGTACGGCGTGTGTCATCTCGTTAATGGCTTGCAAACCGTGCAGGGCGTCGAGCGCCGCCATGATCTCTTTCGGCGTAAAGGTCGAATCGTCGGCAACGGCGTTGGGCCTACGCATGGCTTCGGTCAACGTTTCGATGCCGCAGAGGCCGCAACCCGTCGGACCTGCGAGATAACGACGCCGCTCGCGGAACGCCGTGGCGTGCGGTTCGGTCAAGCGCATCCGCAGCTCAATGCCGATCGACTCCTCGACGATCTGAAGGGATTCGATCTCGGCAGGCGATTGAATGATGCCTTCGGTCAGGCTGAAGCCCACCGCAAAGTCTTCAAGGTC
Source organism: Xanthobacteraceae bacterium (assembly GCA_030038995.1). Classification (GTDB taxonomy): domain Bacteria; phylum Pseudomonadota; class Alphaproteobacteria; order Rhizobiales; family Xanthobacteraceae; genus BOG-931. Next base: position 18,625 of record JASHQS010000283.1, read on the forward strand.
CTGCGGCGTCGCCATCATCACCGCATAGGACGAGCCGTTGTAGGTGAAGGCCACCGCGGTCTCTTCCGGAATCGTCCGCTCGCCGCCGGCGCGCCCGTTGGCGCGCCAAGCGGTCCGTTCAACGCGGCAGGTGGGATCGAGCAAGGCCCTACTCCGCGGCTTCCGCAGGAACGATCCGCCGGCTCCGACGAACCAGACTGCTGTAGTCCTCCTGCCATTGTGACGGGCCGTTCGATGGCGAAACCTGTACCGCAGTCACCTTGTACTCGGGACAATTGGTTGCCCAGTCCGAGAAATCGGTGGTGACCACGTTGGCCTGGGTGTTCGGATGGTGGAAGGTCGTGTAGACGACGCCCGGCGCAACGCGCTCGGTGATCAGCGCCCGCAACGTCGTCTCGCCAGCGCGGCTCTTGAGCCTGACCCAATCGCCGTCGCGCACGCCGCGCTCTTCGGCATCGTGCGGGTGGATTTCGAGGCGGTCCTCCTCGTGCCAAATGACATTGTCGGTCCGCCGCGTCTGGGCCCCGACATTGTATTGGCTCAGGATGCGGCCGGTGGTGAGCAAGAGGGGGAAGCGCGGCCCGACCTTTTCGTCGGTCGCGACATATTCGGTGATCAGGAAGCGGCCCTTGCCGCGCACGAACTGGCCGATGTGCATGACCGGCGTGCCCAGCGGCGCCTTCTCATTGCAGGGCCACTGCACCGAACCGACCTCCTCCAGAAGCTTGAACGACACGCCGGCGAACGTCGGCGTCAGCCGCGCGATCTCGTCCATGATCTCCGACGGGTGGCTGTAGTTCATCGGATAGCCCATGGCGTTGCTGATCATGCAGGTGATCTGCCAGTCCTCGTAGCCGTTCTTCGGCTCCATCACCTTGCGTACGAGCTGCACGCGGCGCTCCGCGTTGATGAAGGTGCCGTCCTTCTCCAGGAACGTCGAGCCGGGCAGGAACACGTGGGCGTAATTTGCCGTCTCGTTGAGGAACAGATCCTGCACGACGACGCACTCCATCGCCGACAGGCCGGCTGCCACATGCCTGGTGTCGGGATCGGATTGGAGGATGTCCTCGCCCTGGATGTAGATGCCCTTGAACGTGCCATCGACCGCGGCGTCGAGCATGTTGTTGATGCGCAGCCCCGGCTCCTTTTCGAGCGTCACCCCCCAATCGATCTCGAACATGTGCCGGACGCTGTCGATCGCGATATGCCTGTAGCCGGTCAGCTCATGGGGGAATGAACCCATGTCGCAGGAGCCCTGCACATTGTTCTGACCGCGCATTGGGTTCACGCCGACGCCGGGACGGCCGATATTGCCGGTCGCCATGGCGAGGTTGGCGAGGCCCATCACCGCGGTCGAGCCCTGGCTGTGCTCGGTGACGCCGAGACCGTAGTAGATCGAGCCGTTGCCGCCGCTGGCGTAAAGCCGCGCCGCCTGCCGAATACTTTGCGCCGGGACGCCGGTAATCTTGGCGACCACCTCGGGGCTGTTCTTCGCGTCGGCGACGAACTCCGCCCAGTGCTCGAACGCGTCCCATTCGCAGCGCTCGCGCACGAACTGTTCGTTCACCAGTCCTTCGGTGACGACGACGTGCGCCAGCGCCGTCAGCATGGCGACGTTGGTGCCGGGCAGCAGCGGCAGATGATGGAGGGCCGCCACATGGGGCGTGCGCACCAGATCGATGCGGCGCGGGTCGATGACGATCAGTTTCGCGCCCTCGCGCAGCCGCTTCTTCAGCCGTGAAGCAAACACCGGATGGGCATCGGTGGGATTGGCGCCCATCAGGATCACGACGTCGGTGTGTTCGACGGAGTCGAAGTCCTGGGTGCCGGCCGAAGTGCCGAAAGTGTTGGCGAGGCCGTAACCGGTCGGCGAATGGCACACCCGCGCGCAGGTATCGACGTTGTTGACGCCGAAGCCGGCGCGCACCAGCTTCTGCACCAGATAGGTCTCTTCGTCGGTGCAGCGCGACGACGTGATGCCGCCGATCGACTCGCGGCCGTAAGCCTTCTGGATACGCTTGAACTCGGAGGCGACGCGGGTGATCGCCTCGTCCCAAGACGCTTCGCGCCAGGGCTCGGTGATCGTCTCGCGCAGCATCGGCTTGAG
>JASHQS010000031.1 GCA_030038995.1 Xanthobacteraceae bacterium
TACGGCGTCGAGGCGGCCGGCCAAGGCATCGACAGCGGCAAGCACGCCGCCTCGATCGCCGGCGGCCGGCCCGGCGTGCTGCACGGCAACCGCACCTATCTGTTGATGAACGATGACGGCCAGATCGACGAGGCGCACTCGATCTCGGCTGGCCTCGATTATCCGGGCATCGGCCCCGAGCACGCCTTCCTGCACGACGTCGGCCGCATCACGTTTCTGTCGGCGACCGACGACGAGGCGCTCAACGCGTTCCAGCTCCTGTCGAAGCTCGAAGGCATCATTCCGGCGCTCGAGCCGGCGCACGCCGTCGCCAAGGTATTGCAGCTCGCGCCGCAAAAGCCGAAGGACCACCTGATGGTGGTCAACCTCTCCGGCCGCGGCGACAAGGATTTGGAGACGGTAGCGCGGTACCTGGAAGGCAGCGCGCGCAAGCCGTGAGCACCACCCGCATCGACCGCCGCTTTGCAGCGCTGAAAGCGGAAGGCCGCGCGGCGCTGGTGACCTTCACCATGGCCGGCGATCCGGATTACGATTCGGCGCTGTCGATCCTCAAAGCATTGCCTGCGGCCGGCGCCGACGTGATCGAGCTCGGTATGCCGTTCACCGACCCGATGGCCGACGGTCCGGCGATCCAGGCCGCGGGCTTGCGCGCGCTCAAAGCCGGGCAGGACATGGCGCGCACGCTGGCGCTCATTCGCGACTTTCGCCGCGGCGACGATGCGACGCCAATCGTGCTGATGGGCTATTACAATCCGATCTACGTCTATGGCCCCGAGCGGTTTCTCGCCGACGCCAAATCAGCCGGCGTCGACGGCCTGATCGTCGTCGATCTGCCGCCCGAGGAAGATGCCGAGCTGTGTCTGCCGGCGCTCAACGCCGGGCTCAATTTCATCCGCCTCGCCACGCCGACCACCGACGACAGGCGGCTGCCGGCGGTGCTGAAAAACACCTCGGGCTTCGTCTATTACGTCTCGATCACCGGCATCACCGGCGCCGCCGCGCCCGACCCGGCCAAAGTCAAGGACGCCGTGGCGCGGATCAAGCGGCACACGGAGCTGCCGATCTGCGTCGGCTTCGGCGTGCGCACCGCCGAGCAGGCGCGCGCCATCGCGCAAGCCGGCGACGGCGTCGTGGTCGGCTCGGCGCTGGTCGACGCGGTGCGGCAAAGCCTGGATGCAGACGACAAGGCAACGAAGGCGACGGTCGCTTCCGTCACCGCTCTGGTCCACGCGCTCGCCGATGGCGTGCGCGGCGCCGCGAAGACCAAAGCAGAATGATTTTAGGTTGATGCGGCGGTGCTCGCACGACGCGCTCCCTCTCCCCGGAGGGGAGAGGGTCGGGGTGAGGGGGTTCGGAAGTTTCAGAAAAAGACTGCAGCTTCCGAGCCCCCTCACCCTCGCTCGCTACGCTCGCTCGACCTCTCCCCTCCGGGGAGAGGTGAACCAAGTGTCAGCCTCGAGTCGATCTAAATCATCACGCTCCAAGCTTGAACCAGCGGGCGCTTTCTTACGCCGCGGCAGCGCGCTCTTTCAACCGCGCTTTCTTCTCCGGCGACAGGATCGTATCGAGTTTGAACAGCTTGCGCGCGTTCTCGCCCAAGATGTTCTTCTTCGCCTGCAGGCTCAGGAACGGCAGGTCGTAGATCGTCGACGGCAGGTCCATGTCCCAGTGCGGATAGTCCGACGCGTAAACGAGCTGCGTCTCGGCGTTGATCATCTTGAACGTCTCTTCCAGCATGGTGCGGTTGCCGATCATCTCCATCGGCTGCGAGGTATAAAACATCTCGCGCATGTAATCGCTCGGCTTGCGCTTGAGCGACGGCGCCTCGGACGAGCGCATCATGTATTCGTTGTCGAGGCGCTGCATCAGGAACGGCACCCAGGCGAGCCCGCTCTCGATCCAGACCGATTTCAGGCCGGGGAAGCGCTCCGGAATGCCGTTCACCACCCAGTTGGTCATGTGCACGATGTTGAACCAGGTGAAGCCGAGCGCGTGGCTGGCGATGAAGCGGTTGGTGATGTGCATGCTCTGGTCGCCCCAGTTGGTCGCGGCGTGGAAGGCGAGCGGCAGGCCGCGCTCCTCCAGCGCGCGGTAGAGCTTCATGTAGGCATTGTCGTGGAGCGGCTTGTAGCGCACCGTGGTGACCAGGAAGCCGACCACGCCTTGGCGGCCGGAAAAATCCTCGACCATCCTCAGTGCCGCAGCCGGATCGTTCATTGGCAGGTAGAGCATGGAGACGATGCGCGGCTCCTCGGCCAGAATGTGCTCGGTCAGCCAGCGGTTATAGGCGCGCGCGTATTGCGCCTCGACTTCGATGATCGGGTTCAAGCCCAGGCCGAGCATCGGGGTCGGAAACAGGCAGGCGACGTCGACGCCGAGCGCGTCCATCCATTTCAATGTCACGACGATGTCGCGGTGCCGCGCTGCGCCGGGCACCGGCTCGGTGCCGCGATGTTCGTAGCGGGTGATGCGGCCGGCCATCTCCTGGAAGCCGCCGGTCGAGCGCAGCATCAGGGTCTGGCCCTTGGTGTGCACGAACTGGTCGCGGACGATCGGATCCTCGATGTACTGGAAAATGTCCTTGTAGGAGCCGGTCTCGTAATGGTGCGAGTCGACGTCGACGATCATGAAGTCTTCGTACTTGCGGTCGGCGGCCTGCTGCTCGGCGTGCTCCAGCAGTTTTTTGGTGTCGAACTTTTCCGCGTTCGGGTCGCGAACGATGGGCGTTATTACGTTCATGGCGTTTCCCCTGAAATGAGCCTATCGGGATGGCGGCGCATCGACGCGCTGATGCGGCGCAATGCAGTTGCCGGTCATCGCCTGCCACATGCTGAGCTCGAACAGTTGCACGTTGAGCGCATGAAGGAGATCGGTGACCGCGATCATGGCGTCGGTGATGGTCACCCCGCCGCCGTTTTCCGGCAGCGGCGTGCGCATGCCGTTCTCGGCCTTGGCGGCGTAAAGCCGCAGCGCATTGGCGATCAGCGCGCGCAACTCGGCATCGGCGATGCGGTCGGGATCGCTGAGCGCGGCGGCGAGCACGCCGGCCGCGCGCGGCAGCAAAAGCTCGTCTGGCCGCTCCAGCACGTCAGATGACGACATAAACGCCTCCCTCGCGCTTTACGATTTCGTGGCGCCGAAGCCGCAGCTTCGGGTCGGGCGCGCATTCGCCGGTGGTGAGCTTGTATTCCCAGCCATGCCACGGGCAGACGATGTGCGGCTCGTTGTCGTCGTAGGTTTGGCCGAGGAACGATTTGTCGGGGCCCAGGAGGTCGATGACCTTGTTGCGGATGATGCCCTCGCAGGCCGGGCCGCCCTGATGGGCGCAGTGATTGCGGTAAGCGTAATAGGCGCCGGCGTGCCGGTAGACGCCGACCTCGATGCGGTCCTGGCGGACGATGCGAACGTCGCCGGCCTTCATTTCAAGCTCGTTGCAGACGAAAACCTGCGCCATGCGTCGTTCGCTCCCTCTCCCGCAGCCGCATTGGGAGGCGACACTCTACCCGATCAGCGCCGGTTTGCCAGCGGCAGGAGGTCGGAAGTGGCTGCAGGGATCCGAGCCTTGCGCGCGAGGGTTGTGAATAGTCATTGCGCAGCGTAGCCGAATACGCGATCCTCGGCCTGCCGTCCGGTGTGTAATGCGCCCGCCCAGAACTGGGGATAATCGATGCAGATACTGAGCGAATTGATCCGGCTTCCGCGCTCCGGGTCTCCTAATTATCACGGCTTGCCTGTCCCATGGTTTGTGCGAGCGCCGCTCAGTTTTTCCGAAGGCACGACCGTTAATCTGGCAATCGTTAGACCGTCTGGCAGACCGGCGGGGGACATTATCGGATCCGTTCTTCCGCCGAAGAAGCTCCCACTTATTCGACGAGTGACGGTACTTGCGACTGATAAACGTGGCGTCCTCAGCGAAGTTGCTCGGCTGATACCGACGGCGTTGAACATCGCCCTCTGCGAAACAGTAACTATCAATGGAGGACGTGACCACTACATCGACATGTTCGTCGAGCCTGCGAACGAGCAAATAGAATTAAAGGATTATGATGCGATGATATCGGCGCTGCGAGTAGAATTAGGAAAATTCTACGGCCAGGCGTCTGTCATCCCACTAACACACGAGACACAGGAGTTGCCCCTAATTCATAAGGAACTTGACCTCGGATGGCTCACGACGGCTCATGTGAAGGATGGGTGGATCACCAATACGGACTGGCGCGATCGCCTCCAGCTGTTTGACAGGAACTTAGGTGAAAAGATTGATTTGAATTCCGTTGTGGTCTCTGCGGAAACAAGTCGACGAATGATTCGCTATACATTCCCAAGACACGGTGCATTCACTTATGTGAGCCGCGCGTACGATCTCCCGCAGGCATTTCGTGCGCAGACTTCCGTTATCCGCGACGCCGGTTTGAACGTCTTGGCCTCACTGATCAAACGAGGTGGTCGACTGGATGAGAAACATTCGACATTAATCGCCGTATGCGAGCCGGCTGAAGAATTGTCAATCTCGGCCGAAGACGCCACACGGTTCATAGAGCAGAAATCCGCAGAAATTAAGCAGAGGCTGGAGCGGCAGATCGAATTTCAGGAATTTGATTTCAAAATTAAAATTAATCCAAAGCGGGGCGCAGAAAGTCTAATCTACGTTACGCGGAGAACCGATCGTATTGTCAGGCCGTCACGTCAGGTGCAAGAGGAAATACTCGAGGCGAGAAAGAAATTGAAAATTCCACCGGGAGCAACCCCTGTCTTTATTGCTCAACGATTTCACGATGAGGCGACTCTTGCGGGCCAACATATCAAGGAATTGCATGAGGCTTTGAAGGAAAACGACTGCTTACCGGTCATTGCGCTGCCGGAGCCTGGGCAACTTCACTTCGCTTGGCATCAAGTGTTTGTTCGGTTGTGGAACTGCGCAGGATGTATCGCTGCTGTGTTCGGCGGCTCTCCGGAGTTTGAAGACAAGGGAACTACCAGCTTAAGCATAGCTCAGGAGTTTGGTTTTATGCTGGGTCAAGGAAAACCCTCTACGATTCTTGTGCCGTCTGGCGGATATGACGACACGACTCGTCCATGGGCTAATATCAATGGCTTAGTCATATCGACGTATTCGTCGAAATACGCGATGGATCGCGCCCATAAGGACTCGATATTTCAAACGGTCACCAAATGGGTTGAGCAAGATTTGAGACAGCATTCCGAAAACTGGCGGGAATTCTGAAGCCCAAGGGGACTTGGTGTCAGGTTCTTAGCGCAACAGCTTGTCCACGGTGATCGGCAGGTCGCGCACGCGCTTGCCGGTGGCGTGATAGACGGCGTTGGCGACGGCCGCGGCGACGCCGACGATGCCGATCTCGCCCACCCCCTTGATGCCGAGCGGGTTGACCAGATCGTCGGGCTCATCGACGAAAATGACCTCGATATCGTGCACGTCGGCGTTCACCGGCACGTGGTACTCGGCGATATTGGCGTTCATCATCCGGCCGAGCGTGTGATCGACCAGCGTTTCCTCGTGCAGCGCCATGCCGATGCCGCCGACCACGCCGCCCATGATCTGGCTGCGCGCGGTCTTGGTGTTGAGAATGCGGCCGGCGGCGACCGCGCTGACCACGCGGGTGACGCGGATCACGCCAAGCTCCTCGTCCACTTTCACCTCGGCGAAGATCGCCGAATGGGTATTGCGGGCGTGCGAAGTGTCTTCTTTGACCGTGTTGGTGCTCTCGCACGCGAGCCGATCGCGGCGGCCGTGGCGCATGGCGTCGGCCATCGGCACGCCGCGGCCGCCGTCCTTCTTGTCGATGATCCTGCCGTCGGCGAGCGCAATGTCGTCAAGGCGCGAAGCCGCCAGCGGCGAATTCGGCATGGCTTTCGCCAATCGCCACAGCTCCTTGCGGATTTCGTCGGCGGTTTTGGCAATCGCGTGCGACACCGAGGCGGCCGTCCACGAGCCGCCCTCGACCGGCGCCTGCGGCAGCGTCGAATCGCCGAGCTGCACGGTGACGGCCTCGAGCGGCAGCCCGAGCAGGTCGGCGGCGACTTGCGCCACGATCGTATAGGTCCCGGTGCCGATGTCGGAAAACGCGCAAGATATCTCGGCATGGCCGTTGGCGCCGAGCACGATGCGTACGGCGGTGTCCATCTGCAGGGCTTCCCAGACGCCGCTCGCCATGCCCCAGCCGACCAGCTCGCTGCCGTCGCGCATCGAGCGCGGCTCGCGATTGCGCCTGTCCCAGCCGAACACCGCCGCGCCCTGGCGATAGCATTCGCGCAGTTTTTTGCTGGTGTAGGGAATGTCTTCGTGCTGGTCGCGGTCCGAATAGCAGCGCAACCGCAGCTCGACGGGATCGAGCTTGAGCGCGACCGCAAGCTCGTCCATGGCGCATTCGAGTCCATAGACGCCGGTGGTGGCGCCCGGCGCCCGCATATCTGACGGCGTCGGCAGATCGACGCGCGCCAGCCGGTGCACGTATTTGGCGTGGCGGCTTTTGTAAAGCTGACCGGACCAGCCGGTATCGTTGCGGGCAAAATCCTCGTATTGCGAGGTCACCGCGATCGCTTCGTGGCCGACCGAGTCCAGAGTGCCGCCGCGCTCCGCGCCGAGCACGAGCCGCTCGATCGTCGCCGGTCGATAGCACAGCGCGTACATCTGCTGGCGGGTGAGCACGAGACGGACCGGGCGTTCGAGCGCGCGGGCCGCCAGCACCGCCAGCGTCACCTGATATTGCGGGCGCAGCCCCGAGCCGAAGCCGCCGCCCATGAACGGCGACAGCACGCGCAGCTCGACCGGCTTTAAGTTGAACACGGCGCACAGATAATTGCCCACGTTCTGCACGCCCTGGGTCTTGTCGTAGACGGTGAGTTTGCCGTCGCCCTGCCACAGCACCGTCGACGCGTACAACTCGATCGGGTTGTGATGTTCGATCGGGATGAAATATTCGGCTTCGTGGCGCACGGCGGCAGCGGCGTGGGCATTGTCGGCGTCGCCGCGCGGCTTATGCGGCTGCTCGACCGCAAAGGCGCGCTCGCGCTCTACATGCAGATCGGTGACGAAAGGCGCCACGTCGTATTCGACGCGCACCAGCGTGGCGGCGAAGCGCGCGATTTCCCATTCCTCGGCGAGCACCAGCGCGATCGGCTGGCCGCTGAACAGGATCTTGTCGTCGTAGAGCGGGCGGAACGGCGAGCCTTGCTCCGGCGCTACGTCGTCCTTGTAGGCCGCCGTCCGGCGCGCCATGCGCGGCCGGTTTTCATGGCTGAGCACGTCGAGCACGCCGGCGACGCGCAGCGCCGCGCCGGCATCGATCTTCGCGATGCGGCCTTTGGGTATGGTGGACGTGACGACAGCACCGTAGGCCAGACCCGGCGCCGCGGCGTCGCCGGCATATTTGGCCGTGCCGGTGACCTTGGCGGTGCCGTCGACCCGGGAGGTGGGCGTGCCGATATAGGCCATGGCGTTCACCGGATTTTTTTGACCGATTGCGACTGCGGCGTGCCGGCGGCAGCCTGGGTCAGCGCGCGCACGATGGCGCGGCGAGCGAGCTCGATCTTGAACGCGTTGTGCGCAAACCCTCTGGCGTCGCGCAGCATCGCCTCGGCGGCGCGGGCGAAGCTGGCGCGGCTTGCCGGCGCGCCGCGCATCGCCGCTTCGACGGACACATCGCGCCACGGCTTGTGGGCGACGCCGCCAAGCGCCAGGCGCACCTCTTTGATGGCATCGCGGTCGAATTCCAGCGCCGCGGCAACGGCAACGAGCGCGAACGCATAGGACAGCCGATCGCGAATTTTCAGGTAGCTGTAATGCGCGGCAAAGCTGCGCGCCGGCAGCTCGACCGCGGTAATGATCTCATCGACGCGCAAGTTGGTGTCGCGTTCGGGCGTGTCGCCGGGCAGGCGATGAAAATCGGCGAATGCGATCACGCGCTCGCCGCCCGGGCCGGCCACGTGCACCTTGGCTTCGAGTGCGGCGAGCGCCACGCACATGTCGGAGGGGTGCGTGGCGATGCAGGCGTCGCTCGAGCCGAGGATCGCGTGCATACGATTGAGCCCATAGCGGGCGGCGCAGCCGCTGCCGGGCGCGCGCTTATTGCAGGGCGTCGCGGTATCGTAGAAGTAATAGCAGCGCGTGCGTTGCAGGAGGTTGCCGCCGGTCGAGGCCATGTTGCGCAGTTGCGCCGAGGCGCCGGCGAGGATCGCGCTCGCCAGCAGCGGATAACGCTCCGCCACCAGCGGGTGGTGCGCGAGGTCGGAATTCGGCACCAGTGCGCCGATGCGCAAGCCGCCCGCGGGCGTCTCTTCGATTTCCCGCAACGGCAAGCGCGAAATGTCGATCAGCCGTGACGGCCGCTCGACGTTCTCCTTCATCAAGTCGATCAAATTGGTGCCGCCGGCGATGAATTTCGCCGCCGGATCGCCGGCGATCTGGCGCACCGCGTCGGCTATGTCCGCAGCCCGCGTATATTGGAAATCGATCATGACCGTTCCCGCTCCATCGCCTGGCGGATCGCCGCCACGATATTGGGATAGGCGCCGCAGCGGCAGATATTGCCGCTCATCAGCTCGCGGATTTCTTCGACGGTCTTGGCTCTGCCTTCGGCGATCAGGCCGATGGCCGAGCAGATCTGTCCGGACGTGCAGGCGCCGCACTGGAACGCGTCATGGTCGATGAAGGCCTGCTGCACCGGATGCAGCGTGCCGTCGCGCGCCAAGCCCTCGACGGTGGTCACCTTGGCGCCGTCCTGCATGACCGCGAAGGTCATGCAGGAATTGATGCGGCGGCCGTCGAGCAGCACCGTGCAGGCGCCGCATTGGCCGTGATCGCAGCCCTTCTTGGTGCCGGTCAGCCCGAGATGCTCGCGCAGCGCGTCGAGCAGCGTCACCCAGGGCGCCACCACGATCTCTCGCGCCGCGCCGTTGACGGTCAGCGATACGGGGATTTTGGCAGGCGCCGGGATGGTTGGCCCGCTCGGCCGCTTCCGGAATTTTCGCGCCATTGGCTCATTCGATCGCGCCTCCGCGGTCCGCGGCGCTTGCGGAGCCACTACACCCGCTATGCGGCATCAATCCGGCAGCCCGCGCGCATGTTCCAGCCCGTCCCGATCAATATGAGACCGGACCGGCCGCGGCCCGCCGCGGCCGCCGCGCCAGGACCCCGGCGACGTTGCATTCGGCGCGGCGCCGCCACACATATGGCACTTGAACTGGAGGGGTTCTTTTCATGGCCCGCGACTTGGCCCGCGATTGGATGTGGTCGGAAGCGGTCGAGATGCTCGCCCGCGCCGAACGGATGCACCGCGCGCTGTTTCGGCCGGCGGCGAGTGAGGCGCGGCAGCCGGCTTGGGAGCCGCCGGTCGATATTCTGGAAAGCGATCACGAGGTGCTGGTGCTGGTGGCGCTGCCCGGCGTCGGTGTCGACGATGCCCAGGCGGTGATCGAAGACGGCGATCTGGTCATTGCCGGGACGCGCGTCCTGCCGCCCGAATTGCGCACCGCGACCATTCATCGGCTCGAACTGCCGCAAGGCCGTTTTTACCGGCGGCTGCGGCTGCCGGCCGGCCGCTACAGCGGCGTGCGCCGCGCCGCCATCGCCGGCTGCCTGCTGGTCACGTTGCAGAAAGCGGGGCCGAACCGTGGCTGATGTCGAAATGCTGTCATCGAGCGAGCCTGGACGAGGCGCCGCGCCGCCGCCGCCGCTGCCGCCGCTGCCCGCCGACGCGCTGATCATCGTGCCGGTGCGCGGCACCGTGCTGTTTCCCGGGCTCGTTCTGCCGATCACGCTCGGCCGGCCGAAATCGATCGCCGCCGCGCAGCAGGCGATCCGCGAGCAGCGCCAAGTCGGCATCCTGATGCAGCGCGACGCCGAGGTTGCCGACCCGGCGCCGCTCGACATGCATCGCATGGGCACGGTTGCCAACGTCGTGCGCTACCTCACCGCGCCCGACGGCAGCAATCATCTGGTCTGCCAGGGCGAGCAGCGCTTTCAGATCGCCGAATATCTGTCGGGCTGGCCGTTCCTGGTCGCGCGCGTGGTGCGCATACCCGAGCCGGGCGTGGGCGGCCCCGAGATCGAGGCGCGCTTTGTCAATCTCAAGGCGCAGACGCTCGAGGCGATTGGGCTGCTGCCGCAAGTGCCGCAGGATCTGCTCGCCGCCATCCAGTCGATCGATGCGCCGCCGGCGCTCGCCGATCTGGCGACCGCCTATATGGACGTGAAGCCGGAGGAGAAGCAGGAAATCCTCGAGACCGTCGACATCGCCGCGCGCATGGACAAGGTCTTGCGGCTCCTTGTGCAGCGCATCGAGGTGCTGCGCCTGTCGCAGGAAATCGGCCGCCAGACCAAGGCGGCGCTCGACGAGCGCCAGCGCGAAGTTTTATTGCGCGAGCAGATGGCGGCGATCCAGCGCCAGCTCGGCGAGGGCGAAGAGGGCAAGGCCGCCGAAATGGCCGAGCTCGACAAGGCCATCAGCAATGCCGGCATGCCCAAAGAGGTCGAAGAGCAGGCGCGCAAGGAGCTGCGCCGGCTGCAGCGCATGCCGGATGCCGCCGCCGAATACGGTATGGTGCGCACTTACCTCGATTGGCTGATCGAACTGCCGTGGAAGCTGCCCGAGGAGAAGCCGATCGACATCGTCGAGGCGCGGCGCATCCTCGACGAGGACCACTACGACCTCGACAAGATCAAGCGGCGCATCATCGAATATCTCGCCGTGCGCAAGCTGGCGCCGTCCGGCAAGGCGCCGATCCTGTGCTTCGTCGGGCCGCCCGGCGTCGGCAAGACCTCGCTCGGCCAGTCGATCGCGCGCGCCATGGACAGAAAGTTCGTGCGCGTCTCGCTCGGCGGCACGCACGACGAGGCGGAAATCCGCGGCCACCGCCGCACCTATATCGGCGCGCTCCCCGGCACCATCATCCAGGCGATCCGCAAGGCCGGCGCGCGCAATTGCGTGATGATGCTCGACGAGATCGATAAGCTCGGCGCCGGCTTCCAGGGCGATCCCGGCGCGGCTTTGCTCGAAGTGCTCGATCCCGAGCAGAACAACACGTTCCGCGACAATTACCTCGGCGTGCCGTTCGACCTGTCGCGCGTGGTATTCATCACCACCGCGAACATGCTCGACACCGTTCCGGGCCCGTTGCGCGACCGCATGGAGATCATCAGCCTCGCCGGCTACACCGCCGAGGAGAAGCTGCAGATCGCCCGGCGTTATCTCGTCCGCCGCCAGATGGAAGCGAACGGGCTCAAGGACGGTCAGGTCGAGATCGGCGACGACGTGATCAGCGAGATCATCGACAAATACACGCGCGAGGCCGGCGTGCGCAGCCTGGAGCGCTCGATCGGCCAGGCGCTGCGCCACGCCGCGGTGCGCATCGCCGAGGGGAGCAGGGGGCCGATCCGCATCAGCCGCGATGACCTCGTGCCGATCCTCGGCGCGCCGAGATTCGAAAGCGAAGTCGCGATGCGAACGAGCGTGCCCGGCGTCGCTACCGGGCTCGCCTGGACGCCGGTCGGCGGCGACATCCTGTTCATCGAAGCGACGCGCATTCCCGGCTCCGGCAAGCTCATCCTGACCGGCCAGCTCGGCGACGTGATGAAGGAAAGCGCCACCGCGGCCTTGTCGATCGTGAAGAACCGTGCGGTCGCGCTCGGCATCGATCCGGCGCGCTTCGACAAGAGCGACATCCATATCCACGTGCCGGCCGGCGCCACGCCGAAGGACGGCCCGAGCGCCGGCGTCGCCATGTTCATGGCGCTGGTCTCGCTCTTGACCGAGCGCACGGTGCGCAGCGACACGGCGATGACCGGCGAGATCAGCCTGCGCGGCCTCGTGCTGCCGGTCGGCGGGATCAAGGAAAAAGTCGTGGCCGCGCACTCCGCCGGCATCAAGCGCGTCATGCTGCCCGCCCGCAACCGCCGCGACTTCGACGACATCCCCGAAATCGCCCGCCGCGACATGGAGTTCACCTGGCTCGAGCGCGTCGAAGAAGCCGTCGCCGCGGCGCTCGAACCGGCGAAGCCGGCCGGGGCATCGCCGACGGTGCCGCAGATGGCGGACGCGGAGGCGTAATTTCGATATGCCTGAGGAAAGCGCGTTTGTTCAAACGGCGCTTGACGCCGCAATCTATGCTGCGTTGAAGCCGCATGGATGCCCGGGTCAAGCCCGGGCATGACGAGAACGTGGTGCTATCTGAGCGAGATATGCTTTAATTGACGATCGAACGGGGGTTAAGCTATGGGGCGCAAGCACGCAAAGAGTCTGCGTCATCCGCCAGTGCGCGCCGAACGTCTCGATTTTAGGATAGATCAGGAGACCAAAGCGTTGATCGAGCGCGCGGCAAATTTCGAGCGCCGGAAAGTGACTGAGTTCTGCGTAGCCACGCTCGCGAATGCGGCGCGGCGCACGATCGCCGAGCATGAGGCGCTGGTCCTGTCGGAACGCGATCGGCAGGCCTTCTTCGACGCGTTGATCAATCCGCCTCGGCCTAGCAAGCGGCTGGTTCGTGCCGCGGCGGAACATAGGCGGCGCGTGATCATGGCAAATGAGCGTGGCGATGTCGGTTAATCTGAAGACCGGGTCACACCTGCCGAGTTCGTCGATGACTCATTTCCGTCATCCTGAGGTGCGAGCGAAGCGAGCCTCGAAGGATGCGGCCGAGGCGCCGGGGCCGTCGCCCTTCGAGGCTCAGCGCTTCGCGCCGAGCACCTCAGGGTGACGGTCAAAATCAAGTGCGGTTGGTATGAGCGCTATGAAGTGCCGTATCCATATTACTCCACCTCCGGCAAATTCAGCGCCCTCTCCACCAGCGCCGTGGCCCGCTTAAAATCGAAGTTGCGAAAGACGTTCTGCTTCACCAAAAACGAGGCGCCGCCGTAGAATTTTTCGTATTGGGCGTGGCGGCTGCCGAACTCGGTGCCGAGAAAATCCCAGATGAGCCGCATCAGGGCGACGCGCGATTTGGCGTCGGTCGCGGCCGCGCGCATGTAGCGCTCGAGGTCGGCGGCGATCTCCGGGTTGTCGAAATCGGCTGCCGACGAGGGCAGCGTGATGAAGGCCGAGCCGGCCAGCTCGCGGATGATTTCCAGCATGCGGCCATTGAGCTCCGATTGGAGCGCCATGGCCGAATAGAGGATGACGGTCGACGGCCAGGCGACGCCGTCGCGCACCGGCGCCGCGGTTTCGTGGGCGAGCAGCATGGCGTCGTAGACGGTGGCGAGCGCGGCAAGCTCGCCCATCATGATCTGCACCGGCGGCGCCGCGATGTTGCCGGTCATCTCGTTCATGCGCTGGGCGAGGCCGGCCATGAAGCGCAGCTTGGTCACGTAGCGCACCTGCGCCTGATGATTGCCGTAGGCGTGCGACGGCGTCTTGAACCATTGGTCGCGCGACAGCTCGACGTTGCGGTAGATGAAGACGCGCTCCCACGGCACGAACACGTTGTCGAACACCACGTAGGCGTCGGATTCGTCGAACCGGCTCGACAGCGGATAATCGAACGCGTTGTTGCCGGCGCGCGCGAACGGCCGGCGCGGATAAAGTTTGACGCCCTCGGCGGCGACCGGCACGGCGAGGCAATTGGCGTAGTTCTCGTCGCCTGGCTGCAGCGGATGGATGCAGCTCAGATGAATGTAATCGGACAGCGGGCCGCCGGTGGCGAGCTGCTGGGCGCCGGCAATGACAATGCCGTCGTCGCGCTCCTTGACCACGCCGGCATGGAGCGTCGGATCGCTCTGCTTGTGCGCCGGCTTGGAGCGGTCGATCTGCGGCGGCACGATGGCGTAGCTGGCGTAGACGTAATTGTCGCGCATGAACTCGTAGAAGGCGACGACGTTGTCGGCGAATTTCTGGTTGCCGCCGGCCGCCAGCACTTGCGGCGCCGCCGCGTAACCGGTGAAGAAACTGGCGACATGATCCGGCGTGCGGCCCATCAGCCCGAAGGTCGCTTCCGCCCAGGTCTCGCAGAACAGGCGCCGCGCCTTGAGATCGGCGGCGCTTTTCGGGATCTGAAAGGCGCGCCACACCGGCGCGCCGGTTTTCGGCGACGCAAACGTCATGCGCTCGCGCAGCGCCGGATCGGCGGCGATGTCGAACAGATTGGCGAGCGAGCGTGCCGCCTGGCGGAACGCTGGATGTTTGGTCACGTCGGCGACGCGCTCGCCGTCGAGATAGACGCGCCGTCCGTCCTGGAGCGAGCGCAGATAATCAGCCCCGGTGCGCATGGCGTTTACTTCTGCTCCGCCGGCGAGGCGATCAGTTGCCGCGCGCGCTGCACCACGTCACCCGACGCGGAATAAAGCTTCGTCACCGCTTGCTGCACCTCTTCGCCGGAGCTCGGATTGATGCCCTCGTTGGCGCTGGACCCGATGAACGAACGCATGGCGAACCTCCGCGAATTGCGCGGCAGCATAGCCAAATCCGGTTCGGACGAAAGGCGCAAATTGCCGGTCGAGTCCCGGGTCGCCATGCCGCGTCGCAGTGCCGCGTCGCGGCGCACGGCCGCCTCGGTCGTCATTGCGGATCGCCGCGAAGCGGCGAGTCCGGAATCCATATCCCTGTGCTGGGGCTTCGTCATTCCGGATTGCCGCGAAGCGGCAAGTCCGGAATCCATAACCCCGGCGCAGGGGTTATGGATTCCGGGTTTCTCGCGGAGCTTGTCATCGGGCCGGCCACTTCGGGCCGGACCCGTTGGCTCGGCCCCGGAATGACGAAACGCGATTGCCCTATTCTGCGGTGGCTACGACACACAGCGCCTTCAAGGCATCGATCTCATGCCGGCGCGTGAAGGCTGAAAAGCTTTCCTGCGGCGCGGCGCGATTTGCGAGGTAGGCTTGTATGAGCCGCTCGACCATGGTGGGCGCGTCCTGCGCCTTGACGTCGTGAAAGATTTCGCGGCCGCAGGCGGCGTCCGGGCCAAAGCCGCCGCCGACGTGAATGTGGTAGCCCTCGACCCGATCGCCGTCTTCGGAGATTTGCACCTTGGCGCCGAGAAGGCCGATGTCGCCGATGTAATGCTGCGCGCAGGAGTTCGGGCAGCCGGTGAGGTGAATGTTCACGGGCGAGTCGAGTTTTTGCAGCCGGGACTCGCACCATTGCGCGATCTCTTCGGCGTGGCGCTTAGTATCCGACAGCGCCAGCCGGCAGCCAGCATTGCCGGTGCAGGCGACAAGACCGGCGCGGATCGACGTTGCCTTGGTGGACAGGCCGAGCGCCGCGATGGCCGTTTCGGCTTCGGCAACGCGGTGTTCGGCAACGCCCGAGATCAACAGATTTTGCCACACCGTGAGGCGGACATCGCCGTCGCCGTATTCGTCCGCGATCTTGGCGAGGCCGCGCATCTGTCCGGCCGTCAGCTTGCCGACCGGCAGCACCACGCCGATCCAACAAAATCCCGGCTGCCGCTGCGGGTGCGCACCGATATGGGCGAGGCGATCGAAGGCGGGGCGCGGCGCAATGGCCGCGGCTGGCGCACGCGTGAGTTTCGCGCCGAGTTTTTGCTCCACGGCCGCGACGAATTTTTCAAAGCCCCAGGCGTCGAGCAGATATTTGAGCCGCGCCTTGGCCCGGTTGGTGCGGTCGCCGTGGTCGATGAAGACGCGCACCACCACGTCGGCGACCCTGGTTGCCTGCGCGGGCCTGACCAGGACGCCGGTGTCGCGGGCAAAATCGCGGTGGCCGGTGATGCCGCCGAGCATCAGCCGGAACCAGACGCCGGGCGCGATGCCGAAGCCGTCCTTCACGGCGACGGCCTGGAAGCCGATGTCGTTGGTATCCTCCAGCACCGGGATTTTGCCGCCGCCGTCGAAGCCGACGTTGAACTTGCGCGGAATGCCGTACAGTGAGCGATCGTTGAGAATATGAAAGTGCCATTCGCGCGCATACGGCCGGGTGTCGAGCAATTCCTGCGGATCGATGCCTGCGGTCGGCGTGCCGGTGACGTTGCGGATATTGTCGGCGCCGGAACCGCGCGAGCACAGGCCGAGGTCCTGAATCGCCTCCACCATCGCCACGGCGTGCTTCGGCTCGACCTCGCGCATCTGCAGATTGGCGCGCGTGGTCACGTGGGCATAGCCGCCGGCGTGGCGCTCGGCGAGATCGGCAAGCCCGGCGAGCTGCCAGTGCTTCAGGATGCCGTTCGGGATGCGCAGCCTGCACATATAGGCCTTCTGCGTCGGCGCGCAGTAGAACAGGCCGAAGAAACGCCAGCGGAAATTATCGTCGACCTTGGGCGCTTCGTTGTTGGCGGCTTGCTGCTTGAGCCGCTCATAACCATCGAGCGGATTGAGCTCGCGCTTGAATCGCTCCGGGTCCGACAGCTTGCCGCCGGTCTTGAGCACGCGGTCCTGCGCGGCCAGCGCCGCAGCATCAGCGCCAGACGGCTCCGAGCCGGCCGTGCCGTTGCCGTTCGCCGCCGGCGGCGCCGGAGATGACGCCGCGCCGTTGCCCAGCGCCGATCGCGCGCTCTTTGCGATCTGCAGGCCGGCCATGAAGCCTTCGAGATAGCGCTTTTGTTCAGGTTCGAAATCGCCCGGCATTCTTTCCGCTCCGCTTGCGCGCACCTCCGCTGTTCGCAACACCGACCGCGCAATACTGCTCGGCAAAAGTCGTGCCATCCGGCTGACTTTGTTCTTTGGCGGAATCTCAGGGGCTTAAGAGGGATCGCGGGCGTGCGGACATCAGCGCGCCGCCTGTTTTGCCGGCACTTCGTCCAAAATTTGTGCGCTGCACAAATCGACGCCGCGTCGCCTGCTAAGCGCGCACTCGATGCGCCTGACGGCGACGAAACGGCTGGTTTTTCAATACTGCGAGATTGGCACATCGCTTGCGTGAGCGGAGCGCGAAGGGCGTTCGTCCCTGACAACAAGGACGGATCGACAAGGACACACCGATGGCCATGCGAGAAACGTGGATTGCAGACTGGAATCCCGACGATGAAAAATTTTGGCAGGCCAAAGGGAAGTTTGTCGCCAGACGCAATCTGATCTGGTCCATCGTCGCCGAGCACATCGGCTTCTCGGTTTGGCTGATCTGGAGCATCGTCGCGACCAAACTGCCGCAGGCCGGCTTCCACTACACAACGGCGCAGTTGTTTCAGCTCGTGGCGCTGCCGGGACTCGTCGGCGCGCTGATGCGCTTTCCCTACACGTTCGCCGTAACGACGTTCGGCGGCCGCAATTGGACGGTTTTCAGCGCGACGGTGCTGTTCATTCCGACCATTGCGCTCGCCTATTTCGTCAATCATTCGCAAACGCCGTTCTGGCTGATGCTGGCGGCGTCGGCCACGGCGGGCCTCGGCGGCGGCAACTTCGCCTCGAGCATGGCCAATATTTCGTTCTTCTATCCGGACCGCATGAAGGGTTGGGCGCTCGGCTTGAATGCGGCCGGCGGAAATATCGGCGTCAGCGGCGTGCAGTTGTTGACGCCGATTCTGCTCGGTGTCGGCCTCGTCAACCTTTACCGGCTGACGCCGGACCGGGGCGGCGTTTATCTGGCGAATGCCGGGCTGATGTGGTTGTTGCCGCTGGCGATCGCGGTGGCCGGCGCGTTCCTGTTCATGAACAATCTCGGCTCGGCGCGCTCGACATTCAAAGACCAACTGGCGATCGTCGGCCGCAAGCACACCTGGGTGATGTCTTATATCTACATCGGAACGTTCGGCTCGTTCATCGGCTACTCGGCCGCGTTTCCATTGCTGATCAAGACGCTATTCCCGGCGGTCACCGTCGGCATCGCGTTTCTGGGGCCGCTGGTCGGGTCGCTGTGCCGTCCGTTGGGCGGACTGCTGGCCGATAAGATCGGCGGCGCCATCGTGACGTTCTGGAATTTCATCGCCATGGGCGCCGCCACCGTTGCGGTCATGTATTTCGTCCAGGTCAGGGACTTTCCGGATTTCCTGGCGATGTTCCTGGTTCTCTTCGTCACCACCGGAATAGGCAATGGTTCGACCTACCGGATGATCCCGTCGATCTTCCGCGAAGAGAAGATGCGGGCGGTGAAGGGATTGGGCGAGGCCGAGCGGACGCTCGCCATGAAAGCGGCCGGTGTCGAGAGCGCCGCCGCGCTCGGCTTCATCGGCGCAGTCGGCGCCTGTGGCGGGTATCTCATTCCGCGCGGATTCGGCGCCTCCATCGCCGCCAGCGGCGGTCCGCATCGGGCGCTGGCGGTCTTCCTCGCCTTTTACGTGACCTGCATCGCGCTCACGTGGTGGTTCTATCTGCGCAAAAGCTTTTTTGCGCGAAGTGGAGTCCATCTCGCCAAGGCCCGTGTGTAATGGTCGGAACCGGCAGCCGGCGCCGCGAACGGCTCGTCGTCGTCGGCAATGGAATGGCCGGAATGCGAACGGTCGAGGAGCTGCTGTCGCGGGCTGCCGACCGCTTCGACATTGCCGTCATCGGCGCCGAGCCGCACCCGAATTACAGCCGTATCCTCCTGTCGTCGGTGCTGGCGGGCGAAAAGACATTCGAGGACATCGTCATCAACCCGCGCGGCTGGTACGAGCACCGCCGCATCGGCTTGATTGCCGGTTGCCGCGCCACGGCGATCGATGCTGTTGCGCGGCGAATAGCGGTCGATGACGGACGTACTGTCGGTTACGACAAGCTGCTGTTGGCGACCGGGTCGAAGCCGTTGGTGCCGGCAATTCCAGGCGTCGGCTTGCCCAATGTGCGCGCCTTCCGCGACATCGCCGATGTCGAGGCGATGATTGCAGCGGCGCGCAGCAAACGGCGCACAGTGGTGATCGGCGGCGGGCTCCTCGGCCTCGAAGCAGCCTGGGGGTTGCAGCGCCGCGGCATGGCGGTCACGGTCGTTCATCTCATGCCGACGCTCATGGAGCGCCAGCTCGATGCCGCTGCCGGCGCGCTGCTCCAGCGTGATCTTGAAGCCCGCGGCGTCGTCTTTTTCACCAACAGCCAGACCGAGGAAATCGTCGGCACCGAGCGCGCCGAGGCGGTCGTGCTCACGGACGGGCGCCGCATCGCCACCGACTTCGTCGTGCTCGCGGTCGGGATCAGGCCCAATATCGATCTGGCGCGCAGCGCCAAGCTCGATGCCAACCGCGGCATCCTGGTCGGCGACGACATGGCGACCAGCGATCCGAATATTTACGCGGTCGGCGAATGCATCGAGCATAACGGCCAGGTTTTCGGCCTGGTCGCGCCAATCTGGGAACAGACGAAAGTATGCGCGGCCCGGCTCGCTGGCGACCTGAGCGCCGCATACGTTCCGCCTCCCGCCTTTGCCAGTCTCAAGATAACCGGAATCGACGTCTTCTCGGCTGGCGCTCTCGCCGCCGCGGACGACGGCGACGAGGAGATTACTCTGCACGATGCCAAGGGCGGTCTCTACAAAAAACTGATCCTGCGCGGCGACAGGGTCGTCGGCACCACCCTGTATGGGGAGGTAGCCGACGGCCCGTGGTACGTGCGGCTGATGCACGACAAAGTCGACGTCGCATCGTTCCGCGATCAAATCGTGTTCGGCCGCGCCCTTGCCGAGCGGGTGAGCGCCGAACCGACGCCGCGTGATAGTGCGGCGAGAATCGACGGCGCCGGCATGCATCGAGCCGCAGAGCTGCAATGGCACGCGGCGTGATCCGCACCACCTGTCCCTATTGCGGCGTCGGTTGCGGGCTGCGCGTCGCCGCCGACCGCACTGTCTCGGGAGATCAGGATCATCCAGCCAACAACGGTCGCCTCTGTTCGAAGGGCGCGGCGCTGGGCGATACGCTCGCCAACGATGGCCGCCTTACGTACCCACAGATCGGTGGACGCAATACCAGCTGGGACGACGCGCTCGATCGTATAGCCGCGGCTTTCACGCGGACCATGGCCGAGCACGGGCCGGACGCGGTGGCGCTCTATGTCTCCGGCCAATTCCTGACCGAGGACTATTACGTCGCCAACAAGCTGATGAAAGGCTTCATCGGCAGCGCCAATATCGACACCAACTCGCGACTCTGCATGGCATCTTCGGTCGCCGGCCATGTTCGCGCGTTCGGCGAGGACATCGTGCCCGGTTGCTACGAAGATATCGAGGCAGCCGACCTCGTCGTGCTGGTCGGCAGCAACACCGCGTGGTGTCACCCGGTGCTCTATCAGCGTCTCGCCGCCGCCCGGCAGGCGCGCAACACGAAAGTGGTGGTTGTCGACCCGCGACGCACGCCCACGTGCGAGGCCGCCGACATTCACCTTGCAATACGTCCCGGCTCCGACGTGGCCGTCTTCACCGGCCTCTTGGTGCATCTCGCGGAGAACGGCGTCTGCGATGCAGCGTGGACGCGATATTTCGCCAGCGATTTTGCCGCCGCGGCCGAAGCGGCACGGCTATCGACGCCGAGCCTCGGCGATGCCGCGGCGATTTGCGGCGTCGCCGCCGCGGACCTGGCGCGCTTCTATGAACTGTTCGCGGCGAACGCGCGCACGGTGACCGTCTACTCGCAAGGGGTCAATCAGTCCTCGGCCGGCACCGACAAGGTCAACGCCATCATCAATTGCCATCTGGCAACCGGCCGGCTCGGCAAGCCCGGCATGGGGCCGTTCTCGCTGACCGGGCAGCCTAACGCCATGGGCGGCCGCGAGGTCGGCGGGCTGGCCAACCAGCTCGCCGCGCACATGAGCTTCACGCCCACGGATATCGCGCGCGTGCGCCGGTTCTGGCGCTCGCCGCGCATCGCCGCGAAACCCGGTCTCAAGGCTGTCGATCTGTTCGAGGCGGCGCTGGGCGGCAAGGTCAAGGCGCTGTGGATTCTCAACACCAATCCGGCGGCGAGCATGCCGCGCGCGGGGCAGGTGCGCGCCGCGCTCGGCGCCTGTCCGTTTGTCGCCGTCAGCGATTGCTGGCCCACCGATACCACGCGCTTCGCCGACGTCGTCCTGCCGGCCGCGGCGTGGGGCGAGAAGGACGGCACCGTCACCAACTCGGAACGCTGCATCTCGCGGCAGCGCGCGTTCCGTGCCGCACCGGGCGCGGCACGACCGGATTGGTGGATGTTGAGCGAGGTGGCGCGCCGCATGGGATTTGCCGCGGCGTTCAGCTACGAGAGTCCGGCGCAGATCTTCCGCGAGCATGCCGCGCTGTCGGCGTTCGAGAATGAAGGGCAGGGGCGCCGCATCTTCGATATCGGCGCGCTCGCGGCCTTGAGCGACGAAGAGTACGACGCTCTGGCGCCGGTCCATTGGCCGCTGCCGCGCGGCACGGCGGCGGTCTGGTCAAACGCCAAACGCCTGTTCGGAGAGGGCAGCGGATTTGCCACCGCGGATGGGCGCGCGCATTTCGTGCCGACGCCGTACCGGCCGCCGGCGGTGGCGACCGACGCACGCTGGCCGTTTCTCCTCAATACCGGACGCGTGCGCGACCAATGGCACACGATGACGCGCACCGGGCGCGTGCTCCGGCTGATGGCGCATCAGCGCGAGCCGGCACTCGACATTCATCCCGCCGATGCGGCGCGGAACGGTCTCGACGACGGCGACCTCGCGCGGATCGAAAGCGCGCACGGCGCCACGGTTTTGCCGGTCCGGCTCTCAGGCGACGTGCGCGAGGGCGAGCTCTTTGCAGCGATGCACTGGACCGATCAGTTCACGTCCGCCGGGCCGATCGACGCGCTTGTCGGCGCGGCGGCGGATCCTGTTTCAGGACAGCCGGAGCTCAAGGCGACGCCGGTCCGCGTCGCGGCGCTGGCAGCGCGGTGGCACGGCTTGCTGTTGCGCGCGTCGGACCAGGTGCCGCACGGCCCGTATTATTGGGGGCGCGTCCCGCTTGAGCGCGGCCATGCCTTCACGCTGACCGGCTGGGAGCCGCTGCCCCGCGATCGCGGCAGCGAGCTGTGGATTTCCGCGCTCCTCGATGCGCCGGCCGCCGCGGAACTCGTGATCTATGCCGACCCGGCGCGCGGCACGTTCCGCTATGCCAGCCTGGTCGGACGGCGGCTCGACGCCTGTCTCTTCATTGCCGGCACAAAGTCGGCGCTGCCCTCGCGCGACGCGCTCGCAGCGCTCCTTGGCAAGCGGATCGAGCCGCAAGCGCGCACGCTGGTGCTCGCCGGTGCCGCCGGCGCCGCCGGCGCGGCGTCGCCGCAGGCCGACGGCCAGACCATCTGTGCCTGCTTCGGCGTCGGGCTGGAGGCGCTGCACCGCGCGATTGCGAACCGCCGGCTGACGAGCGTCGCCGAGATCGGCGCGCTGTTGCGCGCGGGAACCAATTGCGGCTCGTGCATCCCGGAACTGCGGGCGATCTTGAGCCGCTCGCAAAGCGAAAGCGCGGCGACCGCGTAACAGCTTTACGGCGCGCCGGCGGCGATCGGCGCAATCGCCCGCTCGGCCTGCCAATCCTTGCCCAGCCCGGCGCTGGTCGGAAAGATCAACGACTTGATCACCACCGGCACCGCGCCCGAGGTGTCCAAAATGGCGCCGATGTCGATGTAGTCGAACTCCTTCAGCTCGAGCCCGTCGATGGAAACGATCGGACAGTCGAATTTCATCTCCTCGCAATAATGGATGCCGATCAGCCCACCAACGTCGCCGTCGCCGGCAAGAACGATGGGATGGCCGCGCGCGATTATCGCCTCGAGTCCATCGGCCACGCCCTTGCAGAAATCGTCGAGCCGGCGGTAGGTCGCCGAGCCGCGCCACGGCACGAAGATCGCCACCGGGCTGTCGCCGCCGTCGAGATCGAGCCGCTTGAGCGCGCCCTTGATCGAGGCCGATACCGCGGCCGCATCGATCGTCTCCTCGCCGAGCGAGAAATGCGGCGCAATCACCGGCACGTTGCGCAGCGGCAGCGTCTTCAGCGGCCAGACGAAGATCGTGCTGCCCGACACTTGCATCGTGTATTGCGACGCGCCGATCACGGTGGCGCGGATGCGCGCTTCCGGCCGCGCCAATTGCGCGCCCCAATCGGCAAGCCGGGCGCGCACCGCGGCGGCGAGCTGCGGGCCGATATCGCCGAACGCCTTGGCTTCGCCGCCGTAAATATATTCCGACACGCCGCCGGAAAAGCTGACATCCGACAGCGTGCCGCGAAAGCTCAGCGGATCGAGCCGTATGAGCGCGGCGCCGCCGGCCTGCGGCGCGCCGCCCTTCATGGCTTCGAACAATTTCTCCGCCATGCGCGCCGCCAGCGCGCGCGCCTGCTCCTCGCTCAGCACGCTGCCGATATCGAGTTTCAGTCCAAGATCGGCGCCGAAGCGGCGGCCGGCCTCTTCGAGGCGAACGATGCGGCTGTCGGCATCGAGCACGACGAGCCGGGCGCCGACGTCGGCTGCGGTGACGTCGATCACCCTGCCGTCGTCGCACACCGCGATTTTCGAAGTGCCGCCGCCGATGTCGACGTTCATCACCGGCGCGCCGTTGCGGATCGAGCGCGCCGCCGCGCCCGAACCGTAGGCCGCCATGACGGTTTCGAGCGAGTCGCCGGCGCTCACCGCCACCATTTTTCCGGCTTGCGCCGCGAACAATTCGCCGATGCGCCTTGCGTTGCGCCGCCGTACCGCGACGCCGGTCAGGATCAGCGCGCCGGTATCGATCTCATCAGGGTCGATTTTCGCGTCTTTATACTGACGTTCAATGAAAGCACCGAGCGCGTCGGCGTCGATGGTCTCTTCGGCCGAATAGGGCGTGAGCAGAATGTCGGATTGATAAAAGCTTTCCCGCTCGGTGACGACGTAGCGGCTGTCGAGCCGCTCCAGCACGATGCGCGAGAACACGAGATGCGAGGTCGACGAGCCGATGTCGACGCCGACCGAGAGCACGCACAGCTCGTCTTCCTCGCCGAAAGTGCGTCCGGTCGAGGAGAAAAAAATCCGGCCGCCCTGGGCTTCTTCGTTCATGCGCGCGTTTCCCTCATACCGTCATTCCGGGGCGCCGCGCAGCGGCGAACCCGGAATCCATAGCCCCTCTGTGCTGGGAGTATGGATTCCGGGTTCCTCGCTTCGCTCGCCCCCGGAATGACGATGATGATCATTCCTGCGGCAACAGCCCGCGGTAGTCACGCTCGTAATATTCGGCGCGCATGCGGTTCTCGGCGCCCTCGCGCGTCATGCGCTCGGCATATTCCCGGCGCAGGAACGGATCCTCCATGTAGTACGGGATGGCGGTGCCGCCTTCCGGAATATCCATCGCCGTGTAGTCGGTGTGCTTCTCGCCGGGCGGGCCCGGCTCGCGGCCGGGATTGTGCGGGCCGAACCAAGCGGTGAGGCGGAACGGCTCCTTCGAGGCGCCGAAATGCTGGTGGTACCAGCGGGCGCCGCCCGGCGCGGCCGAAACCATGCCGACCGGCTCGTAATCGACGCGCTTGATCTCGTCGGTCTTGCCGTCCTGCCACGGCGTGATGCCGAGCCGCTCCGGCCACGTATAGGTGTAGCCCTTGCCCTTGATGCAGATCAGCACCGCCGCCGAGGTGTGGGCGTGCGCCTTGGAATAATGGCCGTTCTCGTGCTGGCCGATCCACAGATAGAACTGATTGCCGGTCATGAACGGCTCGACGCGGCGCCAGCCGGGCGAGCGGCGATTGTCGAGCGGCAGGTCGCAATTGACGATGTCGGGAATGAAGTTGGTGCGGCGCATGGCAAGCCCGCGCACCGGATCCGGCTCGATGTCGTCCTTGTATTTGTAGAAATCGTCGGCGCCGGAAAAGCGGTCGCGGAACTGATACGGGCAGTTGAAGACCGCGTCGGTATTGTTGAGGAGATTGAGAATATTCGGCGCGGTGGTGCCGCCGAGGAGCAGAGCCGGCGCCGAGCCGGCGTTGACGATGCGGTGCATGGCGTTGACCGGAATCGAGAACAGCGAGCCCTTCTGCCATTCGAACACGTGGCGCTTGTTGTCGCCGTCGAGCCAGACTTCGGTCGAGCCGCGGCCTTCGACCACCAGATAGATTTCCTCGTACATGTGCTTTTCGGCGTTGAGCGCGCCGGCGCCCGGCACCTCGACGACGTAAGAGCCCCATTTGCCTTCGGTGCCGTGCAACTGGATGTAGGTGCCGCGGCCGCCCATGCGCTGCCACGGCTTGAGCGGCAGGTTCTGCACCTTGCGCACCCCGATATCCCGGTAGATCGGGATGTCCTCCGATTCCATGAACAGGTCGTAAGGCGTTTTCGGCCGGTTGAACCTGCCGAACCCGGCGCGCTTGAAGCCCACCGGCTCGTGCCAATGAACCTGTCCGGCGATCTCGTGCATGGCGAGGCTCCTTGAATTTTCAAGCGGCGACGAAAAAGGTCGCACCCCGAAAGCGCGTAGCTTTGCGCCCGTCGCGATCTTATTGTCGCGTGTTTGCGCGAATTTTCCCTCCATGTACAATGCGCTCCCACCCAATGCAACGGCCCGCGACCGCCGGGAAAGTCGCCGTAAACCGACGTAAAAGGTGAGCAGAACCGCTCCCGGCGCTGCACGGGCTTTCGGCGGTCCGCACCGTTGCACGTTTTCGCTTTCGGAGGTGTCGTGTCCGCGCGTGTCCTTCCGCTCACTCTGCACGGCAAGACCGGGCTCGCGGCCGCGAGCGTCCGCATCGATCGGCTGGTGATCGCCGGCTGGACCGGGCGCGACAAGGCTGCGGTCGAGAAGCATATCGCCGAACTCGCGGCGCTCGGCGTCAAGCGCCCGCCGACCACGCCGGTGTTCTATCGCGCCGCCGCGGCGCGGCTCACGCTCGACGACGCGATCGAGGTTCTGGGCGAGACTTCGAGCGGCGAGGTCGAATTCGTCTTGCTGCAGCATGGCGGCCGGCTCTGGGTCGGCACCGGCTCCGACCACACCGACCGCGAGGTCGAGACCTATGGGGTGTCGGTGTCCAAGCAGATGTGCGACAAGCCGATCGCCGCGGACTTTTGGGCCTACGACGACGTGGCGCCGCACTGGGACAAGCTCGTGCTGCGCGCGCATATTTCCGACCAGAGCGGACGCGTGCTTTACCAGGAGGGCTCGGTCGCGGCGATGCTCGACCCCGACGAGTTGATCGCGCAGTTCACAGACAAATCGGGCCTTGCCGACGGCACGCTGATGTTCTGCGGCACGCTGGCGGCGCGCGGCGGCGTGCGGGCGTCGAACGCGTTCGAGTATGAGCTGGAAGATCCCGTGCTCGGCCGGCGCATCGGCCATCGCTATCGCGTGCGCACGCTGCCGCTGCTGTGAACCAAAAGTTTGAAGCCCGGGTTGAGCGTAGCGAAACCCGGGCTCCAGTGTGGAGTGCATCGCCGTCCCTGGATTGCGCTTCGCGCAATCCAGGCTACTTGCTGTGAACCAACAAGGAAACGTCCATGCCGATGAACAAGCCGCATCTCGAGTTTCACAAGATCGACATGAGCAAAGGCTGGGTGACGCCGCCCGGCTATCCGCGCGGCATCGAGCAGAAAATCCTCGCCAGCGACCTCGACGAGACGCGCAAGATGGGCAGCCGCACCCGGCTCCTTCGCTTTGCGCCCGGCGTCTACACCACGGCGCCGTTCGTGCACGACCACTGGGAAGAGGTCTATCTGGTGTCCGGTGATCTCGTGGTCGGCAACGACGCCAACGGCAAAGGCGGCGAGCCGTTCGAGGCGCCGACCTACGCGTGCCGGCCGCCCGGCGTCCATCACGGCCCGTTCCGCTCCGACCGCGGCTGCCTGCTCTACGAGATTCACTATTACGACGAGAGCAAGAAGCGTAGCCCGGATTGCGCGTAGCACAATCCGGGAGCGGCACTCCAAGTGACGATTGCCAAGCTGAGCCCGGATTTCGCTGTCGCTCAATCCGGGCTTCTGTAATGGGCCTGAGGAAGTCAATCCCTATTGCGTCATCCAATCGCCGGGGACTTGCTTCTGTACGGGATCGGCGCTGAGGCCGTCGCCTGATGGGGTGCGCAGAGGATAGGTCGGCCAATCTACGGATGCGTGGTCGCAATGCCAACGTCCCGGATTGCGGTCTGACCTGATCCATCGTCCCGGCGAAGGGACGCCGCTTCGGAACGGCCTGGTGTCGTAGCCCGCCCGAAAACCGTGTTCTCCTCGTTAGGCCGTAGCGAGCGACTTGGCTGTGGCGGCCTTGTTCGCATCGAATTCCGTCATGTCAGCAAGCATGCGATGCATGATCACCGCGAGCTTGCGCGCCAGCGCCACCTTGGCCTTGCGCATGCCGGCGCGCCGGGCGATCCGCATCGCCCAGCTTTTGAGCTGCGCGCAGCCCTTGACCGGCTTGGTCAGCATGACGTGGGCGGCCTGGTAGAGCGCCTCGCGCACCGCCGCATCGCCGATCTTGCTGATCCTGCCGGTGTAATCGGTCTGGCCGGACTGATACTTCTTCGGCGTCAAGCCGAAATGCGCGCCGGTCTGCTTCGATGAGCCAAACCG